>NZ_JBXAFO010000003.1:0-418543 GCF_058793255.1 Rhodococcus sp. MPR-R1B
ATGGGCACCGATCACCTGCCCTGGTTCATCCCACCACCGGGCATCGACCCCGACCGGAAACCCCGCCGCTCCACCACACGACTCTGAACCCGGAGGTCACCGAGCACACGCCTCGGTGACCCATTCCGGCGTGCTTCGATAGCCGGAAAGGGCGGCACGGTATCCCCTATTGCTAGCGTTGAGGGTGTGTTTGCACAGGGAACCAACGCGCTGACGGTAGACGGCCGACCGACGCTCGCGCATATCGATTTTGCCCTTATGGATTCCTATCGATTTCCCGACCGGCAGGGCTTCCCCGATTCATATCGCGCATTCATCAGGCACGCAGGTTGGGCGCGGACCTTCGGACTCTGGCTCATCTATCCGCCCGTCCTTCCCGGATTTGCGGACGGCTGGCAAGGGCGCGCCCGCAACCTCACCGCCCATCTTCATTCGGTCTACAGAGAAGGACAGGATGACGAGTTCGATTGGATGATCGAACCCGACGGCGATTGGTCACTCCCCGACTCGCTGCAGGTTTTCGGATGGAGCGAAAACGGTGACGCCCTCCTGTGGGACACAGCATCACGCGACACCGACGGTGAGTTTCCGGTTTGGGAATCACGCTCGTTCAACTCTCTCCACCGCCTCGGCGGGAGCATCCACGAAGCACTACCGTCCATTCGCACCCGGGCTATGGGCCTGTTCGGACCTCGCACCTCCGACATCGAGCCACTCCAGCCCACCCAACTCTGACGCGCGACCCAAATTATCGATAGGCCGCGGACACAGCCACGAATACGACACCTACGACGACGACCAGCGACAGATAACCGAGAACGAGTCCGGCCACTGCCAATCCTCGCCCACTTTCGCCGGAACGGCGAATCTGGTTCAACGACACATACCCCACTGGAATAGCAAGAACTCCACCGAAGATTCCAAGTACAAGTGCGACGATGGCCAAGGCATTCGTGCCGACCGCTGGTCGCGCTGGATAACGCGCTTCAAGTTGATCTGCGAGTACCGGAATCCCGTCCGATGTGAAGCCCACTTGTGCAAAAACGGGTCGGCCATCGGCGGTGTAGCCGACCACCCCAGGGAGCGGTGCCGCCACCTGCCTGACAGGCCCGAACGTCGAACGAAGGCTCCTCCCTAACAGCAGCGCCGCGGCCATATACAGCAACAGCCCCGCCACAGATCCGGCTATCCAGGCTCCACGAAACGCCGGCCCGTCGACGTCGAGGATCCTCCCCGCCGCCCTCACACCGGATCCTGCTGCACCGACCGCGATACTCAAATTCACTGCGCCAGGAATAACGGCAAGCATGGCAATGGCACCGACACCAAGCGACAATGCCGGGCCACCGCGTCGCCGCCACGCCAACGAACTCATCAGCGCTGCAAACAAAGTCACAGCGGTGCCCAGAAGCCCAGTCACAAATCCGACAACGACTCCCGTCTCGAAGTCCCCACCTAGATGACGAGCAACCCACTGTGCCCAGGCCCGCGCGAATGGCGGCCCGAGCGTCAGCGAGACAACGACCGTTGCAACCGCAGCGCACGCCACGACACTGATGACCCGCAGAATCCACCCCAGATAACCGGAATGCGAATCATTCTGCGCAACAGTAGTTTCCGAGTCGATCACCAGGATTCCTTCGTTCAGAGTGTGAGAACAGAACGGCTCTTGCTGTCACTCCACACAGAACCGTGGCCGGACCGGCTCACTCATCTGATCAAGTTCTGGCGCCTGTGTCTGTAGTTCGTTCGCACGACCAAACCGGCGATAGCAACGATTACATATTTGTGTTAGCGTTGTTTCCATGGGTTCGAGAGCAAAGATTCTGGCCGCGGCAACCGAGCTGCTCAACACCTCCCCCAACGGCGACATATCCACCCGCGCCGTGTGCGAGATGGCCGGCGTCGGCGCCCCCGCGCTCTACCGTCAGTTCGGCGACAAGGACGGACTGCTCGCAGCCGTCGTCGAGGCGGGCTTCTTCGAATACCTCGAAGGCAAACGGGCTGCGACACCTTCCGATGACCCCGTCGCCGATCTGCGGGCCGGCTGGGATGCGCACACCGCCTTCGCGCTCGCGCATCCCGCTCACTACCGCTTGATGCACTCACCTTCCGCCCAGAGCGCCGACACCGCCCTGCAGGCTCAGGCGCTACTTCGATCCGTTCTCCAACGATGCGCTGCGGCAGGTGTTCTGACCGTATCGGTCGACGTGGCTACGCAGATGGTGATGTCCGCGAATGCGGGCGTCGCTCTGATGCTCGTCGTCAGGCCGGAACAGTACCCCGATCCGACGCTGTCACAGCGAGTTCGCGACGCAATCTTCGCGTCCATCATCGACGAATCCGGCGCCCACCCGGAAACCTCACTCAACAGAGTTGCATCTACTCTCGACGCCCAACTGGCCGCTGCAGATTCAACTTCTCTCTCCGCCAACGAAGTCGGCCTACTACGAGAGTGGCTTCGCAAGCTGTCCGATGCAACCGAAACCAGTTCAGGAGTTACATCATGACTGACACCACCACCCGCGTCGCCATCGTCACCGGAGCGTCCGGCGGCATCGGGCGAGCGACTGCCGAGAAGCTCGCCGCCGACGGAATGGCTGTCGCCGTGCACTATTCAGGAAACATTCAACGCGCCCAGGAAACAGCTGACGCCATCGTCGCTGCGGGCGGTCGCGCCATAGCGGTGCATGCGGACGTCGCCGACGAAGGTGAAGTCGCCGCACTGTTCGATACGGTCGAGGAGGAGTTCGGGGGCATCGACGTCGTCGTTCACGCAGCCGGAATCATGATCCTCTCCACCGTCGCAGAACTGAACTTCGACGATTTCGATCGGATGCATCGGACCAACGTCCGAGGGACCTTCGTGGTCGACCAGCAGGCAGCCAGACGTGTCCGGCGCGGTGGTGCGATCATCAATTTCTCCACCTCCGTGAAGAAGCTGGCGTTTCCGACTTATGCCGCGTACGCCGCCACCAAAGGTGCTGTCGACGCGATCACTCTGGTTCTCGCGAAAGAGCTACGGGGACGCGATATCACGGTCAACGCCGTAGCCCCAGGCCCCACGGCCACCAATCTATTCCTTGACGGGAAAGACGAAGCTACAGTGGAGAACCTGTCCAAGCTGGCTCCCCTGGAACGCCTCGGCACACCGGCGGACATCGCGGAGGCTGTCGCGTTTCTCGCCGGCCCAGCTCGTTGGGTCAATGGCCAGGTCATCTACGTCAACGGCGGCGTGATTTAGCAAAACCATCGTCTAAGGAGCACACCTTGGCAATTCCGACAAAACAGTCAAACCAGTCGACTTTGGTTGTAATGTGCAAACAATGGATAACCAGGATCGAGGGTCCGCCCGGACGTCACGACGACAGTTCATCAGCGTTGCAGGGCTGGCGGCAACCGCGGTCATAACCCTCGCGACCTCCTCGACCGCCGGCGCCGCCGGCCCCACGGCACCCAATCCAGGTTCGCGGGTCGGCGATCCTGCTGAAGCCCAAACGGTGCAACGCGTCGCAGAGACACTGCTGAACAGCGGCGTTCCCGGCCTTGCCTTCGCCATCGTCAAACCGGATGAGAAGAACCGCAAGGCGAGTGTCACCACTACGTACCACTACGGCCAGGCCGACGTCGAAAACGGCGTGAGAGTCACTCCACGAACGCAATTCGAGATCGCCTCGGAGACCAAGACCTTCACCGCTGCACTACTGGCGAAACTGATCTCTCGGGGAGAAGTCGGATTGGACGACCTGGCGAGCAAGTATTCGGATGGCAACCCGCTGCCGAAAGGCATCGGCGGCGAGGAGATCACGCTTCGCCAACTGGTCACCCACCGTTCCGGCCTGAGCGACGACCCGCCCAATCTTTCGGCGGGGTGTGCCGATCCCACACGATCGTGCACGGACGAGAAGGCGAAGTACACCAGAAATATGCTCTGGAAAGGACTCCAAGACGCCGGCGCCTTGGAGTTCGCCCCCGGTAGCCACTGGCTGTACTCGGACTTCGGGTTCGGACTGCTCGGCACACTCATGGCCGACAAAATCATTCCGGGACAAGAGAAGCCACCATTCGCGGCGGCAGTCGCCCGCGAAATCACCGACCCGCTCGGGATGATGGGTACCGTGATCGAGACCAAAGCAACCGACCTTGCCGTTCCGTACCACCTCGACGGCGTACGAGCGCCTCTGTGGAACAACACGGGTGCGATCGCAGGAGGGGGTGGGCTGGTCAGCACCGCCGAGGACATGTCGATTTGGGCTGCAACAACTCTCGGCTACGGAAACAACCCGCTCAAACCAGTCCTGACCTCGATGCTCGAGCAGATCGACACGCAAGCTCCGGAGAATCCTGCATTCGGAATGGGAATGGCGTGGCAGCTCCAACCCCCGACGCCGAACTTCCCACAACGGTTCGCCAAGAAAAACGGAGACAGCTCGGGATCCAACTGCATCACCCTGCTGGTTCCCGACAGCGGCTGGTCGATCACGATTCTGGCGAACGGTGGAAATGCGGCGATGATCGACCCTGCAGCCGTGAACCTGATGCATGATCTGGTTCCGAGACGACCCATATTCGGTAGCTCGACGGGAAGTTCGTCGGGCAGCGACGTCGGCTTCCAGACCGGGTCATTCGGATAGGCCCACTTGCCTACAGGCGCTACATCTTCGTCGAGCGCGCCATCACGAAGCAGTAGAGCCCGTAGGTGATGATGCCCAATCCGGCAAGGATCAGCAGCGCCACTCCGTACGGCTGCGCGCCCAGCGTCTTGAACGCTCCGTCGAGTCCGGAGGACTTGCCGGGTTCGGAACTGTTGACCGCAAGAAGAACCAGAATGCCGACTGCAGCGATGGCCAAGCCCTTGGCGACGTACCCGACGGTTCCGAGTCGGCGCACGAAGTTGCTGGGTGTGCCTTTCAGATCATCGAGGAAGTTCTGGCTCGCGCCCTTGTACACGTGGTACACACCAACGGCGATGATCGCGATCCCGCCGATCACCAATGCGATAGTTCCAAGCGTGTTCTCCATCAAACGCGCCGTGATCCCCGCACTCTGACCGCTGCTGGACTTCCCGCTACCGCGGGCGAATCCGAATGCAGTGAAAGCAAAACCGAAATAGACGAGCGAAATGCCCAGAGCCTTTGCGCGGTTGAAGAACTCTTTCTTCTTGTCGTCAGAGGACGGCGACGACGAGCTTCCCAACGCAGCTTCGGCCAATCTCCACAACGCCATGGCAAGGAAGGCCACGACGCCGACCCACAGAGCGAAGACACCCCCTGGCTTTCCTGCCAACTCGGCCATCGCACCCGATTGGTCCGCAGACCCGGATCCACCGAGAGCAAGGCGGATCGCGATATATCCGATCAGCAGATGAACCACACCGCTGACGACGAATCCGGCACGGGCAAAGCGCTCGAAGACATTGTTCTGTGCGACGTCAGCCGCCGTGGACGCGACGCTCTTCTGGTCGTGCGGTGACGATTCTTTATTCATCATGATCGTCGAACCATATACGGGCAGACGCTTCCCTCGAACGCCTGCATCAAGTGTTTCGAGATCAAGGGTTTCGAGGGTTCTGATCCGGCGTCGACCGCGGTTCTTCGGGGTTGGGAACCTTGGGGTCGATCGTGTCTGCATGATCTCGTTGCTGGTTCAGTTCCTCGCGAGAACTCGTCGCCTCTTTCCGATGCTGCGCTGCATGATGTTGCAGCGCAGACGCTTCCGCCGCTTTGGCGTCGGCCTCTGCCTGCACCATGCGCGCTTTGGCTGCTGTCTCTTCTGCCCGCGCCTCGCGCTCGCCTACTTGCAGTGACTTGTCTGCGACGTCTTCGCGGATCTGTTCTGCCTCGATGTGACGACGCTCGTCACGCCTGTTTCGCGCCACCCACAGGAGTGCGGCCACGATCGCTATCACCACGACCACGGCAACAATTATCCAGATAATGCTGCTGGTACTCATACTGCGAGAGGTACCCACCTGCGACTTTCTCACACGCAGGCAAACAAATACGCTGAAATTACAGGTCGGTCGGATGTGTGTTGGCTCCGCATAAAACCACGCACAGTTCACCGTCGGACGGCGGCGACACCGTTCCGTTCAGAACCGGAGCCAATGCTGCTGCGGTTCCCAACTCCACCAGAATCCGGAACTCCCGCCACAGGAATGCCCGCGCCTGTCGGATCGAATCATCTTCGACCACAACACTGTCTACCGAACTCTCATGCAGTGTCTCCCAGGCGATGGCACCAATTCGTGTAGCCCCCAACGAGTCTCCGGCGATACTGTTTACTTCGATATCCACCGGACGCCCCGCATCGAGCGAGGTGTGCAAGGTGGCAGCTCCGGTCGGCTCGACGGCTACCACGTGATCTTCGGGACGAGCCGCCGCGACGATTCCAGAGACCAATCCGCCGCCGCCGACTGCAACGCAATACGTGATCGGTCCGGATGCGTCGTCTTCGAGCTCGAGAGCGATGGTGCCGGCCCCACTGACGATGTCGGGCAGGTCGTAGGCATGCAGTTCGAGCGCACCGCTGGTGCGTGCGATGTCCGCCGCAGCGGCAGCAGCGAGTGCATACCGGTCGCCTACCTTGTGAACGGTTGCACCCAACTCTCCGAGAGCCTTCACCTTGGCATCAGGCGCTGTCTCCGGCACCACCACTGTGCAGGTGAGTCCTCGTCGCCGCGCTGCCCACGCGGCCCCGATTGCAGCGTTGCCGCCAGACGCGATCACCACGCCGGCATCGGGCATGGTGCCGTCGGCGACCGCTCGTTCCACTGCATTGAGACTGCCGCGCACTTTGAAGGAACCGCCGTGCTGGAGGTACTCGAGCTTGAACAGAACCGGTACCTCACCCTGTGGCGTCGGTAGCGCAGTGCGAAAGATCGGAGTACGCCGCGCCAGTCCCGCGATACGAGTCCGCGCAGCTTCGACGTCCGAGCGCTCGATTGCCACTGGACCTGCATTGTTGTCGGCGGTGAGAGTCATGTACCAACCCTACGGTTCGCAACGTCGACCCGAAGCAGTCGGCCCATCGTCATCATGATGTCTGTTTTTCACCAAGGAATGCCCGCATCTGACCGAGACAATGCACCTCGGGGTGAATAAATTTACTACTACAAGCACAACGACGACATCAAGGAAAGGCACACCCCATGTCGAAGATCGCAGTATTCGGTGGAAACGGTTTTGCAGGAAGCGCAATCGCGAAAGAAGCCGCTTCACGCGGCCACGAGGTAACCGTCGTCGCTCGCAGCGCGCAGTCCGGAACCGACACGAATGTCGTGCAGGGTTCTGTTCACGACAACACGATCGTGGAGCAGATCACGGCAGACAACGACGTCGTTGTCGTTGCCATCCCCGCTCGCGAGATCGACGGCAAGCGCCTGCTCGACGCCGTCACTCCCCTCGCAGATGCCGCCGCACGCAACGGTGCTCGCATTGCCGTAGTCGGTGGCGCCGGCAGCCTGTTGGTCTCCGAGGGTGGGCCACGCGTCGTCGACACCCCCGACTTCCCGGACGCATACAAGGGTGAGGCACTCGCTCACGCCGACGTCCTCGATGCGCTCCGCGCGACCGACAGCAATGTCGACTGGTTCTACGTGAGCCCGGCCGCTGCGTTCGGTGCCCATGCCGGCGTCGCCCCGAAGGGATCGTTCCAGTTGGGTGGCGACATTCTCCTGACGGACGCCGAGGGCAACTCCGCCATCGCGGGCGAAGACTACGCACACGCTTTTGTCGACGAGATCGAGACTCCGGCCCACCGTCGCCAGCGTTTCACCGTCGCACACTGAATATGAGCAACCTTCGTAGGCGCGCAGCCTGGATGACTGTTCCCGCTGCCGCCGCACTCCTGCTCACCGCGTGTTCCAACGACGCGGAATCCGCAACGCCCAGCAGTTCTACGACGTCCACGAGCGTTGTTGCCGAACAGGGCGATCAACTCGAATCCAACAAGACCGTCGTCACGGACTTCTACGAACTGGCGTTCAACGGCCGTCAGGTTCAGCAAGCCGCCGACCGGTACCTTGGCGACGTCTACATCCAGCACAACCCCACCGCCGCCGATGGGGCAGCCGGATTTGTCAGCGGCATAGGCGGTTACGTCGAGGCCACACCCGGATTGCATGCCGAGATCACTCGCGTTCTCGCCGAGGGCGATCTGGTTGCCCTCCAGTCCCACACCACGTCTGCACCCGGCGACCGCGGCCAGGCGGTACTCGACATCTTCCGCGTCGACAACGGCAAGATCGTCGAACACTGGGATGCCATTCAAGACGTGCCGGAAACGTCCGCGAATCCGAACACGATGTTCGACGGACCCACCTCGTCGCCGTCCAAGTCGTCAGAAGTCTTGGAGCGCAACACGGCCAACGCGTTGACGTTCCTGCAGCTCGCCTTCAACGAAGGCAAAGCCGCCGAGGCTGCCGACCAGCTGGTCGGTCCGACCTACACGCAGCACAACCCCTCGTTCGCTGACGGCAAGGACGCATTTGTCACCGCACTGGCCGGGATCGAACCCGTTACCGAAGACAAGGCCACCAAGTTTCCACGGACGGTAGCCGAGGGCGACTTCGTCTTTGTTCAGACCTTCGCTTCGTCCGGTGAGGGAACGGCCGGCAGCGGCTCGATGGACATCTTCCGATTCGACGAGAACGGCAAAATCGTCGAGCATTGGGACGCCGTCCAGGACTACCCGTCGACGACTGCAAGCGGCAACACCGTGTGGGACGACGGTCGCTGAGACGGCAACTCCGAACAGTTCAGAGAGGGATGCGGATCAGCCGACGTTGATTCGTTCTGTGTCGCCGTCGTAGTAGTCCAACAATCTCTGATCCATCACCCGGCGCCACAGCGGTGGAATCCACGCGATCACGATCATCACTGCGTAGCCGGCCGGAAGTTGCGGCGCTTCGGCCGCGCTACGCAGACTTTGGTACCGCAGCTTCGGGTTGGCGTGGTGATCGCTGTGCCGCTGCAGTTGGTAGAGAAACAGATTGCTCACGACGTGATCGCTGTTCCAACTGTCAGCGGGGCTGCAGCGAACGTACGAGCCGTCGGCACGCTTGCCACGCAGCAGGCCGTAATGCTCGAGGTAGTTCGCGGCTTCGAGGAAGGTGAATCCGGCAACTGCCTGCAGCAGGAGCCAGGGCGCGACCTCCCAACCGAAGATACCGATCAGCGTCGCGAAGAGGACAACACTCATCGCCCAAGCGTTGAGAATATTGTTCTCGAAGCTCCAGGTTCGTTTGCCTTTCCTCTGGAGTCGAGCGCTCTCGATGCGCCATGCCGAACGCAGCCCGCCGAACACACTTCGTGGCAAGAACCTCCAGAAGCTCTCACCGAACCGTGAGCTGGCCGGGTCCTGCGGAGTAGCTACACGCACATGGTGGCCGAAATTGTGTTCCACGTAGAAGTGCCCGTAGAGAGATTGCGCAAGCGCCACTTTCGCGAGCCACTGTTCGATCTTCTCGCTCTTGTGGCCGAGCTCGTGGGCCGCGTTGATACCGACGCCGGCGACGACGCCCACCGTGAACGACATCGCGATCTTCTCCGCGATTCCCATCGGAGCGTTGATCCAGCACCAGCAGGCGAAGACCAGACCGGCGTATTGCAAGGGGAGGAACGCGTAAGTGCACCAGCGGTAGTAGCGGTCCTTCTGCAGTCGTGGGATCGCATCGTCCGGCGGACTTTCGCCGTCTTCACCGGCCAGCATGTCGATGATCGGGATGACGATGACCAGTAGCCACGCGCCGGTCGCCCAGAACAATCCGAGACGAAGGTTGTCGACGAGAAACCAGGAGATGAACGGGCTGAGTGGAATCAGCAATCCGAGCGGCCACAGGTACCTCTTGCGGTCGCGCCAGCGCGGATTTTCGCCGGACGGCGAGTCGGTGTTCTGGACAGCGTTCGATTCGGTACGCCGTGCGTCGGAAGTCGCTGTCATTCGCCGATCTCGCCTTTCGTCCCCTCGAACGATTCGCCCCACGCACCGTTCACGCTCAGCAAACCAGAACTAATGCCCGGACGGGTATGGTCCCGAAATCCAGAGCGCCCTGCTCGAAAGACGGCACGAGCGCTTGTACTCACCAGAAACTCCCCCGCACATCACTGCTCACCCCGACAGTAGATACGGACAAAATACCCCACGGATCTGCGGGGATGGCGACCACCTCCGCACGTCGCCGAGGATCGATGATCCCTGCCAAGGCAAGGTCGAACCGCGTCGCCCTCGTCGAAGTAACGGTAACCGGCAGTGACAGAAATCATAAGCAGAGGACAGGATTTCCGCTCGTAGTGGCGACCAAAAAGACTGCGCGCCCTCAACTGGTCAGTTGCGGGCACGCAGTGAAAAGGTGAGCAAGCGTCAGAGCGTTGCAAACACCTTCGTTTTCACTTCGTTCAGCCAACCGTTCGCGGTCACGAAGTCTGTGACGCTCGACTGCAATCCGAAGACGTGCCCGGCCTGCGCCGCCGGCAGCCTCGTGAAGAGGTTGTCGTCGAGGACCGCCTGAACCGCCGCACTGGTCGACCCGTCCGCGTTCAGCGGATACAGCACGACCGTCACGCCGTTCAGGATGTCGGCCAACTGCTCCATCGGATAGGACGCGTATCCGGCATCGGTGTAATTGGTCGGAACACCGGGCCCGTACGCCAATCCGAGTTCGTTGACCACCAAATTGCCGATCGCACCGGTGGGCTGCTGAACCGAGAAAGCGCCGGGTGCGTCTCCGAGCGAAATGTGAATCCACTTGTTGTTCGCGATCACGTCCGCGTACTCGCCACGAACACGTTCGAGATTCTCTTCGTAAGCAGTCCGCGTCGACTCGAGCACGTCGGTCTTGCCAATTGCCTCAGCAAGCTCGGTGGTGATCTTCTTCCAGTCGCCTCGGCTCTCTCCCTTGACGATGACGGTGGGTGCAATGCCGGACAGACGGTCGAACGCCGCTTGGTCCACCTCGTCGGCGTCGCCGACAATGATGTCGGGATCCGCCGCAGCGATCGCTTCGAAGTTCATTTCCCCGAAAGGCCCGATGGTCGGGAGCCCGTCGACAAAGGCCTGCTGCTCCGGCGTGAATTCACTGATCCACTTGCCGTAGTCCTGCACAGCAGCCGGTTTCACTCCGAGGGACATGAGCTGCCAAGGAGTGTCGTACGACGCGGCGACGACGCGCTCAGGTGAAACCGGAACCTCGATGTCCCCGTACGCCGACGCGACGGTCCGGACGTCCGTCTGCTCGGAGTCGGCCGACGACGAGGAACAGCCGGTCACCACCATCGCACCTACGACGGCAACCGCCGCCGCTGCAATGACTCTGGAACCGAAAGAAAATGATCGAATTGCGCGCACGCAGAACTCCTACAGGGTGATTGTTTAGCCAACCCTAAGTTCATTCTGCGGCACGGCACAAGTCCGATCGAGATGCTTTGAGTCGCTGTTCGGACTAGTCCTGTAGCCAATCGGTCATTGGCGCGCGCGGATGATCGATCAGGCTTGCAAACTCCCCCGGCGTCACGCCCATCGTTCGACGAAAAGCCGCACCGAACGCGCTTTCGGAACGAAAACCCGTCTTCCGCGCCACAAACGAGATGCTTCGACCGAGTGCCAGAAGTTGCATCGCATGATGAGCCCGCAGTCGCATACGCCATTCCGAGAAGGTCAATCCGGTCTCGGCCGGAAACCGTCGTGTGAGAGTCCTCGTACTGACCTTCGCGTCGATGGCCCACTCCTCGACCGATCGGGTGTCGGCCGGGCTGGCAACCAACTGATCTGCGATCTGCCGAAGCCACGGCGTCGTCGGCAGCGGCACATCGAAAATCAGTCGCGGAACGGGTTCGACGAGGTCGATGGCAAACGCCTCGGCTCGTCGACGAGCCGCGTCGGTCAAGTCGTCTCGGGTGAGGTGATCGAGTACTTGTTCGAGCAGCGGAGGGGTGGACAAGGCCACCACACGATCCAACCCGGTCACATCGGATGCCACCAACCACGTGCACGACAATTCTGTGCCGCTACGCGCCGTCACCTCGTGGGGAACATAGGACGGGATCCACAGACTGACCCCGCTCGGCACCGTGTACACAGTCTCCGGAGTACGGACCTCGAGAACACCGTCGATCGCCCACAGCAATTCGTGATCGCTGTGGCGGTGCATCTCCCACGTGTAGTCGGAATCGACGGCCAGCCGATTGGTCGCCAACCGCAAGTACCCGTCGGCACTGACGCGCAGCGGTCGAACGACGCGTTGCCACTCGGACAGTTCGTCGAGCGGACTGCTGAGCGGGTAGTCGATCTGCTCGCTCACCGCAGCGTCGACAGTTCGGGATGTCCGAACAGGCCAGGCAACCCACCGGTGTGCAGGAAGACCGTTTTTGATCCCGCCGTGATGGCTTCGTCCTTCACGAGTTGGATCAATCCCGCAAAGGCTCGGCCGGTGTACGTCGGGTCGAGGAAGATGCCCTCCGTACGAGCCAATAATCGAATCGCGCCGGCTGATGCTTCCGTGAGCGTCGAATATCCTTGTCCAACTTGGTTTCGCAGGATCTGAAGATCTGCGGCTCGCATAGCCGGACCAGGCATCTCGTCCAACAACCCAGCGACAGTCGACACTGGATCGGCAACAGCCCCGACATCAACGCCCACAACTCTGTCGACGCCCAGATGCGCGACAAGTCCAGCCATCGTTCCGCC
The DNA here is from genome assembly GCF_058793255.1 of Rhodococcus sp. MPR-R1B. NCBI lineage: Bacteria > Bacillati > Actinomycetota > Actinomycetes > Mycobacteriales > Nocardiaceae > Rhodococcus > Rhodococcus sp. MPR-R1B. The sequence goes on from NZ_JBXAFO010000003.1 coordinate 12,685, forward strand.
CGATCCGAGAGCAACCACGACGCGATCGACGCCGGAGAGTTGCTGCTCGATCTCGCGTGCGCAGTCCACATATCCCTGCGCAGCCACCGCGCTGGTACCACCGAAGGGAATGACAAAAGGAACTCCGCCCGAGTCAGCGACGGCCTGCGCCGCGGCGTCGAGCGCGGATGCCGTGTCCCCACCGGCCCAGACGATCTCAGCGCCTGCGAGTGCATCCAGAACGAGATTTCCCTGCGCGGATTCCGGCTCGGCACCACCGAGCACCAGCACACAACGCAATCCCAAACGGGCTGCTGCCGACGCAGTCAAGCGAGCGTGATTGCTTTGCGGTGCACCGGTAGTGATCAGAGTCGTCGCGCCGACGGCCAAAGCCTGAGCGCAGGTGTACTGCAGCTTTCGGATCTTGTTGCCGCCACCGCCCAGGCCGGTGACGTCGTCACGTTTGATCCACAGATCTTCCGGCCCCAATCCGAGTGCCTGCGCGCAACGCGCCACAGGTTCGACGGGCGTCGGCCAACTGCCCAGGCTGATCGGCGGAACGGCGGAACTCAACATTTGACGAGTCTAGTTCGACGGTCCGTCTACAGTCTGGGCTCGCCTACAGTCTGGATATGGGAACTATCACGACGACCACACACGACGTGCCGCTGACCGTCAGCCGACCGGATTCGCCAGGAGAACCGAAGCATGCGGTGGTGGTTCTCCAAGAAGCGTGGGGCGTGAACAAGCACATCGAGAGCATCCTCGAGCGTCTCGCCGATGCCGGCTACCTTGCCGTCGCCCCGCATCTCTACCACCGCGGCGCACAGACCTCCTTCACCGACTTCCCGTCCGCGAAGGATGCGCTCATGGCACTCGACGGCACAAGCATCGGCCACGACGTACGTGCCGCCGTCGACTACAGCCGATCCGAGGGAGCAGACAAAGTCGGCTCCCTCGGATTCTGCATGGGCGGCACCGCATCCCTGTGGTGTGCCGCCGTACCCCTCGTCGATTCCGCTGTCACGTACTACGGTGGCGGCGTTGCAGAAGCCCGATGGGATGGGATTGCCGCAGGCACCGAACTTGCAGCGCAACTGCAGGTCCCGTGGCTCGGTCACTACGGCGACCTCGATCCGAGTATCCCGCCGGAGAGCGTCGAGCAATTGCGCGCAACCGCGTCCGATCTCGCCCGGGTGTACCGCTATGCCGACGCCGGCCACGCGTTCAACAACGACACTTCGGCCAGCCACTACGCCCCGGATTCTGCTGCCCTCGCCTGGACCCGCACTATGGAGTTTTTCGCCGAAACCCTGTGATTGCCAATGTAAGTCAGGGAACCCGCTTGACCACCGTGCCGGTGATCTCGTCCTGAACCTGTTCAGCCGTTACCGCTCGACTCTGCGCCCGACGTGATCGGGTGAAGCAGTAGATGCCGATCACGGCAAGAACAAACGGCACCCCGAACACCAAGGTCATCTTGAAATCCTCGACCCACAATGTCGTGACGAGGATCGCGACCATGAGGACACCACCCAGTATCGTCCCCACCGGGAAGAACGGAATCGTGAACGAGAGGGTTCGTCCTTCGCTTGCCATCCGCTTGCGAAAGAACCAGTGCGTCACGAAGATCAGCAGCCACGTCGCCATCGCCCCGAACATCGACAGCGAGATCATCAAGGTGAATGCCTGCTCGGGAAAGAGCACGTAGACGATGGTTGCGACGGCGATACCCGACGTCGACAGCAGCAAGGCATTGACCGGTGAGCCGTTGGCCCTGACCTTGCCGAGAATGGCCGGCGCGTCACCAGCACGGGAGAGCGAGAACATCATTCGCGAAGACACGTACAGCTGACTGTTCATCGCGGACAGCGCGGCGATGATCACCACGAAGTTCAGCACACTGTCTGCGCCCGGAATCTTCACAACCTGCATCACCGTGACGAAAGGGCTTCCGCCACTCAAGATCTTGTCCATCGGAGCAATTGCCAGAATCAAAGCAAGGGTTGCGATGTAGAAGACGAACAGTCGGACGATCGTCACACGGAATGCCTTCTTCACCGCCACCGCGGGGTTTTCCGCCTCACCGGCCGCAATGGCGATCATCTCGATGCTCAAGTAGCTGAAGATCGATACGATCACGGCAAACCACATGCCGGACAAACCATTCGGGAAGAATCCGCCACCGGCCGTGTAATTGTGGAATCCATAGTCCGGGTTCCCGCTACCGAACACGACGTACGCTGCCATCACGATGAATGCCACGATCGCGAAGACCTTGATCGTCGAGAACCAGTACTCCATCGTTCCGAAGGCCTTGACGTTGAACATGTTCACGCCGATCAGCACTCCGGAGAACAACACGATCCACAGCCACGACGGTACGTCGGCGAACCAGAACTGCATGTATTCACCGATCGCGGTGACCTCGGTACCGACCGCGAGGACGATGCAAGACCAGTAGAGATAGCGAACGAGGAAGCCGATCAACGGTCCGACGTAGAACTCTGCGTACGCACCGAACGAACCTGATGTCGCATGTGCGACGGTCATTTCGGCGAGGGCACCCATCAGCAGCAGGGCGATCAACCCGCCGATCGCGTAACTGATGATGACGCTCGGGCCGGCAAAGCCGATGGCGAACTTACTGCCGAGGAAGAGTCCGGTGCCGATTGCACCACCGAGCGCGATCATGCTCATCTGCTTGGGGCCGAGTTCGCGTTTGAGACCTGATTCTCGCTGCTGAATGTTTTTGAAATCACTCATGAAAGCTCCTTGCGAAAGGCGGTACCTCCCGGTCCGCGGAAACTTGGAAGAATCAGGTGACTGCGTCGCGCTCACGGAATTCGGGGCGATCCCAGGACTTGTTCTCGAGGATGTCTCGCAACACGTCGACGGCGTTCCACACGTCGGCGTATCCGAGATAGAGCGGAGTGATACCGAACCTCAGCACTCCTGGTTCGCGGTAGTCGCCGATGACGCCCCGCGCGATGAGAGCCTTCATGATGGAATAACCCTCGGGATGAACAAAACTCACGTGCGAGCCACGACGCTCGTGCTCGCGCGGCGTGATCAACTCCAAACCGTAGGCAGCGCAACGCTCCTCGACGAGGCTGATGAAGAGATCGGCCAGCGCGAGCGACTTGCTGCGGATGTCGGCCATGTCAGCTTTGAGCATGACGTCGAGACCACACTCGACGAGTGACAACGACGTGATTGGTTGAGTACCACTCAGAAACCGTCGTATTCCTGCGCCCGGTTCGTAGGCCGACTCCATCGCGAACGGTCGCGCGTGCCCCCACCACCCGGACAGCGGCTGGATTCCGGTGTTCTGATGGCGACGGTTGACCCAGATGAATGCAGGTGAACCCGGACCACCATTGAGGTACTTGTACGTACACCCGACCGCGAAGTCGGCGTCGGCGCCGCTCAGATCGACAGTGACGGCGCCGGCCGAGTGTGCGAGATCCCAGATCATGAGGGCGCCACGTTCCTGCACTGCTGCAGTGACTTCCGTCATCGCATACAGGTTTCCGGTGCGGTAGTTGACGTGCGACAACATCACTACGGCGGTGTCTGGTCCTACTGCTTCGGTGAGGTCGCCCGGTTGGTCGATCAGGCGTAGTTCGTATCCCTGATCGAGCAGCGAGATGATGCCCTCCGCAATGTAGAGGTCAGTGGGGAAATTGTCGCGCTCGGAGACGATCACCTTCCGGCTGGGATCCTGAGCAGCCGCGATGGACAGTGCGGAGGCCAATGCCTTGAACAGGTTGATCGACGTCGAATCCGTCACTACCACTTCGCCTTCACCTGCTCCCAGCAACGGGGCAAGTTTGTCACCGAGGCGGACCGGGAGGTCGAACCATCCAGCCTCGTTCCAACTGCGAACCAAGCCGTTGCCCCACTCGTCGCCGATCACTCTCGCGGCGCATTCCTGTGCGGCAATGGGACGCGCGCCGAGAGAGTTTCCGTCGAAGTAGAGAACGCCCTCCGGAATCGCGAACTCGCGGCGGAACTCCCTCAGGGGATCCACTGCGTCGGCCTTGACGCAGTCTTCCAACGAAAGGGTGGTTGTCGATGTCATGACGATTCTTCTCCTGCATGTGTCGGCGTTGAATGTGATGAAGGCAGAGTCCGGAGCACGGCGCGTACCGGGCTGGCATCGAGGTCGAGGAACTTCAGCGGCAGTGCGATCAACTCGTAGTAGCCTTCGTCGACCTCGTCGAGGCACAGTCCTTCGAGGATCGCGACGCCACGATCGCTTGCCGCGTGGTGCCCGTCCATGGTCTTGCTGTCCATCGGATCGAACGAGGCGCCGTCGATTCCGATCAGAACTCCACCGCGGTCGGCGAACCAGTGGGTCAGCTCCGGAGAAACGCCGGCGAAGTCGTTGTCCCACTCGCGCGGGTACTTCGGGTAAGTCCTCAGAATCAGCCGCTGCGGCAGATGGCCGCCGAGTCGCTCCACCGTCTCTTCGACGGGCCTGATGCATGCGGCACCGTCGACGCCCGTCATGTCGACCACCAGTGCTTCGCCGAGATAGGGCTCGAGGGGAACAGAACCGATGGGCGCGCCGTCGATGCGGGTGTGCGCCGGCGCATCGGCGTGAGCACCGATATGCGGAGTGGTGGTGATTCGGTTGATGGTGACGGCGTCACTGCCGCCGAGGTCGGACGTGACAGCGCGGGTGAAGGCGGTATCGCCTGGCCACACGGGCGTCGATTCGGAGATCGGCGGGCTGATGTCGATCACCTGTGCCACCCAGTCGCCCATGTGTCCGTCGCCCGTGTGTCGGCCGATCCTCGGAAGCATCCAGACCCCTTCGTCGCAACAGTCGACTGTGTCGATCTCGACCGTTTGATAATTCGATGTGTTTGGCAAAAGCTAGGATCATCGACGGGCGCGGTCAATAGATGCTGAATGTTTTCGCGACGGCAGGGAGAAATCGGATGATAAATGCGATCGAACGGGCAGCTGCCGCAGCTCGGCCGAATCATGTTCGGCTCGACGACGTCGATACGGCGATTCTCCGCGAACTCGTCCGGGATGCACGCATCCCCAACAATGCACTCGCCGAGAAGGTCGGGATAGCGCCGTCGACCGCTCTGGCGCGGATGCGCGCTCTACGCGAATCGGGCGTCATCAAGGGGTTTCATGCAGACATAGACCTCGAGCTACTCGGCCTCGAGATCTCGGCGATGGTGTCGATTCTGATTCACTCCCACGCCAGGAGCCGGATGACGGAAATTGCCGAGCACCTGAGTGGATTGGATTCGGTTCAGCGAGTGTTCCTGATGAGTGGAGACCGTGATCTCCTGGTGCACGTGTCGTGTGAATCCCCCACTCGGCTTCGCGATTTCGTCAGCGCACACCTCAACGATCCGGCTATCGCCAATACACAGACCAACCTGATCTTCAGCGAACTGAGTCAAGGCGGCTGAACTGCAGCTGTCGCCAAGGCCGATTCGGGCGCTTCCGAGATCGGCACCTCGATACGAACTTCTCCCCACTAGAGTCGGACAGCATGTTGCCACTCGGCTTGTCCATGCTCTGGGAGTCGGTGGAGCCGGAAGCCGCTCTGGAGGAGCGATTCGGATTCAACAGCTTTGGCGCAGCCACCCATTGGGTCTCGACGGTACTCGAGCAGACTTGGGGGTTGACGGCCCTCGAGTGCTCGCGAATGGCGATCAGTGACCAGAACGCGATTGTGTGGGTTGCGAGCGACCGAGGTGGGCTGGTGGTGAAGTGGTCGCGCGCCACAGAGCGCTTCGCGAACCTGGAGGCGTCGACGCGCCTGCTGAGCGCACTCGCCGGGCAGGGTGCGCCCGTTCCGTCGCCAATCACGTCCCTGAACGGATTGGACCGGGAAATACTGCTGGACCGGGAAACACTGGAAGGGCCTTCGTGCGCAGTGTCGTTCACCGTACTGCCGGAGATGGCGGGAGATTGGTTGAACGTACAGGACCACGCGGCGGTCCGTTCGGCAGGAGCATGTCTGGCAGAAATACACCGAACGCTCGGCGCCACCCATGTCGACGGATCGGTTTTCTCGTCGCGCAGCACCGGGTTGAAGGAGCGCATCGGTGGTTGGCTCGAGAATTTCGACCGCGGGTTCGCGCCTGAGGCAACGCGTAGGCTCGTGGACCTCCTGGCGCGTGCGTCCGAGCTAGATGACCAAATTCAACTGGTACACAACGACTTCCGTGCAGCCAACATCCTGACTCGAAATTCTCATACCACCGGAGTACTCGACTTCGACGACGTGGTGATCGACCACCGGGTGAGCGACCTGGCCAAGGCAAGCGTCTATCTGGGCACCCTGTTCACCGATTGGCGACCGATACCGATCGCGGTACGGCAGAGCCTGCGCGCCGGCTACGAATCTGTACGTCCCCTCAGCCGATCCGAGACAGAATGGTTCGAGATCCTCGAACTGTGGCACGGCCTGATGGCAATCCCGGGTGAGAACGACACCGCCGGTTGGGCATCAGCGTTGTGACAAAAGTGGGGACGCCGGTACCGGCGCCCCCACTTCGCTTCTGATCACATCAGGATCCGGCGCGGATCCATTCTTCGAGATGCGGTGCCTCGGTACCGATCGTCGTGCCGTCGCCGTGACCGGTGTGAACCTTGGTCTCGGCGGGGAGCGCGAACAGCTTGTCGCGAATGGACCCGATGATGGTCGGGAAGTCTGAGTACGACCGCCCCGTTGCGCCGGGTCCACCGGAGAACAAGGTGTCGCCGCTGAACAGTTCGCCGGCCTCCGGCAGGTAGAGGCACGTCGACCCCGGCGAATGGCCGGGTGTGTGGATGGCCAGAATATCCGTGCCCGCCACAGCAATACGCTGATCATCTTCCAAGCTCAGATGCTTCACCCCGGGGTGAGTCATCTCCCAGAGGACATCGTCGGCCGGGTTCAGGTAGATCGGAGCGTCGAGCTTCTCGGCCAACTCCGGCGCAACGGTGACGTGATCGTTGTGACCGTGGGTGCAGACGATTCCGATCACCTTGCGTCCGCCGACAGCGTCGATGATCGGCTGCGCGGTGTGAGCTGCGTCGACGATTACCACTTCGTTGTCGTCACCGATCAGCCAGATGTTGTTGTCGACGTCCCACGTTCCGCCGTCGAGGCTGAACGTGCCCGAGGTGACGACACTATCGACTCGCAATGTCACAGGACCACCACCGAACGGAGGACCTCGCCGCGGTGCATCGTCTCGAAGGCCTTCTCCACCTCGTCGAGCTTGATGCGCTCACTGACGAACTTCTCGAGCGGCAGACGCCCCTGCTGGTACAGGTCGACCAGAACGGGGAAGTCACGCTCGGGCAGGCAATCGCCGTACCACGACGACTTGAGGGCTCCGCCGCGCGAGAAGAAGTCCACCAGCGGCATTTCCAGCTTCATGTCCGGCGTCGGAACACCCACCAGCACTACAGTTCCCGCGAGGTCGCGGGCGTAGAACGCCTGCTTCCAGGTCTCCGGGCGACCGACTGCGTCGACAACCACGTCGGCACCGAAACCTCCGGTCAGCTCCTGGACTGCCTCGACGACGTCGTCGACCTCGGTGGCATTGATCGTGTGTGTGGCACCAAGTTCCGTGGCCCACTCCAGCTTTCGCGGATCCCGGTCGATGGCGATGATGGTATTGGCACCGGCCAGGCGTGAACCCATGATCGCTGCGTCGCCGACGCCGCCACACCCGATCACGGCCACTGAATCACCGCGTCCGACGTTGCCGGTGTTCATCGCGGCACCCATGCCGGCCATGACACCGCAACCGAGCAGTCCGACGACAGCCGGATCGGCCGAGGCGTCGACCTTGGTGCACTGGCCTTCGTGAACCAGCGTCTTGTCTGCGAATGCGCCGATGCCGAGTGCCGGCGTCAGTTCGGTGCCGTCTTCGAGCGTCATCTTCTGCTCGGCGTTGAACGTGTCGAAGCAGTACTGCGGGCGGCCACGCTTACACGCACGACACTGCCCGCACACGGCACGCCAGTTGAGGACGACGAAGTCGCCCACCTCGACGTGAGTGACACCGGGGCCGACGCTCTCGACGATGCCCGACGCCTCGTGCCCGAGCAGGAACGGGTACTCGTCGTTGATTCCGCCGTCGCGGTAGGTCAGGTCGGTGTGGCACACACCGCACGCTGCAATGGCGACCACTACCTCGTTGGCACCGGGATCGGGAATCGTGATGGGGACGATTTCGACGGGGGCACCCTTGGATCGGGCGATGACGCCGCGTACCTGCTGTGGCATGGCTTTGCTCCTGGCTTCGTGCGATTGAGGACGTGTCGTCACATGGCGCCGTGTTTTCACATTGCGATATGTGCACTCGTTTAAAGGTTAGCCCGAAGCAGGTGCCCGCAACCCTGGTCGAACTGACTGACCGACCTGGCTGAAAGGACTAGGGCGCGGGCTTCACACCGGCCTCGGCGCCCGCGGCGGCCGCCGCACCCCGACTCTCGACGCCCAATTTCCGCAGGACCCCGGCAACATGAAACTTGACTGTGCTCTCACTGACACCGAGTCGCTCCGAGATCGCCTTGTTGCGCCGTCCTGCCACCAGATGCTCGAGTACCTCGAACTCCCGCGGTGCCAGTTCGGTGAGGACGTCGCGGTTCGGTAGGGCGACGGGGGCGTCGAGCGGGATGGTTGCGCTGATCCGGTTCCCCCACCCGGGCGTCGACTCGGATTCGACGGTTCCACCCAAAGTTTCAACCCGAGAACGTAATTGACGTTCCACATCGATCACGTCGGCTTCACCGCCGCCGTCGTCTCGAATGTCGATGGAGAGCGAAGCCGCGTCGAGAGTCCAGGCCACCCGGATTCGCGAGAGCGTCTGCTGATCCGACAATGCCAACACCGCGCCGCGGACGACGGCGCGGGCGCCGTGCGCCACTTCGCCGGGCAGACCGCGACCGTCGACGGGTGGCTCCACCAACTCCAACGCGATTTCCCGATGCTTGAGCAGCGAACGCAATTCCCCACGCATCCGTGCAAAAGCCGTGGTGGTCGACTCTTCGGCCAACTCGCGGTGCACGTCGACGGCTGAACGCAGGCCGATCAGAGCCGAGGCCGCAGTCTCCCTGGCCGAGGTTCGCGCACGTGTGTCGTCGAGATCCGCCGAGCGCAGCGTCGCCAGCATCGTCTCGAGGGTGGCCGCATGCACCTCCGTCATCTCCGCCACGGTGCGTGCACGCTCCGACGACGCTGCCCGTGACTCGGCGAGATATGCCGGGCTCGCGTTCCGGACCTGGAGCTGAATTCCGGTTGCAGTCACTGCGAACAGTGCCTGGATCAATTCGAGGGATGCTGTCTTCACCGGTACGGGGTGCGGTGTCAAAACGAGAAGCGTATCGGTTCGATCAAGCATCGCAAGCACTTCACGGTCCCGGCCGGCGACAGCGCATTTTCCCCGAAAGATCTGTCCGACAGTGAGATCCGTACGGATACGGTCGAGTTCGGCGATGGTCACACGATCGACGACGGCTGGATCCCCGGCGACCTTGCGCGGCCTACCGGTGCATTCACGGGTGAAGATCACCAGGGAAGTGTGCGGCGCCATGTCCGCGATCAACGTCGAAAATCGTCGGCCGATTTCGGGTAGTGGTCCCACCAACACGTCTCGAAGGGCGGTGATCAGTAGCGCATTGTCGGTGGTGCTCACCGGTCAACGATAACCATCCGGTTCACTGGTGCAGCGTGGTCTTCATGAGCATCACGTTGTAGTCGGACCAGGTGGTGGCGAGAAAGTAGAGGTCCTGCCCCTGTGACCAGGGGTGCATGTACGCGCCGTAGAGTCCCGGAACCTCGTCGGTGCCGATCACTACGTCGGGCGCACTCCACGGGCCGGTCAGGTCCGACGCCGTCCGCAGCACCAGCGCTCCCCACTCGTTGGAGTACATCGCGACGAACTTGCCGAGATAGTCGTTGTACTGCACCGACAGTTCGCTGACATCCCCGTCGAGAACCACTGCAGCGGCAGCGGGATTGTTGGGGACCCATGCTTTTCCGTCCCAGTATTCGTACGCCGCGACGTCCGCGATGGAGGCTTCCTTGACCCGCGAGAGGCGCCCCTCGCCGAAACGTCCCGCGGGGGTACCGAAGTTGTAGACGTAACCACCGTCTTTGACGAAGGAACCCATCTGGAAGTTGTCGTTACCCGTCAACGGCAGATTGGGCCGGGACGAGGCCGGTTCGACCTGCCAGGTCTCACCGTTGTCGTGCGAGGACGCGATCTGCGAGAAGTTGGTGACCCACTCCCCCGACCCTCCCCACGAGCGGATCGACATGTAATTGACGTATTGAACGCCGCCCACCGAGATACCCGTCGTCGGAATGCTGCTGGTTTCGACGCCGGTGACTTTCAGACTTCCGATGATCTCGCGTGAGTGATTCGGCCGGTCGGTCGGTGAGGAGTCGATGTTCATGCCGTCGGACAGATTTCCGTCCGAGCTACGGAACAGGACGTTGCTGCGCCAGTCACCGACCACCCCGGAGCACAGGGGGTCAGATCCGATTCCGACGGTGTCACCGAAGGCTGTCAGGACCTGACCTGCGCCGTTGTCCCACATGATGCCGAGATCCGTGCCGAGAACATTGAAACGCTCGACGGTTTGGTTGGGGCTGAGCGCGCCGGTGATGTACTCGACCGCCGAGGTGCGGCCCTGCAGTTCCGGAAGTTTCCCGTCCGTTCCGTTGAGCCAGGGAATCGGATTGGTCGGCCCACCTGATTGATCCAAGCTGCCGGTGACGTTGCAATCCCACGGGGATGCATGAGCCTGGGTCGCCCCCAAGACCGCGGTCGACGCGAGTACACACGTCACTGCAGCTGTCGATATCTTCCGTATCCGGCGCATCGCTCCCCTTTCGCGGGGGAGATCCGGACTCTACGAGGTGTCTTGCTCGACCGGATCGGTTCATCCACCCACGACAACACAAGGTAACAGGTAAATCGGTCAATCAGGACAAAACGGCCTTATTCAAGAGAGATCGATTTCAACCACTTCTCCATCACCGCTGCGGCAATCTCGAGCCCCTGAGACTCGGCAGCACCCAACTGCTGCATGAAGATGCGCGGACCGTCCGCTCCCAGCGAAGCATGCAGCGAGTCGCGGTACTCGGCCAGTTCCATCCATTCGCGCGCCACCTCGGAGGACGCTTCGAGGTGAAACTGAACGGCGTAACTCTGCTTGTATCGGAAGAGTTGATTCGGATACTTGGCAGAACCAGCGAGCCGCACCGCGCCGTTCGGAATGTCGAAGGTATCCGAATGCCATTGCATTGCAGGAAATGTGGAGGGCAGATCTCCCCACACGGGATCTCGCCGGCCCTCGACAGTCAAGGTGATCTCCTCAACTCCGACTTCGGGCACAGCGCCCGTGTAGACGCGAGCACCCAGCGCCGCGGCGAGCAACTGCGAACCCAGACACACTCCCCACACCGGGACATCGTTCTCGACCAGATCCCGAATGTATTCGATCTCGGATGCCAACCACTCGACCCCGCCCTGATCGCCGACGCCCATCGGCCCGCCCATCACGATCACGGCGTCGAACCGTCGATGGGCGGGAAGCGGGTCGGTACCCAGAAGAACGGTCTGCACATCTCCGTAGCTCTCCAGGACAGGCGAATACGCCGCTGGGGGTTCACACTGCGCGTGTCGTAGTTCCAGAAAATGCATGTAGGCAATTCCTCTCGAATCCGGTGCCGAAAGCCTATGGTTCTATTCGACATAAGGCACATCGACGGCGTCGGATGTGCTCTGCGCTCGAATCTCCCCTTTCATCGCCCCTTTACCGACAAGGAACGTCTGTGCGCGCATCACACCTCTTTTCGACATCGATTCGCCCGTCCTCAACTGCCGTTCGCATCGCACTCAGCGCATTCGCCTTGGCGTCTCTTGCCGCATGCTCAGGGACAAGCACCGACAGCGAGGCCGAATCAACATCCACCGCGACCACCACTGCAACCTCGACAACTCAACCCACGACGACTAAGGCTCCATTGACCACCTCGGTGGCCGGTCCGACGAATACTCCACTGGCCACCACCCCAGTCACCGCAGAAGTGACGCCCGCTGCAACTCCTGCGATCATGCCCAATGTCGTGTGTATGAATCTTCAAGACGCGCAGGACACCATTCAATCGGCCGGAGTCTTCTTCTCCAGAAGTGCTGACGCAACTGGCGCGGGTCGACGCCAACTGGTCGATTCCAACTGGATTGTTGTCGATCAGACACCTTCTGCCGGAAGCCCTTTCGGGGAAATCGAAGCCGTGCTCTCAGCCGTCAAGATCGGCGAACCCAACCCCTGTTGATCGAGCGAGATCTCGAACTTCGCAATTCCGGGAACGCCGCGCCCTACTTGACAACTACCTTCAACCTCCTTCACTGTAGTCAACATTACGAGTATCCAATATATTGGATGCGAAAGGTTGGATTGCAACATGAAGGTGCAACGAATACGGCAGAGCGCCAACTCTCCGGCGGGCATGAGCGAACCCGTCATCGGAATACTCGGAGGCATGGGGCCGGCCGCTACTGCGGACTTCTACTCCAAACTCGTTGCCCTGACGCCAGGTTCGACGGATCAGGAGCACCCCAAAGTTGTCATCTGGGCCGATCCCACGGTTCCCGACCGGACATTGGCACTCACCGAGGACGGCCCGGACCCCACCCCCTGGCTGCTCCGAGGTGCGCGCGTCCTCCGAGAGTCGGGCGCAACGACGCTCGCCATCCCATGCAATACCGCCCACGCCTTCCTGCCCGCCATCTCATCCCAACTGGGACTTCCCGTCGTCCACATGATCGACGAAGTTGCTCGGCACATCCGGACGCTCTCACCCGCCGTCACATCCGTCGGACTGTTGGCCACCACGGGGACGGTCCGCACCGGGTTGTATCAACAATGGCTGTCGGAATACTCGATTGACGTCCTGGTGCCAGGACCTGCGATCCAGGACGAACTGGTGATGCCGGCGATCCGAGCAATCAAGAGTGGCAACGTCGGAGACGAGACCACCGACAAACTCGTCAGGGCCGCCGATCTTCTCGTCGAATCGGGCGCGCAGGTCGTCGTGGCCGGATGCACCGAGATTCCGCTCGGACTGCCCGCCGACGCCACAACCTGTCAGATCATCGATCCGGCAACAATTCTCGCCCGCGCGCTGCTCCTACGCGTTGCGGATGCCCGGAAACACGCGTCGTTGGCCGACCTGGGCTGACCCGCGACAAGCAACGTGCAGAGTACGATATCCAGTATGTTGCGTGGCGGTAAACCGGTTGAGCGAGCACGAATGAGCGACATCGCTCTCGAACGCATTCGCGAAGCGATCGTCACCGGTGAACTGGCGCCGGGCTCGAAGATCAAGGACAGCGAACTCGCCGAGTATCTGGGATTGAGCAGAACTCCGGTCCGCGAAGCGCTCGCAAGGCTGGTCGACACCGGACTCGTGGAAGCGAAGCCCGGTGCGTACACGCGCATCACCACCCTCGACCGCGGCGACGTCGAGGCAACACTCGCAGTCATCGAAGCTCTCGACCAATTGGCCGTCGTCACCGCTGTACCGAACCTCACCGACGAGATGATCGGGGCGATGCGCTCCGCCAACAAAGACTTCGCCGCTGCCGTCAAGCGAAACGACATAGGCCGAGCGCTGACCGCGGACGATCGCCTACACAGCGTCATCATCGACGCTGCGGCAAATCCGCTGTTGAAGAAGCTGATTCACCAGGTTCACCCACAAATTCACCGCATCTACTACCGCAAGTTCTCGAGCCTTCTCGGCAGCCAGGACTCCGTCGACCATCACAACAAGCTGATCGAGCTGTGCGCAGACCACGATGCCGAGGCGGCAGCGACACTGTCGGCCGAACATCGACGCCATCTCGGCGGGCTGATCGGTGAACTCTTCGACGCCGACGAGTTCGCGCTCTCGGACTGACCGACGCCCGAATACAAGTTTCGGCGCTTGCCTATATTGGCCATTGCCGATATAAATGACTGGTGCATGCGTTCGACGTTCTCGGAGACCCAGTTCGGCGAAGAATCATGGAAATCCTGTCCAGCGGCGAGCGCTCGGCGGGTCAGATCGCCGAAGTCGTGGCAGCGGAGTTCGGAATCTCGCAACCGACCGCGTCCGGGCACCTGCGAGTGCTCCGAGAAAACGGATTCGCCACAGTCCGCAGCGAAGGCACCAGGCGTCTCTATGCCGTCGAGCCCGCGCCATTGCAAGAAGTGGACCAATGGCTCGACGGATTCCGGCAGTTCTGGAGCGGCCCTCTCGACGCATTGGCCACAGAACTCGCACGAGGGAAACGACGCGGCTCCGAGCGGAGCAGATCTTCACAATCGAATTCTTCCGACGAAGGAGACTCACAATGACCGAGATCGCGAACCAGGACACCAGCCTCACCGCGGTAGAGCGGAGCATGGGCAACCGCGACATCGCAGAAGGTGCGGCTCGAACTGCCGTACTCAAGCGCCGCTACACCGCGTCGGTCGACGACGTCTGGGACGCCATCACGACCCCTGACCGCATCAACCGTTTCTTCCTTTCGGTGAGCGGAGACTTCCAGGTGGGCGGCTCGTACGCCTTCGAAGGCCAGGCAAGTGGCGAGATCCTGGCCTGCGACGCCCCACACCTGCTGCGACTGCAGTGGACACCGCCCGGCGATCGCGGATACAGCGATCAGGTCGAGATCCGGCTGACTGCAGACGGCCCGGACGCCACCTGGCTCGAGTTGGAGCACGCCTCCGTCGCCGATGTCTTCCGTAACGACCCGGACACCGGCTGCTACGGCGTCGGAACCGGCTGGGAAGGCCCACTTCACTACCTGGGCGAATACTTGCGCGGCACTCTCCCTGATGCGCCGAGCACTGAGTGGTACACCTTCGACGAAGCAGAGGAGCTTCGTCTGGCCAACTTCCGAGGGTGGGAGTGGGCAAAGATCGAGGCAGAGCACGGCGGCCGATAACGCCCAATTCTTCGAAAACGGTCACAGGATGGCCGTTTGCTTTGTATCGTGACCGAGCTGGACGTATGTCCAGCAGTTTTGGTGGCTTCCTTTCGTGCCACAACTGCTTCGGTCCACGAGAAGAGAGCTCCACATGGCGCCACAACCCGTAGTCGACAACGCGGCCACGACGCGACGCACGCACATCATCCGGACAGTTCTCGCTGTCCTCGTCATCGCACCGCTGTCGATTGCGGCGTTCTACATGTGGGCACTGTGGGATCCGGGCGACACGGTCAACCGCTTGCCCGTCGCCATCGTCAACGCCGATGCCGGCACAGAACTCGACGGAACACGTCTGCAAGCCGGCGATGAAGTTGTTGCCGCGCTCGTCGAGAGCGGAGACGTTGCATGGAAGGTCGTCTCGGAACAGGAAGCCGCCGACGGCGTCAACGACGGCACCTACTACTTCTCGGTCGTCATTCCCAAGACTTTCAGCGCAGACGTGGCCAGTGCCGCATCGGGTTCGGGCCGCAAGGCCGAACTCGACGTCTTGTACAACGATTACAACAGTCTGGTCGCCGGCCCGGTCGGTGAAAGCATCATCGCTCAGGTGCGCTCGGCGGTCTCCGAGTCGATCGGCGAGCAGTCCATCGACCAGGTGCTGGTCGGGTTGGGTGAACTCGGAACAGGATTCGGTGAAGCAGCCGCTGGCGCGCAACAACTCTCCGACGGATCCTCCGAAGCACTCGCCGGAACCAACGAGCTCTACGCCGGAAGCAAGGAACTCGCCACCGGCATGGGTGAAGCGAATCAAGGCGGCAAGGAGCTGGCCGCCGGAGCCGGCGAGCTGGCTGCTGGAGCAAACGAAGCTGCTGCAGGCTCGGGCGAGCTGAGCAGCGGACTCAACCAGTTGGTCGGGGGAACCGACGAACTCGGCGCAGGAGCCCGTCAGATCAGCGAAGTGGTCGACATGGTCACCACCCCGGTACTCGACCTCGCGGGGTCCTCGGACGCCGTCGCCGGTCAGATCGACGCCCTCACGTCGATGCTTCGAAACTCGGCCGATCCGGTCTCCGCCGGACTCGTCGAAGCCCTGGGTGGACTGCGGGCTTCCCTGACTGCACAACCGTCGGACGACGACGTGATCGGTCAGCTCGGCCAGCTTCGCGACGGTGCGCGGGAGATCTCGCGCCAACTCACCGATCCGAGCAGCGACTACCGTGGCGGGCTTCTTGCCGCGGCGGCCGGTGCAGATGAACTCAACACGGGACTAGGCCAACTGTCCGACGGCGCAGGCCAACTCGCTACCGGCGCACAGGAACTCTCCACCGGCCTCGGGCAGTTGGACACCGGAAGTATTGCGCTCCGTGACGGTCTCGGGCAGCTATCGGCCGGCGTCGGCGAGCTCGACGCGGGCAGCGCAGAACTCGCCACCGGTTTGTCCGACGGCGCCGCCCAGGTGCCGCAGTTCTCGGACGACGAACGCGCCACCACAGCCAATCTGCTCTCGTCCCCGGTTGCCGTCGACGCGCGGAACAACTATCCCGCAGCCGGTTTCGGACCGGGAGCCGTCCCTGCCGTGATCTCGGTGGCACTGTTCCTGTGCGGAATTCTCACGTGGTTCGTCGTCCGTCCACGACGCGGACGTTCACTGAACTCGCACACCAGCGTGGTGCGTGAGGGGCTGCGCCGCTACCGCATTCCCGCCCTGGTCACCTTGGTCGCGGCGCTCGTGTTGTCGGTGGTGTCACTGACCGTGGCAAACGTCGAACCACCTAGTGTTCTGGCGATGATCGCAGTGATGATCCTGGTGGGTGCCGCCGCGGTCAGCTCGGGCAGGCTCTTCACCGTTGTGTTCGGAGCCGTCAACGGAACCTTCATCGCTTTGGGCGCCTTGATGATTCAGATCTTCGCCTTCGGCGCGGTATACCCCATCGAACAGATGCCGACGGTTCTGCAGTGGCTGCACGCTCTGATGCCACTCACGTGGGCGCGCAACGCCATGCGCATGGTCCTTGTCGGATACTACGGCCCGAAATTCTGGGTGGCGGTAATCGCTCTGGCTGCCTTGGTGATCGGAGCCGTCCTGTTCACCATCTGGTGGCGCCGCCGACAAGAACCGCCGACCGACGCCGATGACGACGCGCCGATCACCGAGGAGATCGTGTACCTCCAACCAACGCAAATGTAAATCTGCGCAAGCGTGAGCCGGATCAGCGAACGAGCGTCGTACGCATCAACATGACGTTGTAGTCGGCCCACGTGGTGGCAAGGAAGTACAGATCCGAACCACTGGACCACGGGTGGATGTATGCAGCGTAGATACCGGGAACCTCGACCAGATTGACCAATGTTTCCGGTGCCGTCCACGGACCGACCGGACTGGGAGCGGTTCGCATCACGATCGAACTGAACGCGTCGGCGTACATCGCCACGAACTTGCCGAGGAACTCGTTGTACTGAACGGAGATCTCCCCGATGCGGCCGCCCATGACGGGTACGGCCGCAGCGGGATCAGCTCGGATCCAGCCGTTTCCGTTCCAGTACTCGTAGGCGGAAAGATCGAGGATCGCCCCCTCGGGCACGCGAGAAAGTCGAACCTCGCCGGATCGTCCCGCGGGGGTTCCGTAGTTGTAGACGAACCCGCCGTCCTTCACCATCGAGCTCATCTGAAAGTTCTCGCTACCGGCGACGGGGGCGACACCCGCGGGAAGAACCCCACCGATATTGGGGCGCAGCGTCTCCGGACGCATGGTCCACGTCTCGCCGTTGTCCGAGGAGGTGGCAATCTGTGAGTAGTTTGTACTCCACTGCCCGGCCTCGCCCCAGTTGCGCACCGACATGTAGCTCAGATACTGCACACCGTTCACTGCTATGCCGCTCGTGGGGATACTGGAAGCCTCGACGCCCGGAATCTTCAGACCGGAGATGATCTCACGCGCCTGACCGGTACCGTCCTTCGGCGCGCTGTCGATGCGCATCCCGTCGGCGAGTACCCGATCCGAGCTGCGGAAGAGCACATTACTTCGCCACTCGCCCACCAAACCGTCGCAGGTGGGGTTACGACTGAGCCCGGTGGTATCGCCGAAAGCGGTCAGAATCTGCCCCGCACCGTTGTCCCACATGATGCCCAGGTCGGTTCCCAGGACATTGAAGCGATCAACCGTCTTGTTGGGACTGTATGTGCCGGTGATCTTTTCGATCGCGGTAGTACGACCGGACAGACCTGGCAACCCTCCGGTGTTGCCGTTGAGCCACGGCGCCGCATTGGCCGGACCTCCACTACTACCGACGCCACTGACTCCGACGCATCCCGGCGCAGCCATCGCCGGCGAAGCCAGCGCCGTGACGGCAGCAGCTGCCAGAGCAGCAACTACCCCGAACACCCCCAACGATCTCCCCGCGCGAAACATGACTCCCCCATGGCCGGGATTGTTGGTGTTGTCGTCGTCGTTCCCCCCGAACCTCGGACAATCTAGCAACTGCAGTCACAGATAACCCAATCAGACAAAGACGCGAAAAGGCCTGAAAGTCATAGTATTTCAGACTTTCAGGCCTTTTCGGACAGAGAAGATCAGTCAGTAGGTCAGCGCGCTCCGCTCGCACCGCCGTCGAGTGGAATCACCGCGCCGGTCAGATAAGCCCCGGCACGTGAAGCCAGGAAAATGGCAAGACCTGCAGCATCCTGGGGAGTTCCGACCCTGCCCAACGGGACCGAGTCCGCCACAGCCTTTGCACTTTGCTCGTCCTCGAGGAGGAATGCCATCATCTTCGACGGGAACGGGCCCGGCGCAATGGCATTGACCGTGATCTGTTCCCCCGCAAGCGTTGCCGCGAGCTTGCGCGTCAACATGTGCACCGCAGCCTTACTGGCTCCGTACGAGAAGTTCTCCGAACCCGACACCACGAGTCCGTCGATCGATCCGATATTGATCACGCGCGCGGGATCTTCCGCAGTGGCTGCAGAACGCAACTGCGGCAACAGCTTCTGCGTCAAGAGGAAGATTGCCTTGACATTGATGTCGAAAATCTTGTCGAAGCCGGCGGCCGGAAAATCGTCGACGGGAGCTCCCCACGTGGCACCGGCGTTGTTGACCAGTACGTCGAGCGTCGGCGAAATCTCGGCGACCTTCGCAGCGAGGCTCTCGATCCCCTCGTCCGTGGACAGATCGGCCGGATGCGAAATGCAGGTGCCGAACTCCGAAAGCTCTCGCGCGGCTTCGTCACAGGCTTCGGCTTTTCGGGCCGAAATGACGACCGTCGCTCCGCCTTCGACAAATCCGCGAGCGATCATGTATCCGATGCCGCGTGATCCACCGGTGACCACAACGGTCTTGCCACTGACGTCGAACAGTCCCTCGATCAAGCTCATGCGACCTCGAAAAGCCCGGCAGCACCCATGCCGCCGCCGATGCACATGGTCACCACCACGAGCTTGGCTCCGCGCCGTTTTCCTTCCAGAAGAGCATGGCCGACCAGACGAGCACCCGTCATTCCGTACGGATGGCCGACGGAGATACCGCCGCCGTCGACGTTGTACTTCTCGGGATCGATCCCGAGCTTGTCGCGGCAGTACAGGGCCTGAGAGGCGAAGGCCTCGTTGAGTTCCCAGAGATCGATGTCGTCGACCTTCAGTCCGTGAAGATCCAGCAGACGCGGAATCGCGAACACCGGTCCGATGCCCATCTCGTCGGGAGCACAACCCGCGACAGCCATCCCACGGTAGATACCGAGAGGAGCCAACCCGCGGCGTTCCGCCTCGCCTGCCTCCATTAGCACCGAAGCGGAGGCACCGTCCGAGAGCTGAGACGAGTTGCCCGCAGTGATGGAGGAATGCGCACTGACAGTCCCGTCGGCCAGAACCGGTCGCAAACTCGACAGCCCTTCCAATGTGGTGGAAGCGCGGTTGCCTTCGTCCAGGGTCAGCGTCACGGACTCGCTGCGGATCTCACCCGTCTCCTTGTCCTGCACCTGCTTGATCGAGGGCAGCGGGACGATCTCGAGATCGAACCGACCTGCGTTCTGAGCTGCTGCGGTTCGCTGCTGCGAGACGAGCGCGAACTCGTCCTGCTGCTCGCGGGTCACTCCGTAGCGCTCGGCGACGATCTCGGCCGTGTGCAGCATCGGCATGTAGATCGACGGCTGGTTTTCCTTCAGCCACGGATCAGCCGCGCGGAAGTTGTTCATATGATCGTTCTGGACCAACGAGATCGATTCGACTCCGCCGCCGACCGCGATCTGCATTCCGTCGTCCACGATCTGCTTTGCTGCGGTCGCGATGGCCATGAGCCCGGACGAGCACTGACGATCGATCGTCATTCCGGAAACCGAGTCCGGAAGCCCGGCCCGCAGCACCGCTTGCCGTGCGACGTTGCCGCCGGAAGATCCCTGCTGCAGCGCGGCGCCGAGGATGACGTCCTCGACCTCGCCGCCCTCGAGGCCCGCGCGCTGAACTGCATTCGAAATGGCATGTGCAGCAAGCTCTTGAGCCTGAGTGTTGTTGAACGCGCCGCGGTACGCCTTACCGATCGGGGTACGGGCGGTGGAAACGATGACAGCTTGCCTCATCGGGGAAACCTTTCGTCGAACACGAAGTGCTGTGCGCCTTTATTAACCGCCGGGGGTTAATAAAGGCGCACAGCAAAGAATCAGGGCTGGAACACGACGCGACCGACAGTGGTGCCGTCGCCGAGGCGACCGATACCGTCGGCAACGTCCGTCAACGACAGCCGCTCACTGATCAGTGGTTTGACCAAGCCGGCATCGGCGAGCCTGGTGAGCTCGACGTGGCAGTCGTCGATGGCCTGCTGGTTGTAGGCCTTGTACAGCCCCCAGTGCAGTCCGATGATCGAATAGTTCTTGATGAGAGCGTGATTGAGTGCCGGCTGCGGGATCGTGCCACCGGCGAAGCCGATGATGACGATCCGTCCCTCGAAGGCGATGCACTTGGTGGACTTCGCGTAGGCGTCGCCGCCGACCGGATCGAAGACCACGTCGGCGCCCTTGCCGCCGGTGAACTCCTTGACCGCTGCCACGAAGTCCTCACTGTGACGGTCTACGACGAGGTCGGCGCCGAGCTTGCGCGCGTACTCGGCCTTGTCCGGGCCGCCGACGACACCGATCACCTTGGCGCCTGCCGCCTTGCCGAGTTGCACTGCCGCACTACCGACACCACCCGCAGCAGCGTGGACCAACAATGTCTCACCCTCGAGCAGTTGGGTGCGGCGATGCAGAGCGAACCACGCTGTCTGATAGCCGATGCTCAGAGCGGATGCTTCCGCGTCGTCGAGAGCCGACGGCGCCGGGAACGTGTTGTTCTGATCCAGTACCGAGTACTCGGCGAATCCGCCGGACGGCAGACTCGGATTACCGATCACCCGGTCCCCCACTGCGAATTTGGTCACCGATTCACCGACCGAGACCACTTCACCACACAGTTCGACACCGGGTGTGAAGGGCAGCGGCGGCTTGATCTGGTACTCACCCCGGCACATGAGGACGTCGGGGAAGTTGGCCGGAGCCGCCAGCACCTTGACCAACATCTCCGTCGCATTCGGGGTGGGATCCGCGGTCTCCTCCAACGCGAGCACATCGCGGGGTTGACCGAGTTCGTTGACGCGCCAAGCCTTCACAGCAATTCTCCAGACAGATAGTGGGTGAGTTTCAGGACGAGATCGGGAGGTCGACCAACTCGGCGAGGCGTGCCCGATGCTGATACGCGGTTCCCAGCGACAGCTGATCGCTCTTCGCCCGTTTGAGGTACAGGTGCGCCGGATACTCCCACGTCATTCCGATACCACCATGAAGTTGGACGCACTCCTCCGCAGCATGAACCGCGACGCCGCTGCAGAATGCCTGGGCCACCGTCGCTGCGATCGCCGCATCGGCGTCGCCGCGTGAATAGGTGTCCGCCGCATAGCGTGCTGCCGCGCCCGAAGAGCTGACTTCGAGCCAGAGATCGGCGAGGCGGTGCTTGATCGCCTGGTACGAACCGATCGCCCGGCCGAACTGCTTGCGCTCCTTCACATACGCGAGAGTCGTTTCGAGGCACCACTGAGCTACAGCGAACTGTTCGGACGCCAGAAGTGCGCTTCCGCAGAGCAACGCTTCCTCAACCGCTTGCGCCGCATTGCCGCTGTCGACACGGACCGACGACGAACCCGAGAACTCGACGTCCGCCAATCGGCGCGTCATGTCCAGGGACAGAACCGGCGTGACGGTAGCGTCGGCGATCCGAACGGTATGCAGCTCCAGGCCGCTCTCACCGGCAACCGGAACAACAAGAACATCGGACTCGGCGACGCCGGCAACCGTCGTGACGCTGCCGACGAGTCCACTCGCCGTTGCCTTGACAGTAGGTGTGAAAGTTCCTGGTGCAGTGGACAACGGGACGACCAGAGCAGCCGTCGAATCCCCCGCTGCCAATTGACCGAGCACCTCGGTCTCGCCGGCCTTCAGCAACGCCGTCGTCGCCAGCACCGCGCTGGTGAAGAACGGAACGGGAGCGACCGCACGTCCGATCTCCTCCATCACGACCGCCGCCTCACGCGTCGACGCACCTGCCCCGCCCAGTTCCTCGGGTACCAGCAGTCCCGCCAAACCGAGTTCCGACGCCAGCGACTTCCACAGCCCGGTGAAGTCGGCGGACACGTCGTCGTACGCCGTGACCACGGTGTCGGCGCCGGCCCGCTCGCTCAGCAGTCGTCTGACGCTGGCTCGCAGATCTTGTTCGGTCTCGGAGTACAACAGATCGGCGCTCATCGGGGTAAGTCCTTCCAGGCGATGTCCTTGTCGACGCGATGCTCGGGCGGCAACCCGAGTACACGTTCTGCGATGACGTTGCGCAGGATCTCCGACGTTCCGCCCTCGATCGAATTGCCCTTGGCTCGCAGGTACCGGTATCCGGGTTCACGCCCGGTGAAGTCGACGGAATCCGGTCGACGCAGCGTCCAGTCGTCGTAGCGCAGACCGGCTTCGCCGTGCAGCTCGAGGTCGAAACCCGAAATCTGCTGAGCCAAACCGGCAAACGCGAGCTTCATTCCCGAGCCTTCGGGGCCGGGCTGGCCGGCGGCGAGCTGCTGGCGCAGTCGCTCACCGGTCAGACGCGCAACTTCGGATTCGGTCCAGAGCCGCATCAACTCGTCGTGCATCGCCGGATTACGCAGCTCGGGCTCGTCACGCCAGGCCTGAGCGACTTTTCCGATCATGCCGCCCTCACGCGGTGCGCCCGAACCGATGGCAACCCGCTCGTTGTTCAGGGTGGTGGTCGCAACCTTCCATCCCTGACCTTCGGCTCCGAGGCGATTGGCGTCCGGAATCCTGACGTCCGTGAGGAATACCTCGTTGAATTCGGCCTCGCCGGTGATTTGGCGCAGCGGACGGACGTCGACGCCCGGATCGGTCATGTCGCAGATGAAGTAGCTCAGACCCGCATGCTTGGAGCGCGACGGATCAGTCCTGGCCACCAGAATCGCCAGCTGCGCGTTCTGCGCACCCGACGTCCATACCTTCTGCCCGTTGACTATCCAGTCGTCGCCGTCGCGGACAGCGCGGGTGGCGACGGCCGCGAGGTCCGAACCTGCGCCCGGTTCACTGAACAGCTGGCAGTAGACCGTCTCCGCAGTCCACAACGGGCGCAGGAACTTCTGCTTCTGCTCCTCGGTACCGAAGGCGGCGATGGTCGGTGCCGCCATGCCGAGTCCGATCCCGTTCTTGCCGGTGGCCGGGCCGGGTGCGCCGGCGGCCTCCAGCTGAGCGTTCACCTGACGCTGAAAGCTCTGCGGTACACCGAGTCCCCCATGACCTTCGGGGAAATGAACCCACGCCAGTCCGGCGTCGAATCGTGCGCCGAGGAAATCCGATACCGACACGCTGTTCGGATCGTTCTCCGCGAGAAGCGTGTTCACCTTGTCGGTGAGATCACGCGATACTGCCTCTTCGTCGAAAGCCATGCCCATTCCTTCGGTTCGAGCGGTGAGCGGACGGTCAGTCCTTCGGTCCACCGGCGACGTAGACGACCTGACCGGAAACGAAGCCCGCGCCTTCGCTGACGAAGAACGACGCGGTGTGCGCGATGTCCTCGGGCTGTCCGACGCGATTGACCGGAATCTGCGAAGCGGCAGCGGTCTTGAAGTCCTCGAAGCCGACGCCCATGCGCTCGGCCGTTGCGGCGGTCATCTCGGTTTCGATGAATCCGGGGGCAATAGCGTTCGCGGTCACGCCGAACTTGCCCAGCTCGAAGGCCAATGTCTTGGTGAAGCCCTGCATTCCGGCCTTCGCAGCGGAGTAGTTGACCTGTCCACGATTACCGAGAGCCGACGTGCTCGAGAGGTTCACGATGCGGCCGAACTTCGCTTCCACCATGTACTTCTGCACCGCTCGCGACATGAGGAACGCTCCGCGCAGGTGGACGTTCATCACCGAATCCCACTCGGCAACACTCATCTTGAACAGAAGGTTGTCGCGAGTGATACCGGCATTGTTGATCAGCACGGTAGGTGCACCCAGGTCTGCGGCCACACGATCCACCGCTGCGGCGACCGAAGCCTCGTCGGAGACGTCAGCGCCGACGGCCAGCGCCTGTCCGCCTGCGGCCTTGATCGCGTCGACGGTTCCGGCACACGCCGCTTCGTCGAGGTCGAGCACGGCGACGGCAAAACCGTCTTCCGACAGTCGCTTCGCTACTGCCGCACCGATTCCGCGTGCTGCACCCGTGACAATTGCGGTTCTACGTTCCTGGCTCACTGGCCCTCCATACTTTCGTGATTCGACGGACACCGGACGATCTCGTCAGATCCCGGCCTGATCTGCAATTTCCCTGGCTTTGGCGACCAAGGCGTCAATACGTTCCACGGTGGGAGTTCCGCTCTCGGCGGCATTCTGCGGTTCGTCGCGGGCGCGACGCATCACGCCCTCGGCGATCACGGCAATCTTCCACAGTCCCAATGTGTGCCAGAACTTCAGCGCAGCAGGATCCCGTCCGGTGGCCTCGAGATAGATCCGGGAGATCTCCTCTCGCGAGGGGAATCCCGGGAGTGCCGAGGCCGGGAAATCGCCGCCGGTATTCTCACCAGCCGCCGGCCAGTACGCCAACAAGCTTCCGACGTCCGCCAACGGATCACCGAGTGTGCACAGTTCCCAGTCGAGGGCCGCGACAACTTCGCCGTTGCTCGCCGAGGTGATCACATTGCGTAGGTGAAAGTCGCCGTGCACCAACGTGGTTTCAGTGTGATCCGGCTGGGCTGCAATCAGGCGTCGGGTGAGATCGTCGAGATCAGGGCATTCCCGCGTCTTCGACTGTTCCCATTGACCTCCCCAACGCTTCAACTGCCGTGCAGCGTAGGGCTTGTGGCTTGCCAGGTCGTCGAGACCGGCCTGCTCGAGGTCGACGGCGTGTATCTTCGCCAGCGTCTGAGCGAGCGAGATTCCGATTGCCCGGCGACGATCTTCCGACAACGCCTCCGCAAGAGGCATTCGGTCCACCACTTCGCCGTCCACGAATTCCATGAGGAGCAGCGGAACTTCGGTGACGGCAGGATCCTCGGTCAACCCGAATACTCGCGGCGAAGGCACGTCGGTGGATTCGAGAGCGCTCAGGATTCGAGCCTCACGCGCCACGTCGTGAGCCGAGGCCAGCAGATGCCCCAGCGGTGGGCGTCGTAGCACCCAGCGATTGCCGTCCTGATCGCGAACCAGGTACGTGAGATTCGACTGCCCCAAGCCGATTCGATCGAAGGACAACGGCCCGGAAAAGTCGATCCCCAGGCCTGCGATCCACCCGGTGACCGCTTCGGTATCGAGTCCCACTACTCCGACGCTAGCCACCGACGGACGCTCCCTGCCGGAACGGGAGTGCGTCACCCAACAACTGGCCACCGTCGATGGTCATGATCTCGCCGGTGATCCACTGGGCTGCATCCGAAACCAGGAAGGCAATGGCAGCGGCCACGTCCTCGGGTTCACCGATGCGTCCGAGAGCAGTCGACGCGGACACCGCTTCTTCGTGTTCTTTCCACAGAGCTTCGGCGAGTTTGGTTCTCACCACTCCCGGCGCAACGGCGTTGACACGAATCTTCGGTGACAACTCGAGCGCCAACTGCTTGGTGATGTGGATCAGAGCAGCCTTCGACGCGTTGTACGTACCGATTCCCGCCTCGAACGCCATGCCGCCGATCGAAGCGGTGTTGACCACGGAACCACCGTGCTCGCCCATCCAGGCCCGCGCTGCGAGGCCGGTCCACAGGACTGGAGCCCACACGTTGACGTCGAAAGTCTTGGCGAAGCGCGAGTGATCCTGGTTGATGATCGGCCCGAACGACGGGTTGGTGCCCGCGTTGTTCACCAAGATGTCGAGACTGCCGAAACGCTCGATCGTCTGCTCGACGCACTTGCGTGCAGCATCCTCGTCCGTCGCGTGAGCGCCGACGCCGATCGCGTTGCCGTTCACCTGCGCGGCAGCCGCATCTGCGGATTCCTGTGAGCGCGAAGTCAGTACGACGTTTCCGCCCGCCGCCGCAATCGCCTGCGCGGTCGCGAGGCCGATGCCCCGCGATGCGCCTGTGACGATTGCCGTCTTACCTGTGAGATCCAGTCCTGCCATGTCAGTTCGCCTTGACTTCGCGGTACTTGCGCAGTTCCTGCTTGGCGATGGCGCGCTTGTGCACCTCGTCCGGGCCGTCGGCCAGGCGAAGGGTGCGCATGTGGGCGTAAGCCATCGCGAGCGGGAAGTCGTCGGTGACGCCGCCACCGCCGTGAACCTGGATGGCGCGGTCGATGATCTTGAGCGCGATGTTCGGTGCCGCAACCTTGATGGCTGCGATCTCGGTGCGCGCTTCCTTGTTGCCCACCGTGTCCATCATGTGTGCGGCCTTGAGCGTGAGGAGTCGAACCATCTCGATGTCGATACGAGCCTCGGCGATCCAGTCCTGGATATTCGCGTTGTCACTGACGGGCTTCCCGAAGGTGATGCGGGTGGATGCGCGCTTGCACATCAGTTCCAGTGCGCGCTCGGCCATTCCGATTGCACGCATGCAGTGGTGGATGCGGCCGGGGCCGAGGCGGGCCTGGCTGATCGCGAATCCTTCACCCTCACCGGCGAGAATGTCCTTGGCCGGGACGCGCACGTCCTCGAAAGTGATCTCGCCGTGTCCTTCGCGGTCCTGGTAGCCGAAAACCGGCAGGTTGCGCAGGATCGTGACGCCGGGAGCATCGATCGGCACGACCATCATCGACTGCTGACGGTGGGTGGCGGCATTGAAGTCGGTCTTACCCATGACGATCAGAACCTTGCAGTTCTGGTGCAAGGCGTTGGAAGCGAACCACTTACGGCCGTTCAGCACGTACTCGTCGCCGTCACGGTCCATACGGAGCTGGATGTTGGTGGCGTCGGAGCTGGCAACCTCGGGCTCGGTCATCGCGAAAGCGGAACGAATTTCGCCTTCGAGAAGCGGCTTGAGGTACTTCTCCTTGTGCTCGTCGGTGCCGAAGAGCGTGAGCACCTCCATGTTTCCCGTGTCCGGAGCGGCGCAGTTGGTGGCCTCGGAGGCCAGGTGGCTGCGGCCCATGATCTCCGCGAGCGGTGCGTATTCCAGGTTGGTCAGGCCGGGGCCCCATTCGGGATGGGGATGGAAGAGGTTCCACAGCCCGCGGGCCTTGGCTTCCTTCTTCAAGTCGTCGATGATCGGCGGCTGAAAGTGCGGGTTACCGGACTCACGCATCTGCTCTTCGTAGACCGCTTCGGCCGGGTAAACGTGCTTGTCCATGAAATCGAGCAGTTCGGCCTGGTACTTCTTGGTGCGATCCGAGAACTCAAACACTGACATGTGAACTCCTGACAGAGAGGGAAGGAAAATTGGGGGCTCGATGTTCGAGATGGCTGTTGACGCCCTCGACGACATCCGGGCCGTGAAATGCGTTCAGCATCAGCGATTCCGCACGCCTGGCGGAATCGGTGAAGGTCGAGTGCGCATCGGCACTCATCTGCGACTTGATGACGGAGAGGGACGTCGGCGAGCAGTTGGCCGCGATGTCCTCGGCGTAAGCAATCGCCGCATCCAGAACGTCACCGCCGGTGACCAGGTGGTCGACCAGACCGATGCGGTACGCCTCGTCGGCATCCACCATCCGGCTGGAAAGCAGAAGATCGACTGCTCGACTGTGCCCGACCAAGCGGGGCAACATCCAGGAGATGCCGTACTCCGCAATCAGGCCTCGACGCGCGAACGCGGTAGTGAATCGTGTTGCGCTCGAACCGAAACGAACGTCGCAGTACAAAGCCTCGACCATTCCGAGCCCGGCGGCGACGCCGTTGACGGCAGCGATCAGCGGCTTGCGGATGGTGGTCGGGAAATGACGGTCTCGCGGCCGGACAAGATCACTTTCGGAGACTTCGCCGACGTTCTTCAAATTGCCGAGGTCAGCCCCCGAGCAGAATCCTCGGCCGGAGCCGGTGACAACAATTGCTCGGACACTGGGATCTTCGTCTGCCACGGCCAGAAAGTCGTAGTACTGATCTTCGAGCTCGTTGGTCCACGCGTTGAGAACGCGGGGCCGATTGAATGTCAGAACCAGCACCGCTCCTCTCTGCTCGGAGAGGACGAGTTCCTCGGTCATCGTGTTCCCGCGAGGAGCGACGCCTGGTACCGGCGCATCCCGCGCAGCCAACGGTCGTAGTCGGCGCCCTTCTGCCGGTACATGTCCAGCACGTTCTTGTGCGGAAGGATGAGAAATTCTTCGGCATCCACTGCCGCAAGAACGATTTCGGCGCATTCGGCAGGCTCGAGAACATTGCCTGCCGCAAGCACGGCTCCGGTTGCGGCCTTGCCGACCGGATCGCCGGAGTTCTCACCTTCGTAGAGAAGCTTGGTGTTGACGCCCATCGGGCACAAGCAACTGACGCGAACACCCTGATCTCCGTAGGTGATCGAGAGCCACTCGGCAAACGCGACCGCGGCATGTTTGGTCACCGAGTACGCGGCGGACCCGACCTGACTGAGCAAGCCGGCCGCAGAGGCCGTGCTGATGAAGTAGCCCTCCCCGCGCTCCGTCCAGCCGGGGACGAGGAGCCTGGCAGCGCGAATGTGGGCGCGAACGTTGACGTCGATCGTCGTGTCCCAGACGTCTTCACTGATGTCGAGGCCCATGCCACCGGTAACGCCGGCATTGGCGAAGTAGAGGTCGACCGGGCCGAATTCCTTTTCCGCCTGCGCGATCAGGCCCGCAATGACCGTCTCGTCGGAGACGTCGCCACCGGCAGACACGGCCGCTCCGGGACGCTCCGCGTTGATCGCCTCTGCTACTGCCGAAGCTGCTGCCCCGTCCAGGTCAGCCACTACGACGCGAGCACCCTCGGCAGCCAGTCGCTCGGCCAGTGCACCGCCGATTCCCCCGCCGCCACCGGTGACAATTGCTACCTTCTGGGCAACCTTCATGAGCGATTCCTCTCGCTTGCGTCATACCTACGCGCTGACAGTGATCCACGTCTCCCCTCATGTATAGTTGAATCCGGCGTCAGTTTCAACCGTCGAATCGCGACGGTCACCCGAACGGCCCGTTCCGTCCTCCTGAACTGCGAGTAAAGGGATAACGATGACTGAAAACCAATTGCCCGTCCGCCCGTCCACCTTCGCCGAGCTCGAGAAGCTCATCGGCCAGGAACTTGGCCCGACGGAGTGGTACGACATCACCCAGGAGCGCATCAACGCGTTCGCCGAAGCCACAAACGATCATCAGTGGATTCATGTCGACCCGGAACGAGCCGCATCGAGCCCGCTCGGCAGCACGATCGCGCACGGACTCTTCAGCCTCTCACTAGGACCCCAGTTCTCCTACCAACTCATCCACTTCGACGGCTTCGCCCACAGCCTCAATTACGGCTACGACAAGGTTCGCTTCCCCGCTCCCGTTCCCGTGGGATCCCGGGTCCGGATGCGCGCAACCGTCGTGTCCGCGGAGCAGTTGCCCGGCGGAATCCAAGTGAAGATGAGCCAGGTGGTCGAGCGCGAGGGTTCCGACAAGCCCGTCGTGGTCGCCGAATCCGTCGCTCGCGTCGTCGAAAAGAGCTGAACCGATAAGAGCTGAACCGAGACTGGGACGCCCGGCCGCTCGAACATCGATGCAGCCGGGGCGGCCCACCTCGTCAGAGACGGTCGGGGAACTTCAGAGCGTTCGCCCACAGATCGGTCACAGTGGCGACAATCTGATCGAACTCCGGTGAACGCCCGTCCACCTCACCCTCACGAAGGGTGAACAGACTGTAGGCGAGTCGACTCACCATGCCGGACAGAGCAATCGACGCCGTCATCGGATCCAGCGTCGTGTCCGCGATGCCGCGGGACTGCAGATCTGCAATCCCGCGGGCATTACGGCGTATGAACGCATTGGCACGCTCGCTGCGGAACTTCCGAAACTCCGGGTCGATGTGAGCAACCTGCTCCATGAGCCCCATCAACTTCGCATTGCGTTGATACGCGGCCAGATACGCTCGATTACTTGCCTCGAGCACGGCGTACGGATCGTCCGCGCTCGCAACGCGTCCCATGCCCGGGTGCATCATGTCGTCTCGCGCGACCTCGAGGACGGCGGCGAACACCTCTTCCTTGTTCGCGAAGTACGTGTAGAACGATCCCGTCGCGCAACCGGCTTCTTTTGCGATGTCGATCAAACGTGCATCGAGATAGCCACTGCGCTCGAAAACCTTACGGGCAGCAGCAACCAATGCCGCACGCGTGCGTGTCCCCCGCTCGGTGGTCGGTCGATCCCGGAGCAGCGCGGGCGGAGCCACCGGTAAGGCGGCAATTCGCGATTCGTCGTCGAGCACGGTGCGCTCCTCATCCTTCCGATCAACATCATTTTCGGGACAATCCCAGCAGACTCGATGTTGACGCCGGATTCAAGTGTACGCTCTGGTGAGACCCAGGACACACAATCGGTCGATTCCTCCCGAAAGGCAGAACCATGGTTAGCGTTCTCGACCCGGTGACCCGTCACGCGGAAGCCACTCCGGAAAATATTGCAATTCGCGGCACGGATAATCATTGGACATACCGACAGCTCCACGACGCGTCTCTGGCGTTTGCCGGCCGCATTCGCGACGAAGGGTTGAGCATCGGCGACCGGGTTCTGCTCGCGGCGCCGTCGGTGCCTGAATTCATCGTGGCGTACATGGGGATTCAGGCTGCAGGTTGTGTCGTGGTGCCCATCAACACGATGTCGGCGCAACCCGAAGTCGAGTACGTACTGGACGACGCCGAGATTTCGCTGGCGATCGCCTGGCACCAGCTCGGTCCCGCAGTTCAGGATGCAGGGAGTGCGCGCGGCGTCCCGGTGTGGACGCTCACCGAAGAATCGGCGAAGGCCGACCATCCACCGGCAACGGTGGTCGACCGCGACACAGCGGACACCACGGCGATTCTCTACACCTCCGGTACCACCGGACGTCCGAAGGGCGCTCAGCTGACGGTCGGGAATCTGTTGTCTGCCGGTGAGATCGGCGCCGAGAGCAGCCGCGGAAATCCCTCGGACCGCACCGGTACCGGACTGCCGCTCTTTCACATCTTCGGCCAGGGTTCGGTCATGATGGCAACCTTCACCGGCGGCGGATCACTATCCCTGCTCGCCCGGTTCGACCCGGCCGCCATGCTCGATCTGGTGCGTCGGGACAAGCTCACCATCATGGCCGGCGTCCCCACCATGTGGAATGCCATGCTGCACGCCGCAGCCGACGTGGACAGCTCCGACTTCGAACAACTGCGGATCGCAATCTCCGGTGGCGCATCACTTCCCGGTGAAGTCGCTCGCGCCTTCGAAGCACGGTTCAACTGCACAATCCTCGAGGGCTACGGCCTGACCGAGACGAGCGCATTCGGAACTTTCAACAGCATCGACCGCGTCGCAAAGATCGGATACACCGGCCGCGCCGTACCGCGCACCGAGGTCGAGGTCCGTGATCACGACGGAAATGTCTGCCAGGCAGGCACAGTGGGCGAGGTATTCATCAAAGGACCGACGGTCATGAAGGGCTACTGGAAGCGCCCGGCCGACACGGCCGCCGTCCTGTCCGACGACGGATGGTTCCGCACCGGAGACCTCGGCGAGACCGACGCCGACGGTGACCTTCGCATCGTCGACCGCGTCAAGGACCTCATCATCCGCGGTGGATACAACGTCTATCCAGGCGAGGTCGAAGAGGTGCTCTACCAGCACCCCGACATCATCGAGGCCGCGGTGATCGGTATACCCGACGACTACTACGGCGAGGAGGTTGCGGCGGTGGTGGCCGTGCGCCCAGGCTCCGACCTCGAAGCAGATGACGTCACCTCTTGGGCTCGGGAACGTCTGTCCGCCTACAAGATTCCGCGGGTCGTCCAGTTCATCGACGCGCTCCCGAAGGGTTCGACGGGAAAGATCCTCAAGCGATCGATCGACCGCACCGAACTCCTCGCCCAGAAGCAGAACTGAAAACACAGGTGAACCCCGGCGAGATTTCGCCGGGGTTCACCTGTCCATGCGCTCAGAGTGCCCTGTCCATACGCTCAGAGTGCGTCGAAGTACTCGATCTGCGGGGCGCCTGCGAGGAAGGGCGCCATCGCCTTTCCCGCGGCCTGGAAATGCTCGGACGATCCATGGGCCTTGATCGCAGCACTGTCTTGATACAGCTCCATGAACTTGTAGGAATTCGTATCCGTCTTCGAGCGGATCAGTTGATACAGAACCGTTCGGGGCTCTTCCGTGCGCACCTTATCGGCAAGTTCGGCGACTACGGCTTCGAACTGTTCGCCGCTTCCGTCTTTGACGGTGATATCCGCGATGACAGCAATCATTCATTCCTCCAAAAGTGTTCCAGCAGTATTCGAGTGTTACCGAGGACCTACAGTTTCACTGCATGGGCAGTAGTCCGAACGTCGATTCCAACTGACTGCGAGTGCTTTCCGCATCGGTGTGGAGAATGCCGGCGATCCCCAATCGTGCCGCGCCGTCGAGGTTCTGTTGCAGGTCGTCGATCATCACGGCGCCTTCGGGCGCTACACCCAGCCGCTCGCACGCGATGGTGTAGATCTGACGAGAGGGCTTACGAATCCCGACTTCCGAGGAGATCACCACTTCGTCGGCGAGGTCCTCGAGCACAAAACCCGCGTAGCAATCACGCCCGAAAGCATTGGACACGAGCGCAACAGGGTGACCCGCCGCTCGGACGTCCGCAATCAGTCGCACCATCTCTTCGTCTCGGACAAGCCCGGCCTGCATACGGTCGACCAATCCTTCGCTGTCCACGACGGCGCCGTGCGCTCGTAGCCGTTCCCCGAATCCTGCTTCGAAGGCCTCCTGGTCGATCTTTCCGGATTCGTGATCGGAGAGCAGTCGCTTCGAGACGTCGTCGCGGGAGAGCAGGGTCAACGGAAGTCGTGGGTCGCCCCCAAGCGAGGCCCCGAAGTCTTCGAAGGCCTGAAGAACACTGGAGGTGAGAACTCCACCGAAATCGACGAGCACTGCCGTACGCGTAGGTGTCATTGCTCCATCAGACACCAAACATGAACCCGGCGTCAACATCAGTTTTGGCGCAGCGAGAATTGTAAAGTGTTGATCCACAACCGGTTGACCGTATCGAGCAGACCGTCGAAGGTCACTCCGGCGGCGCCGTCCTCGCCGCCGCGGGATACGAAGTACCCGAACGCAAGTCGACTGATCATCCCGGAGAGTGCCCGAGACGTCAGTAGCGGATCCAGATTCGCGTCCGCCAGTCCGGCTTTCTGCAGCTTCTCGATACTGCGCGCGTTGCGTCGAACAAACGCGTCAGCACGCTCGAGGCGGAGAACCCGGAACTCCGGATCGATGCTTGCTACCTGCTCGAGCAGTCCCATCAGCTTCGCGTTCCGTCGGTACGCCTCGAGGTACGCGCGGTTACTCGCCGCGATGACCTCAGCAGGATCCGCGCCTTTCGGAGTGTGCGGCATACCCGGATGCATCATGTCTTCGCGTGCCAACTCCATCACTGCCGCGAAGATCTCTTCTTTGCTCGCGAAGTAGGTGTAGAAGGTACCGGCCGAGCACTGCGCCTCCACAGTGATGTCGATCAGCCGCGAGTCCAGATAGCCGGACCGTTCGAAAACGGTGCGGGCCGCATCGATCAACGCTCGACGCGTACGCAAACCACGCTGAGTGGAGGGGAGTTCCCGTGACACTGTCGACGAAGCATCTTCGGAGCCTGTGCGTGCTGCAGCCATGCTCCAGTTATACGTCAGACGCCCGCTACCGGTGACCGATAGCGGGTGTCTACTCGAAACCGAAAGAGTTACTTGGCGTACAGGTGCGCGCCCGGAATTGCGTTCGGATCGTCCCGAACTTCCTTCGGGTTGGTCTCTTTCAGCACCCAGGCACTGAAGAAGGTCACCAGACCCATGAGGGCTACGAACACGGCAACCCATGTAGTGGTCCCGGTCTTCGCGATGAGTGCCGTCATGATGAACGGAGTACCACCGCTGACCGTGATCGCCGCCAGCTGGTACGCCAACGATGCTGCCGAGTAACGCACGTTGGGCGCGAACAGCTCACCCATGTACGCAGCGATCGGCCCGTAGGTCATCGACTGGAACACGCTGCCGACTGTCACCGCGATGAAGAACAGCGGCAGGGACTTGGTGTTGATCAACCAGAAGTACGGGAATGCCCAGACCACGATCGCCGCGGCGCCGATCAGGATCATCGGACGACGACCGATCTTGTCGGACATCTTCCCGGACCACAGCACCACACCGACTGTCAGCAACGCACTCAGGAGCGAGATGATGAGCAGTGAGTTCCGCTTCAACCCCAGTTCGGTTGTGCCGTAGCTGAGCACGCCGGCGATGCTGATGTAGAACAGTGCATTGGTGGCGGCCAGAAGTCCGCAACCGAGCAGAATCTTGCGCCAGTGATCCTTGAGCGCCTGCGCCAGTGGAGCCTGAACGACGACGTCCTTTTGGTTCTTCTTGGCGTCTTCCTGCAACTCGAGGAATTCCGGCGTGTCCTCGACCTTCGTCTGGATGTACAGAACCACAGGGAAGAGCAGCGCGCTGGCGAAGAACGGAACTCGCCAACCCCAGCTCAGGAATGCATCATTGGAAATGGTCGCGGTCGCGACGAGGAAGACCAGGTTGCCCAGCACTACACCGAACGAGACACCCATCTGACCGAAAGTGCCTGAGAATCCGCGCTTCTTGGGACTCGCGGATTCGGTGAGGAGAAGGACGATTCCGCCCCACTGGCCACCGCAGGCGAGACCTTGGATGAATCGCAGTGTCACCAGAAGAATCGGAGCGACGACGCCGATTGCCGACGCACTCGGGATCGCGCCGATCAGGAACGTCGCGACGGCCATCAGCAACAGGCAGGTGACGACAGCGGGCTTACGCCCATACTTGTCGCCGAAGTGTCCGGCGACCAAACCGCCGATGGGGCGGGCAACGAAGCCGGCCCAGAACGTACTGAACGAGAGCAATGTGCCCATCAGTGCGGATGAATCGGGGAAGAACACATGCGGAAAGACCAGTGCCGCAGCCGTTCCGTACAAGAAGAAGTCGTACCACTCGATGGAACTGCCGAGCAGTCCCGCGCCGAGAAGTTTGCGGTGCGCTTTCTTCTTCTTCCGTTCCTGATCGGACAGGCCCCCTGCCTGCGTGTTCGAATCCACTGCCGATCTCGTCATGGGTTACTCCTCGATGGGTCGGACGCTCGTCGCGCCGGGAGTTGAGAAGCGGAACCGGGCCAGAAGTAGAAACTGACACCAACTTCAACTCTGTGGCGTTGCGATCAGTCTGCGATACAAAAAGAGTGATGTCAATCACTGAAATGCATTGCCGCATAGGGGACTAAATCCCCTACCGATGCTCGTCAGCCACCACGACGAATGGCCGGCTCACCTTGTCGGCGGCCGGCAATTCGTTTGTCAGGTAGATCTAGTTCGGTACCCGCAGTTCACGACGAAGAATCTTGCCGCTCACTGTTTTCGGCAGGTCATTCATGACCTCGACGATGCGTGGATACTTGTATGCTGCAAGCCTTTCCTTGCAGAACTCGACCAGATCCTCGGTGGTCGCCTCGGCACCGTCCTTGAAGGACACGAAGGCCTTCACGGTTTCGCCGCGATACGGATCCATGACACCGACGACAGCAGCCTCTCGTACGGCAGGGTGTTCGTAGAGAACATCTTCCACTTCGCGTGGCCACACTTTGAAGCCCGAGGCATTTATCTGATCCTTCGTCCGGTCGACGATGTAAAACCAACCGTCGCCGTCCATGAATCCGATGTCGCCGGTGTGAAAACGCCCGTCCGGCATGGCATGTGCGGTCTCGTCCGGCTTGTTCCAGTATCCGAGTGCAACCTGGGGACCGGAGACCACGATCTCGCCGTACTCCCCGACCTGTACCGGCTTGTCGTTCTCGTCCACCACCTCGGCGTACGTATTCGATACCGGTACGCCGACAGCAACGGCCCCCGACGCCGGATCTACCGGCGCTTCACGCGAATTCGGCACCACGATTGCCGGGCTGTTCGTCTCGGTCAGCCCGTAGCCGTTGTGAATGTAGTGACCGAACTTCGACCGGAACGCTTCCAACGCCGCGTGCGGGATCGGCGCTCCACCCGAATACACCGATTCGAGACTGCTCAGCGATTCCTTCGACACTGCCGCGCTGTCCGTCCACGCGATGAATACGGTGATCGCTCCGATGATCGCGGTAGCCCGATGCTCCGAAATCGACTCCGCTGCAACGATGGGATGGAATCGGCAGGTCAGAATCGTGGGCGCGCCGGCTAGGAGTGGAGCCGCGACGTGCCCGATCAACCCGGTGATATGGAACAGTGGCGCCACCGCAAACATCGCGCCGCCGGGGCGCAACCCCAGCCAGTCCCGATAGATCTGCGCTGCGAACACGACATTTGCGTGCGAGTTCATCGACCCCTTCGGCGGGCCGGTTGTCCCTGACGTATAGGGAAGGTAGGCAAGGTCTTCCGGGGACAGATCGACCTTCTCGGGCTTCTGCCCTCGATGAGCCTCGATCAATTCCAGTAGATCCGGAAATCCATCGTGCCGAATCCTGGACGCCGAACCGAAGATCCGTTCATCGTCGCGCGACTGAAAATCCAGTTCCGACGTGGTGATCACCCGTCTCACTGCGGTGCCCTCGGACGCAGTCGCCACGGTCTCGGCCGAGGACTCGAGACAGATGACTGCCGCCGCTCCGCTGTCGGCCAGTACGGTGGACAGCTCACGGTCGCGGTACATCGGATTGACCGGAACGACGACGGCACCGAGCTTCCAGACCGCGACTGTCGCGATCACGAACTGCGGAACATTCTGCAGGACAAAGGAAACTCTGTCTGCGAACCCGATTCCATCCTTGGCGAGGGCTACGGCAAGCGCATCCGACATCTCGTCGAGCTCGGCAAAGCTGACGGTCCTGTCGAAGTACCTGATGATCGGGGCAGTGCGATCGCGCTCCAGCGAAGCACGGAACATCGCGAGGGCGTCGACGTGCTCGATGTCTACGTTCGGCGGAGTGTCGGCGTCGTAATTGGCGAGCCAGGGCTTGCTCTCGTACACGTTGGTCATATCTCAGCTCTCGAAGTACCGACGTGGGTTGTCCACCAGCATCGCCTTGACCTGGTCTTCGGTGACACCACGTTCGAGCAGCGCCGGAATGACATCATCACTGATGTGGGTGTAGTTCCAGTTCGGAAGTGCCGCTTCTCTTGCAGCACTGGGGAAGTAGTCGATGAAACACGACGCGTCATGTGCCAGAACCATCTTCTCCGCGTAACCGCGACGGGCCATCTCCACCACGGTGTTGACACGATCCTCGAACGACAGGAACGGTTCGAGACCAAAACGGTCCATCCCCAGTAGCGAACCGGCATCGGCCAGCGCACACAGGTAATCGAGATCGGTGGTGTCGCCGGAGTGACCGATGACCACCTTGGTCAGATCCGCACCCTCTTCGGCCAGAACCTTCTGCGCGACCAGCCCGGATTCAGTGTGCGGGTTGGTGTGCACGGTGATCGGCACTCCCGTTTCCACCTGCGACTGTCCGACCGCGCGCATGACCCGCTCGACGCCGGGGGTAAGGCCCGGCTCCTCGATGGCGCACTTCAGGAAGGAGGCTCGGACACCGGTTCCGGCGATTCCTTCCCTGATGTCCTTGACGAACAGTTCGACCATCGGCTCGGGGCCGTCGAACAGCAATCCCGGTCCGGTGTAATGGAATTGGAAGGGAATGTCGTTGTAGGTGTAGATGCCGGTAGCAACGATGATGTTGAGATCGACCTGCTCGTTGATCCGGACGATTCGCGGAATGTACCGGCCGAGGCCGATCACTGTGGGATCGACGATCGTGCTGATTCCGCGGGACTTCACCTCGGTCAGCTTTGCTACTGCGTCCGCTACCCGCACTTCCTCGTCCCAGGGTTCGGGGTAGTCGGGGTAGTTCTGGCGCAACTCCTCACCCAGAACGAAGACATGCTCGTGCATCAACACCTTTCCCAGATCGGCTGTATCCACCGGCCCACGAACGGTTTGTACTGAACTCATCGATCGAACCCCTGACTGTGATCGCCATCACTAACATGAGACAATGAGCTAGTGTGTCTCACGTGGCCAGGTTCGTCAATAGGCTCGATCCCCCGAGGCTCACCATTTTTCAACGGCCGAAATTGTGCAGTACCGGACAACCGGAGAGAATGTCCCGATGCCTACCGACCTCGAACGCCGACGCGCGATCGACACCGCCGCGAGCATGTACCTCGCGGAGGAACCACTCGACATGTCACTGCTCGCCGAACGTCTCGGCGTAGGCCGCGCGACGCTGTACCGCTGGGTCGGCAACCGCGACGAACTGCTCGGAACAGTGCTGGCCGAGGCCACCGAACGGACATACCGAAAGGCGATGTCACAGGCGTCGGGGAAAGGTCCGGAGTACATTCTCGACGTCTTCGGCCGCGTCATGCGATCGGTGGAATCGTCGACAGAACTGCGCGCGCTGACCAAACGCGAACCGATGGTGTTCATCAAACTCGCGATGATGCCCGGCTCCATCGAATCGATCTCCGCCTCCATCACCGCCGAAATCTTGCAGTCCCAGGTCGACGCCGGCCAGCTGACGATCACGCTCTCGCCGCAAGTACTGGGCGAAGCCCTCGTCCGCATCTGCGACGTACACCTCTACGCCCCCCTGCTCGGCCGAGAAAAGGCCGAGATCGAGACGGCTCTCGACCTGATCGCACTGCTCCTCGGCGTCACCCGCAACTGACACGCTTCGACCGCGTGAACACTACGGCGACACACCGGCCACCCGAGTCCTCAGACGTCTGATGAGTTGTTACTCTTTCGGTACCCACCCGAGAGGCAAGCCGTGTCCGACGACCACACAGGATTCACACTTCGCAGTGGTCCGCTGGTACCGCAACTCGAACAGTTGCTGCGCGGGCGAATCATGCATGGAACGTGGGCGCCGTCCGAGCGCATACCGAGCGAGGCGGCCCTCGCCGTCGAACTCGGCGTCGGGCGTTCCTCGATTCGCGAGGCAATCCGCCTCCTCGCTCGCGACGGACTACTCGAAGTCCGACACGGCGTCGGAACCTTCGTGGCTGCCGCGTCCGAACTCGAGCACGTCGACGAATTCACCAAACTTCTTCGACGCTCGAGGATCCTCGAGGTCTTCGAAGTCCGTCGCGCACTCGAGATCGAGGCCGCCAGACTGGCCGCGGAGCGGGTACAACCCGAGGACCTCGACGGCCTGCGGCGTCGACTGACCATGCGACACAGTCATTTCGAGGGTGATGTCGAGAAGTTCGTCGACGTCGACCTCGACTTCCACACCGAAGTCGTTCGGCTGTCCGGAAACGCAGTTCTGCTCTCGCTTTTCACGTCGGTGCGTCCACTCCTTCGTGAATCCCTCGTCGAGATGATGGCCCACGAGGCCGGCGTCCCCGACACCTCACATGCCCATGATCAGTTGGTCGAGGCCCTTCAAGACGCCGACCCAGAAGCCGCGGTAGCGGCAACTCGAGCAAACATCGACACCGTCCTACGACGACTGCGTGTGCTCGACGCCTAAGAGAGGTTAGTTCTCGTGCAACACCCCACCGGCACAGTTCTGTCTACCGAACACGTGGATCTCGTCCGCGACGGCCGATACTTGTTGAAAGACATCAACATTTCGATCGAACCCGGACAACACTGGGTCCTCCTCGGCGCGAACGGCGCGGGCAAGAGCACGCTTCTGAGCCTGCTCGGAGCAACCGCCTACCCGACTCGCGGTTCCGTTTACGTCCTCGGCCACAAGTTGGGCCGCGTCGACATGAGGGAACTGCGGATGGACATCGGGCACGTGAACCCTCGTCACACGATCGGAATTCCGATCACCGTCCGCAACGTCGTGATCACCGGCCTCACCAACACCACCGAGGTGATGCCGCGCTGGTCACCGACGCCGGAGCAAGAGGCTCACGCCGACGCACTGATCGATCTACTCGGAATGAGTCCGCGTTCGGACGCGCTGTGGCCCAACTTGTCCCAAGGCGAACGGGGACGAGCCCTGATCGCCCGCGCACTCATGGTCGAACCGCGCCTGCTTCTGCTCGACGAACCGGCGACCGGGCTCGATCTTGCTGCACGCGAACAACTCTTGACGGCACTGGACGACCTCCGCAATCAGAACCCGTCACTTGCCAGCATCCTCGTGACGCACCACATCGAGGAGATCCCCAGCACCACCACACATGCTCTTCTGATCAAGGACGGCGTCGTGACCGCCAGCGGCCTCGCCGAGGATGTGATCACCACCCAGAACATCAGCGAGTGCTTCTCGCATCCCATCGAGATCGAGCGTCGTGGTGGTCGGTGGAATGCTCAGTCGCGGCCACGCGAAAGAGTGTGACCGACAGTAGTTTCAGAGACGTCTGGCGCCGGGTCCCTCCCGGCCCAGTTCGTCTCCAGGGTTGAGCAGGTTGCATGTTTTCAGTGACAGACACCCGCAGCCGATACAGCCCGTCAGTTCGTCCTGCATCCGGTTGATGGCCTGCTTGCGATCCTCGAGGCGCTGATTCCACTCCGTGGAAATCTTGCGCCAGTCCTTCTTCGTCGGAGTTCGCCCCTGCGGCAACGATCCGAATACTTCGGCAACTTCGGCCAGGGGTATCCCGAATCTGACTGCCAACTGGATCAGCGACACCCGCCGGATCGAATGCCGCGGGAACTTCCTCATATTTCCTGCCGTCCGCTCCGCAGGAACCAGACCGAGTGTTTCGTAGTAGCGCACAGCCGACACGGCGACGCCGGTGCGCTCCGATACCTCACCGATCGAGAGAAGTTCGTCACTCTTACGGATCATTCTGCCTCCCAATGGCTGCGCGACATTGACCTGAAGCGCACTCGAGATTCTACCTTCGACAACATGCACTCCCCCACCGATGCTCCCGCCGGAACCTGGCGG
This sequence comes from Rhodococcus sp. MPR-R1B, assembly GCF_058793255.1. Classification (NCBI taxonomy): domain Bacteria; kingdom Bacillati; phylum Actinomycetota; class Actinomycetes; order Mycobacteriales; family Nocardiaceae; genus Rhodococcus; species Rhodococcus sp. MPR-R1B. Next base: position 54,090 of record NZ_JBXAFO010000003.1, read on the forward strand.
CAACTCCTGAGCGGTCGATACCTCGGCACCGCTACCGTCCTCGCAGGCGGCGTTGCGCTGTACGCGACCAACGTCTACCTGACGACCAGCCTGCTTCCGACTGCCATCGACGACATCGGCGGTCAGCAGTACTACGCCTGGACCGCGACGGTCTTCCTCATTGCTTCCGTCATCTCTTCGATGTTGGTCACCAACGTCCTCGCCGCCAGGGGACCGCGCGGGGCCTACCTGATCGGCCTCGCGATCTTCGCGCTCGGCACCGTTGTCTGTGCGGTCAGCCCGACGATGGAATTGCTGTTGGTCGGCCGCACGATCCAGGGTTCGGGCGGTGGCCTGCTGGCCGGTCTCGGTTACGCCGTCATCAATGCCGCGCTCCCCAGACATCTGTGGACTCGCGGGGCCGCGCTGGTTTCGGCGATGTGGGGAGTCGGCACCTTCGCCGGCCCTGCAATCGGCGGTGTCTTTGCTCAGTTCGGAGCCTGGCGATGGGCTTTCGGCGTCCTGGTCATCGCGACGATCGCAGTCGCCGCTCTCGTCCCCAGCGCGCTACCGGCACATGAACCGGGCAGCACCACCAGTAGCCCGGTGCCGGTCCTCTCGCTGGCATTGCTGACTGCGGCAGCTTTGCTGGTCAGCGTTGCCGGAATTCTGTCCAACCTCGCCGTGACCGCCGCAATGGTTCTCGCCGCTGTGCTGCTACTGATCGCTTTTGTCGCCGCTGACCGTCGCTCGCGCCACGGCGTACTACCGCCGTCGACGTTCAACGCGTCATCTCTCAAATGGGTGTACCTGACCATCGTCGTCCTCGCCGTCGCGTCGACCGTCGAGACGTTCATTCCACTCTTCGGGCAACGACTTGCCGGCCTGGCGCCTCTCGCGGCCGGATTCCTCGGGGCCGCACTCGCTCTCGGCTGGACTCTCGGCGAAATCCCGAGCGCCTCGGCCACGACCCCTCGTATCGTGCGACGAATCGTTGTCAGCGGTCCGATCCTCGTCGCGATCGGGTTGGGCATCATGGCAGCATTTCTCACCGAACACGCCGGCGCCGGTGCGATGGTCGCGTGGGTGATCGGACTGCTGTTCGCCGGCGTCGGAATCGGCATCGCCTGGCCTCATCTTGCAGTCGGGGCGATGACCTCGGTCACCGATCCCGGAGAAGGTGCGCGTGCCTCGGCTGCCATCAACACCGTTCAGCTGATCGCCAATGCTTTCGGTGCAGCCCTGGCCGGAGTGCTGGTCAACATCGGCGAACCGTCGACGCTTCGTTCTGCGCAATTGCTTCTCTTCACCTTCGCCGCTGTCTCGATCATCGGCATTGCCGTGGCAGCTCGCGCACTTCCGCGAACGCCCGACAAAATCGGCAGCCCCGAAATCGTTCACGACGCTCGCTAAACTGTGAGAAACCCACACGGAGGAGTTGGCCAGTGACAGAACCGGATCCGGGCACAGTGGAAACCGACTTCCCGAAGACGGGAGCTCCCGCACAGCGCGCGCTGATCGCAGCGGGTTACACCCATCTCGCGCAGCTGACGTCCGTGTCCGAGAAGGAACTCGGCGCTTTGCACGGGATGGGACCGAAGGCCTTGAGGATTCTGCGCGAAGCACTCGCCGAACGTGGTCTGAGCTTCGCCGACTGAGCTCTCACATCAGACCAAGCTCGCCCGCACCTGGTTGCCACCTTCGCGCTTCGCTTCGTACATCACCGAGTCCGCGACGCGGAAGAGTTCGGCAAAAGCAGCGTCGACGGACTCACCCGGATTCCGGGGCGCGGTGCGGACCGCCATTCCGATGCTCGCGCTCGTCGGAGGGTCATCGTTCGCTCCGTCCATCGCGGAGCGGATCTGTCCTTCCAGCCTGGAGATCACGCTGACCGGTACCCGTTCGACCACGACGAACTCGTCACCGCCCATACGAGCAGTCAAGGCGGACTGGGTTGTCCACAAACGGATGCGCAGTGCAGTTCGCATGATCGTGCTGTCTCCTACGTCATGGCCGTGAACGTCGTTGATCGTCTTGAAGCGATCGAGGTCGATCACCACTACGAGCAGTGCATCCGCTTCGGTGACCGGAGCGCCCATCAAGTCATTCACCCGACGCGCCAATCCGCGACGGTTGAGCAGTCCGGTCAACGGGTCGATGTCGGAGGTAGTGGCATCCGAACCCAGGACCGCCAGAACAATCTGTGACACAACAGGAATCACGATGATCGTAGCCAGCACAACCGAGATCTTCGCCAGTCCCAAGCCGACGTCCGCTGCTGGCCCGAACAACAAAGTCCACCCCGAAAGCACCGTGACGGTCGAGGCGAAGACCAAGTGACCGACTTGGAGTTTCGGATTGTGGAAGAACGCGATGTAGCCGCCGATCGACGCGAAAACGACGCACGCGATGAGTCGTCCCAGCGGTTCCGAGTCGGTTGCGGCCGCCGCCGCAATCGCGACGTCGGAACCCACGACAAAGGTGTACGACCACAGCGGCGTAGGCGGAAACAGCCACCAGATCAGGGCCGCGCCGAGGCACAGCGCGATGACCGCCAGATTGACCGCTCGCCAGAACGTACCTTGCGGACCGACGTCACTGAATCGCGCCGACAGCAACACCAGCCCCATCCAGAATGCTGTTCCGCCGACCAGCGCCCGGCAGGAAGTCAAGAACCCGCGGTCCTGGAGGTACCTGCTGAAACTGTGGAACTGGTCCGGCAACTGCCACCAGCGCATGACGACGTCGACCAAACCGTTCATCGCCGATCAGCCGATGCAGCTCCGCAACTTTTGGGCGTACTTCGACGAAACGGACTCGCTGATTTCCCCCCGGAGCACACTGGCATATCCGGCAGCATAGTCAGCGGCGACAGACAAAAACCGTTCTGCCGGATTTGAATCGGTCGATCAACTCAAAGCGTCGTAGGCCGCCGATACGTACTGCGCCGATCTCTCGGAACCGAGCAGACCCGGCCCCATCTTGTTCATCACGTACGAGAACGTCATGCGCTTCTCGGTGTCGATGATGATCTGCGAGCCACCCCAACCTCCCCAGAAGCAGATTCGCCCCTCCGGAATGAACGGGACGGACTCGGGCGTCGGCAATCCGAATCCGACGCCGAAGCGGACCGGCACGCCGAGGACGAGGTCGACCCCGTACGACTGCTCCTCGAAGATCTTGTCGATCGTTTCCTCCGACAGCAAGCGAACGTCACCGACCTTGCCACCGCACGCGATCACCGATTGGATCCTTGCGAGTGCCCTCGCATTCGAATGACCGTTGGCCGCACCGATCTCGGCGGCGCGCCACCCGTCGGTCCACGAACCTGTAGCGTCAGCCGGCGGCGCGGTGAATGTCTTCACCATGATGTTGTCCATCCCGAGTGCCGCGATGTCGATCGGCAACGGCGGTGGCGCAATCACATTCGAGACTCGCCCGTATTCCGACTTCGGCAAGCCCAGGCGGAAATCAGCATCGAGCGGGCCGGCGATTTCCTCGTCGATGAAGCTACCGAGGGTTCGTCCGTCGATGCGCCTGACGACCTCGCCGATCAGATGGCCATAGTTGAGGGCGTGGTATCCGGATGCCGTACCCGGTTCCCACCACGGAGCCTGCGTCGCCAACCGGGCGGTGGCATATTCGTCGTCGCAAATGTTCTCGAGGGTGAACGGTTGATCCCACCCCGACACACCCGAGGTGTGCGACAACAGTTGCCGGACCTGAATTCGGTCCTTGCCCGCTGCTGCGAATTCCGGCCAGTACTGCGCGACCGGGGCGTCGAGATCAAGCAACCCGCGGTCGACGAGCATGAGCGCGGCCAGTGCGGTCACGGTCTTGCTGCAGGACCAGACATTGGTAACGGTGTCGCGAGACCAAGGAGCAGTGTGCTCGACGTCGACCCAACCGCCCCACATGTCGACGACGGATTCGCCGTCGATCGTCAGTGCGATCGCTGCCCCGACGTCCTCGCCGGAATCGAGATTGCGTGCCAGCGCCTCCTTCAAGCCAGAGAATCGCTGGTCACATACGCCTTCGATGTTCGCCACTGACAGCCTCCACAGGAATGATGAAACTTGACGTCAACTTCAACTACGTTGAGTATGTGTCCGATTCACCTGTGGTGTCAATCACTTCAAGTGCCAGAGTCGGCTCAGACCAACGGGATTCCCTTGGCGATGCGCCGACGCAGATCCCAGAGATAGAAGTTGTAGGGAAACATCCGCAGAATCTTCGGGCTGAACCGATTGACCAGCGCGGCGACGCGCATGGATCGATCGAAGTTACGCTGCTGACGCACTGACCACGGGAGCCGCATTTCGTCACGAAAGGCTTGGGGCAGGAACCCGGTGGTGACAAATCGGTTGAGCGGACCGACCACGGGATGCAACAACTTCGGAGTGAAGGTCGCCGACGCGATCCCGTAGAGATGCTCACGAATCGTCTCGTCGATCGCCACCTTGTCGAGGTTCTCGTTCCAGTAGACCTCGAACGCATCCCGGTCCGCCGGCCACATGTCGCGTCGCATCTGAAGGGTTGTACCGAACGTGGCGCTGCGCTGATAAAACGCATCCCGGGTTACCGGATCGAGATCCCCGTACAAGATTTTGTAGACGTCCTCGAAGCCTCGGTACAGACAGGCGGCCACCCACAACTGCAGTTCCGGATCGAACGCGTTGTATTCGACTGCACTGTTCTCATCGGAACGAACATGCTTGTGCGAGCCGTTGACTGCGCGTCGGTACAGCTTCTTTTCTTCGTCCGTCGCCAGGCTTGCGACGGCGAGATACGTCAGTGTCGTCCGGGTTCGCTTCACCGGATGCCGATCCAACCGACCCGTCTCGACCTTGCTCTCGTACACGCCGTACCCCACCGCCGGACGCGCGAGCTGCATGATGACATTCGCGCCGGCTGCCAACAACCCGAGACCGGACATCGCCTTTTCGACTTCCGCATCGATGTCGATCGCTTTGGTGTCGACCGCTTCGATACCGCCGACTGCCTCGGTTTCCCCGCGCCCGCCCGTCGAATACCTACTCACCGTCATGGCAGAACCCCTTCGAAGTCATATCTGCGAACGCATGTTCTCAGATGAGTGAAACGCTGAAATGCCGAGATGTCAAGCAATCTCGGGATGCAAAGATGGTCTTCATGAATGACCAACCGCGTTCGTACGGTGGCGTCGACGGCGCGCTCCGCGTAGCCCAACGACGGGAGGCGCTGATCGAGGCCGGTCTGGAACTCATGGGCTCCGCCGAGCCCGAACTGACGGTCCGCGGAGTGTGCAAGAAGGCCGGTGTCGCGGCGCGGTACTTCTACGAGAGCTTCACCGATCGTGATGCTCTGATGTCGGCCGTCTACGACACCGTCATCACGGACATCGCCGTTTCAACCCAGGCTGCAGTGGACGCCGCCGAGACCGAACGCGGCAAGGCGCTCGCCGGAATCGCGAACATCGTCCGCACTATCGCGAACGATCCCCGTCGCGGACGTCTACTGTTCTCCAGCGCCCTGACGAGCCCTGTCCTGGCCGAGAAACGCCAAGCGTCGACGACGATATTCATCGGTCTCCTGGCCGCCAACGCGAAGACCTTCTACCGATTGAACGACAGCGGTCATCTGACCCTGACCGCCACGTTCCTGGTCGGCGGCCTGGCGCAGACCCTCAGTGCATGGCTCGACGGGTACATCGACGTGACGGAAGAAGAACTGGTCGCCGAATGTGCGGCGATCCTGCTCGCACCCGCCCTGCCGCCGTCTTGAGCTCCTGATTCAGTCCCAGATCCCGATGTTGTCGAGGTGAGCGAGAAGTCGAGCAGCGCCGTCGGAGAACTGCAGACTCATCTGCGCGTCCACCTGTTCTCGATCGTGCTTCTCGAACGCCGCGATCAAAGCATCGTGGCTCGATACCGCAAGCTCACCCCAGCCTGGATCCGTCGCGTAGAGACGAGCAGGGGTGTACCGAATCGCGCCGAACAGGAACCATGCCAACTTCGCACCACCCGCAGCGCGATTGATCAGGCGATGGAACTCGAATTCGCACTGCTCGATCGCAGCTGCATCAGAAGCGTCGACCGCCGCTCGCAAATCGGCATTGAGTTCCGTGAGTTCCGCGAGTTGATCAGCGGTGATGCTGTCCATCGCCCGCAACGCCAGCTTGACCGCGATCTGCCCCTGCAACCAGAAGATGTCTTCGATGTCCTGGCGACTGAGGGGCGAGACGAGATAGCCGCGATGCGGAACCAACTCGACCATCCCCTCGCCGCGTAATGCGACGAGGGCTTCTCGCACCGGCGTGACGCTGACCCCGAGGTCGGCCGCGGTTTCGTCCAGCCTGACGAACTCGCCCGGACGGACCGAGCCGGACATGATCAGGTTGCGAACGTGGTTGGCCACGTCCTCCGACAACTGTGGCCGTCTCCTCAGCTCAGATGTCGCTCTCCGAGTGCGTGCAGACGTTGCCACAACCGATCCTCACAGTCCGTACGTTTTGCCGATGATGTCTCGCTGAATCTCGTTGGTACCACCATAAATGGAGGACACAAGAGTCTTTCGCACATGGTGCTCCATGTCGAACTCAGTCGCGTAACCGTACCCACCCATCATCTGCATCCCCTCGAGCGCGACCTTCTTGGCGGTCTCGGTCAGCTTGAGCTTGGCCATCGACGCTTCCCGCGGGAACATCTTGGTCGGGTTGGCGTCGACCATCCTGGCCACGCTGTAGACCAGCAGACGGCCGCATTCGATCTCCGTGGCGAGATCCGCGATCCGATGGCGAAGCGCCTGAAACGATCCGACCGGACGGCCGAACTGCTTACGCGTGGTGACGAATTCGAGGGTGTCGTCGAAAGCGCGCTGCGCGGTCCCGAGCATCATCGCCGCGAGGATGAGGCGTTCGATGTTGAGTCCGGCCATGAGTTGACGCCAGCCGTTGCCGACTTCCCCAACCACCGCGTCCTCGGGCAGGAATGTGTCGGTGAAGTAGAGATCGTTGACCTCCTTGCCGCCCATGGTGTCGATTCCACTGATCTTCAATCCGGAGATGTCGGCCGGGACATGGAACATCGTCAGGCCCTCATGCTTGCCTTCACCTCGGGATGTGCGAGCCACCAGAAGGATGTTCTCGGCGAAGTGCGCGTTGGAGCACCACGTCTTCTGGCCGTTGATCAGCCACCCACCGTCGACCTTCTCGGCGCGGCAACTCAGATTTCCCACGTCGGAGCCCGCTTCGGGTTCGGACATCGAGATCGACTGAGACGCGCCACGGACGATCCCGCCGAGCACTGCCTCCTTCTGGGCCGGACTGCCGAACTTCTCGTATGCAGCCCCGGTGATGACGGTCGGGCCCAGTCCACCGATCGGCGCCATACCCTTGGCGGCTTCCTCCAGGAAGATGCACAGGTCGACCGTGCTTCCGGCGGATCCGCCGTATTCCTCCGGGACAGTCAGCCCGAGCCATCCCAATTCCGCCATCTTCTCGTAGAACGCCTGGTTGTGGTTATGGGCGCCATGATCGGTCAGCAGGTCTCGCTGCTCACGGGTACCACTTTCCTTCTTGCAGAACGACGCTACCGACTTGGCGAAATCAGACTGCTCCTGCGTGAAATCCATGTACATCGAAAACTCCCGAGTGAGATGAGGCTGGAGGCTTGTCGGAGCTCGGCCCGACGCATACTGTGACTACCAGCACAGTAAATCACATCACATATATGTGATGCACCGACATGTGGAGGATCTGAAGAACATGACAGAACAGCTCGGCCGCCAGAGCACGTCCACGTCGACAGATCCGAGATCGGACGATCACACTTTCGCGAGCCTCGACCCTCGCAACGATTCCGTGGTCGCGCAGCACCCCATTGCAGACCAGCGAGAGATCGAGAAAGCGGTCGCCGCAGCACGCACGGCGTCGAAGTGGTGGGATCAACTCGGATTCCAAGGCCGCCGGAAGGTGCTCGGCAATTTCCGCGCCGCGATCGCCACTCACGCCGAATCGATGGCGGCGATCATTTCCGCCGAGACCGGAAAACCCAGCGACGACGCACTACTCGAAGTCATGCTGGCCGTCGAACATCTCGACTGGGCGGCACGCAACGCACAGAAAGTGTTGCGCCGCAGACGCGTCGGTGCAGGACTGATCAGCGCCAACCAGTCTGCATCCGTTGGCTACCGGCCGATGGGCGTCGTCGGCGTGATCGGCCCCTGGAACTATCCGCTGTACACACCGATGGGGTCGATCGGCTACGCACTGGCCGCCGGTAACGCCGTCGTGTTCAAACCGAGCGAACTCTCACCAGGCGTCGGCGTCGAATTGGCCCGGCTGTGGGACATCGCGGCACCCGGACACCCTGTCCTGCAGACCATTACCGGCGACGGCAAAACCGGAGCACTTCTGTGTTCGTCCGGCGTCGACAAGATCGCATTCACCGGTTCGACCGCTACCGCAAAGCGCGTAATGGCCGCCTGTGCGGACACCCTCACTCCCCTGGTCGCCGAATGCGGCGGCAAGGACGCCATGCTGGTGGACTCCGATGCCAACCTCGATGCGGCCGTGAGCTTCGCGGCATTCGGGGCAGTGGGCAACGGCGGACAAACCTGTGCCGGCGTCGAACGAATCTACGTCGCAGCGCCCGTGTACGACGCCTTCCTGTCCAAGCTCACCGCCGCGCTACGAGACGCCCACGCCGGCGCCACCGACAGCTCGACCTACGGGCCGATGACGCTGGGAAAGCAGACTGGGATAGTCCGGGGCCAGATCGAAGACGCTCTCAGTCGCGGCGCGAAAGCTGTACTCGGCGGACTTGATTCGTTCAACGGTCCGTTCATCGATCCGATCATCCTGACGGATGTTCCGGAGGATTCCACGGCGATCACCGAGGAGACGTTCGGCCCGAGCGTCGTGGTGAACAAGGTCTCCGACATGAACGAGGGGATCGAACGCGCCAATGCGTCGAAGTACGGCTTGGGCGCCTCGGTGTTCACCAAGAGTTCGTTGAAGGGCCGAGCGATTGCCGAAAAGCTCGACTGCGGTGTCGTCACGGTTAATTCGGTTCTCGGTTTCGCCGGAATCGCCGCCCTGCCGTTCGGCGGGGTCGGCGATTCCGGATTCGGCCGTATCCACGGAGCCGATGGGCTGCGTGAGTTCAGCAGTGTGAAATCACTGGCCGTTCAGAAGTTCAGCGCTCCACTGGACCTGCTGACCATCGAGCGAAAAGCCAGGGACATGAAGATCTCACGTTGGATGCTGGCGAAACGCCACGCGAAGTCCTGAGAGATCAGGCGATCAGCCGGCGGTGACGAGCACCTGCTCGTCGCTGTCGGCTGCTTCGAGTTCACGAACCAGCGGAAGCACCTTGGCCCCGAAGTATTCGATCTCCTCCTGGAAATGCAGGAATCCGCCGAGAATCAGATCGACACCGCGACGGCGATATTCGACGATCCGATGCGCGATTTGTTCCGGCGTGCCGATCAGTTGCGAGCGGAAACCGTCGTTGTACTGAACCAAGTCCTCGAACGTCGAATCCGCCCACATCCCGTCCTTGGACGCGGTCGATGCGCCGGCCTGTTGGACTGCATTCTTGAATCCCTCGACCGCAGGGCGGTTGGCCTTGGCGATGATCTCGCGCAGTGTGTCCTTTGCTTCCGCCTCGGTGTCGCGGGCGATGATGAATCCGTTGAGCCCGAACTTGACCTCCCGATCGTTCTCACGAGCAACACGGCGAACGTCGACCAACTGTTCGGTGACGCCGTCGTAGTCCTTGCCGTTACTGAAGTACCAATCCGAATACCGGCCCGCGTTCTCACGGGCTGCCGCCGAGTTACCACCTTGGAACAGTTCGGGATTGGGGCGCTCCGGAGTGTTGAGAGGCTTCGGCTTCAACGTGAAGTCGTGGATGCGGTAGAAGTCGCCGCGGAAATCGACGTCGTCCTCCGTCCAGATCTTCCGAAGAACCTGAAGGAACTCGGCGCTACGCCGATAACGCTCGTCGTGCTCGAGCCACGGCTCGCCTAGATGTGTGAACTCGTCCTTGAACCAACCACTGACGACGTTGACGGCAAATCGACCGTTCGACAAGTGATCGGCGGTAGCGCCCAGTTTCGCCAACACGGCCGGCTGCCAGAGTCCCGGATGCACCGCGGCGATCACCTTGAGCTTCTCGGTGGCCAGGAGAAGCGCAAGGCTGAAGCTCGTGGATTCGTGCTGGAATTCGGCCCCGTAGCTCGCCTCGTAACGTACCTGGCTCAGGGCGTACTCGAAGCCGTTGTTCTCGGCGGTCTGTGCCAGCTTCTTGTTGTACTCGTAGTCCCAGCTGGTCCGCTGCTCGATGTCGGAGGTGACCAGACCACCACTGACATTGGGCACCCAGTAGGCGAACTTGATCTCGTCGGCGATACGTTCAGTAGACATGAAACCCAGCAAACATGCAGTTCCCAGTGGTTTCCAGGGTAGCGATCACACAGGTTGTAAGTGTTGGGTGGGTGCTGCGACTGTGAAACGGTGGCAGCATGACTGCTGTGGACATTCAGGAGATCGCGCACCGCATCACCAGCGAGGACGAGGCGCTCTCGGTGGCGTCACAGCTGTCCGACGAGTTCGCGGCAGGTGCCGGAGTCCGCGATGCGCAGCGCCTCCTTCCCCACGACGAGGTTCGCACCCTGGCGCGGTCCGGCTTGCTCGGACTCTCGGTGCCGAAGGAGTTCGGTGGCATCGACGCAAGCACCGAGACGTTGGCCGAGGTCTTCCGCCTACTCGCCGAGGGCGATCCCAGCATCGCGCAGATTCCGCACAGCCACTTCACTTTCCTGGAAGCGCTCCGGTACCAGGGGTCTAACGAGCAGAAGCAGTTCTTCTACGCCGAAGCATTGTCGGGCAAGCAGTTCGCCAACGCCCAGAGCGAGCGCGGCAACAAGACCATCGACATCGACGGCACCACTCTCACCCCCGACGGGGAAGACTTTGTGCTCGAAGGTCGAAAATTCTATTGCACCGGAGCGCTTTTCGCAGATTGGATCGTGGTGCGTGCCGCCAATGCGGATCAATTCACCGAGACCGGCGCACAGGTGAAATCCGCGGTCTACCTACCCCGGAATACTCCCGGACTGTCGATCGTCGACGACTGGGACGGCATGGGACAGAAGACAACTGCAAGCGGAACCGTGACCCTGGGATCCGTTTCGGTGCCGCGGTTCAATGTCGTGCCCTTCACGTCGCTCTTCACTCACCCGACCACCTACGGAGCACAGGCCCAGATCCTGCACGCCGCGATCGACACCGGCATCGCGTCGGCTGCACTGCGTGAATCCGTGAAACTCGCGGCAAAGGCGCGTCCCTTCTTCGAAGCGAAAGTCGATACAGCGGTGGAGGATCCACTGCTCGTTCAACTCGCCGGCGAAGCGGCAATCGAGGTTCGCGCTGCCAGATCCCTCTTGGCGGAAGCAGCGCGATCGATCGACGTGGCGCGTCGTGATCCCACCGAGGACTCCACGGCCCGAGCATCCATCGACGCTGCAACTGCCAAAGTGGTCGGCGCCAGGGCGTCATTGGCGGCCACGAGCACTTTGTTCGAGATCGGTGGCACCAGAAGCGCGGGCGAATCGGCGAACCTCTCCCGATTCTGGCGTGACGCGCGCACGCACACCCTGCACGATCCGACGAGGTGGAAGGTCCAGCACATCGGCCGGTGGACACTGTCCGGGACAATCCCACCGCGGCACGGACTGCTGTGAACACACTCAGTCGGAGTTCATATATCCGCTGATCAAGACTTCCAGTCCTTCCAAGTAGCTCTCAGTCGTCGTCCCTCCAGGCCAGTCCTCGAGCACCTCACTGAGCACCGGCAGTTTCTCGGGCCCGATTTCTCGGATCTTGACCGCGAGAGGTGACACGCTGCCTTCCGGTCGCGTAGTGGTGTCGTAGATGTTGAGCAATGCGCCGAGTGTGTAGTTCCACAGCGCTCGATAGATCAACAGTGCGCGACGAGGTGACATACCGAGTTCGACACACGCGGCCATCGCCCGATCGACCAAGACCACAGCGCCGCTCCCACCACGGCCACCGCGCTGAAGCAACTCGATGATCCAGCGCTCCGACGCCAGCTTTTCGAAGATCGCGGTGAAGATCGTGCGAAGCCGTTCGACCTGATCCTGCGGCAGGACCAGCGCGCCGAGATCTTGTGAGTACACATCGAGCACCGCGCTGATCAGCTGTTCCTTGTCGCCCACGTGCCGGTACAGCGCCATCGGCGTGGTGCCGAGCGACTTCGCCAACGCGCGCATGCTCAACGCGTCGGCGCCGCCGGTCTGAAGCTGCCGTTTCGCCTCGTCGACTATCTGCTCCGACGTGATCGTCGGGGGACGTCCGAGCCGCGGTGATCTCGGTTCCATCTTTTCGGCCATCCGTCGATTGTGCGCGCCCCTGCTACGACGCTCTCGCCCGGGGAACCCCTTGCATCTCAGTCGCCAGCAAGGTAAACCTAACTACTTATGAGAACGCGTATACAAATTAGGTACCTGCAATGACAACAACAACTCGAGCGGTAGCCGCACCGGCTCTGGTCCTCACAGCCGCCGCGGCAGCGCAGTTCCTGGTGGCCTTCGACATGTCGGTCATCAACGTCGCGCTGCCCGACATCCAGGAATCGCTGAACTTTTCCGACGCCGGGTTGTCCTGGGTCGTCAACGCGTACGCCCTCGCCTTCGGCGGACTGCTGCTTCTCGGCGGTCGTCTGTGCGACGTGATGGGCACTCGTCGAGTTCTGGTTTCCGGGCTTCTGCTGTTCGCCCTCGTCAGCATCGTCGGCACCTTCTCCGTGTCCGCCGAAATGCTTGTCGGAGCTCGGGCGCTTCAAGGCGTCGGCGCTGCACTGATCGCGCCGGCCGGGCTCGCCGCCCTCAGTCAGGCCTTTCCCACCGGACGCGCCAGGGCCAAGGCATTCGGCATCGGCGCAATGTCGTCAGCACTGGGCGGCGCACTCGGTGTCGTCCTGAGCGGCATTTTGACCGAAGGGCTCAGTTGGCGATGGGTGATGTTCGCCGGCGCACCAGTGGCCCTGATCGCCGCAGTTGCCGGTGCCCGCGGCCTGCCGGCCGGCCAAGCCGCCAGAGGCGGCTCTCTCGATCTCCCCGGAGCCATCTTGGCGACGGCCGGAATCACCGCCCTTGTCGGCACAGTGATCGCCACGGAATCACATTCCTGGACTTCAGGTTACGTGCTGGGTGGATTCGCGCTCACGATCGCGCTGCTCACTGCTTTCGTTGTGGTCGAAAGCCGCTGCGCCACACCACTGGTACGACTGTCCACCCTGCTTCGACCCCGAATCGGACTGGCCAACGCCATCATGTGCCTGGTGTGCGCGGCACAGTTCAGCGCGTTCTTCTTCGTCTCACTCTTCCTGCAACGCGGGCTGGGCTATTCACCGACCACCACCGGTCTGGCTTTCCTGCCCTTCTGCTTCGGCCTGGTGATCGGCATCCTCGCGTCCACCAAACTCCTTCCGCGCTACGGAGTTCGACCGCTGCTCGTAGTCGGGACAGCAGTCGCCGCAATCGGAACTTTCATGTTTTCGACCATGAACCTCGACAGTCCCTTCTGGGCCGTCATCCTGGTGCCTTCGCTTCTGGCGAGCATCGGCATCGGTCTGTCGTTCATGCCGCTCAGTAACGTCGCCACCGCCGACGCTCCCCCCGAAGAAGTCGGCATGGCATCCGGGCTACTGAGTACATCGCGTCAGATCGGCGGTTCACTCGGACTAGCCGTTCTCGTGAGCGTCGCCGCTTCCTCGACGGCACGTTCGGACAGCGCGCCGACCGAAGCACTGGTTTCCGGATACTCCCAGGCCCTCTTCGTCTGCTCCGGCCTACTGCTGGCCGGTACCCTCCTGTCCTTCTTCTTCCCACGAATGGATCGTTGACCTCAGATGTTCACCACCCGAACCGCATTCGGCATCGTCTCGGCGCTTCTCCTGACCGTCGCCGGCGCAAGCGCGTGCAGCAGCTCCGCCGAGTCCGACACCGCCTCTGCAACTCGCTCCGTCACCCACGAACTCGGCACCGTCGAAGTTCCGGCCTCACCGCAGCGCATTCTCGCGCTCGACGAGTACGCGGGGTTGAGTGCACTCGCACTCGGCGTGAAGCCCACCGTCGTCTACAGCACCCTGCGATCGGACGTCGCCAAGTCGATTCTGCGCGAGCAGGGCGTCGAAGTTCTCGACAAGCCGACTTTCTTCGCCAACCCCGCCGTCGAGGAGATCGCGTCCGTCGAACCCGACGAGATCTTGATGAGCAATGCCGGTCCACTACCGAGCCTGTTCGCGCAGATCAATTCCGTGGCGCCAACCTTGGTCCTCCCGTACTCGGCGCCGTGGCGTGATGTGCTCGAACACGCTGGGGCACAGCTCGATCGAGGCAGCGAAGCTACCGCCATGATCGGAAAGCTGGAATCCGGCCTCGAAGGCGTCAAGTCCGCGGCTGCCGGCCAGAGCCTTGCGATCCTTCTCGGCTACAGCGGAAACCTGTTCACCGTGCCACCGACCACTCCCATCTCCACACTGGTCACCGAGGCCGGATTCACCAGGCCGGCATCGGAAGTCAACGCGACCAACAATCAAGACACCGGCACGATTTCCCCCGTCTCGCCGGAACTCCTACCCGAGCATGCGGCGCAGACCGTCGCCGTACTTTCCGGGCAGCAGTACGACGCATCCATCGTGCGAAACACTCCACTGTTCGACAACCTGACACCCGATCCGGCGCACGCTCTGGACGTCAGCGGTGATCTCTGGTTCGGCAGCCATCCTTTTGCCATCTACTGGATCATCCAGGATCTGGACGGCATCGCACATGGCAAGGGGCAGAACAGTATCGGAACCCTCGACAGCGCCGACGCGCGATGGGCGGCATTCAGCGCGCTCTGACGTCCTGACGGAAGGTCAGCGGAGAAACACCCACCCGGGTGGCGAAGAACTTCGTGAAGTTCGCAGAATCGTCGAACCCCAACTTCGACGCCACCTGGGTGACCGTGTCCGTGCCGAAAGACAGCAGACGTTTCGCTTCGAGAACCACACGCTGATCGATGTACTGCTTTGCCGTCATCCCGGCAGCGGCTCGGGTGGCCCGCAGCACAGTCTTCTCGGAGTACCCGATCTTGTTGGCGTACTCCGAAACCGAACGGACCGTGGCGAAGTCACGTTCGACAACGGCATGAAACCTTTCGAACACGTCATTGTGCGCCAGCACGGAACTCTGTTCCTGTCCACCGAGATGGGTCAGTTTCAACAGAATTGCTGTCAGCGTGTGCCGCAGAATGGCCGCGCGAACGACCGGCGCGGAAGTATCCGGGCAGCCGTAGTTCAGGTTCAGGTGTTTCATACCCGTGCTGATGGTCTCGAGGTTCTCGCCGGACAACTGCCACGCTGCCTGCCGACTGCGGGCGTTCCCGTCCAACAACTGCTGGCTGACGGCATCGAGCGACGAGGGCGTGAACAGAACAACCGTCGCCTCGAAGTCCTGGATTCGCCCCCACTGTTGCACCTGCCCCGGTCTGACCCAGAACACGGTCCCCGGGCTCACCGCGTAGTTCACGAAGTCGATGGTGTGTAGCGCCGAGCCCTCGGTCACCAGCGCGAGCAAGTGAAATTGCGGCCGTTGGGGGCCGACGAACTCTGCGCTTCCCCCGTTGATGCGAATGGTGTCCAGGCTGAGTACTTCGATCTCGGTCGCGTCAGCCACCGACGATGCGTACCCGACGTCCCGGACGGGTACTTGTCTGTTTTTCACTAGTTCGGGACTCATCTTCACCGTGACCGAATACCCGAATGCGACATATCGTCAGGGTATCAATCAGTTCACGCTCGGATAGGAATCTTCCAGTGCAGACATCACGCTCGGAAACAGCAGGCAAGACGCAACTCACCTACGTCTTCGACGCCTATTGCGGGTGGTGTTTCGGCTTCGGCCCTGCGTTGACGGAGTTCGTCCGTCAAAATGCCGATTCCATCGACTTGTCCGTGGTCAGCGGCGGACTGTTCACCGGTGAGCGCGTCGCGCCCATGTCTTCGGCTCCGTACCTGAAATCAGCCAACGCGACCATCGCCGCCCAGACCGGCGCTGTCTTCGGTGACGGATATTCACAACTGGTGACTGATGGGCGGTTCGTCATGGATTCGACGGATGCAGCGATCGGACTCGCCGCACTGCGCTCGCAAGATCCGACACGCGCCCTCGACATCGCGGAGGCCATGCAGATCGCGTTCTACCGAGACGGTCGCAACCTTTCCGATCCCGAGACGTACCGATCCATCGCGGAATCCCTCCAACTCGACCCATCTGCCGCGGTGTCTTCCCTGTTCACCGCCGCCTCGAAGGATGCCGCCCGCGCTGATTTCGTCCGAGCACGCAGGCTCGGCGCCACTTCGTTTCCGACGCTGTTGTTCCACGGGAGCGACGGGTCCGTCGTGAAATTCGGTTCTCCGACCAGTACCGCGGCCGATCTCACCCGCGACCTGAACACGTGCGTGCGGGCGTATGCGGTGGCTTGACCCACCCACCTTGCGAGCGAAAGGTACGCCCGGCGCCTTCAGTACGCCGAACGTACCTTTCGCTCAGCGTGACTTCACCCAAATCACTTCGGCCCCCCTTCTGGTTTGATGAACACCGAACGAATCGCACCAAAGGGGAAACGACAGTGGTTTCAGATCCGATCACGGGCCTGGAGATGGAACTTGCCGACATGTGGCAACGAGGACGCGCCCAGGCGCGCACCTATGCGCGCGCAATTCATCCCAAACTCGATCCGGCGCTCTACCCGGTTCTGGTCATCCTGAACCGTTCGGATGCGGTGCGGATGTCCGACCTGATCTGCACCCTCGATATCGAGAAGTCCACCTTGACCAGGCAAATCGACGCCGCAGCTCGACTCGGCCTGGTGGAACGAATCCCCGATCCCGACGACGCTCGCGCCAAGTTGGTAGCTCTGACCCCTGAGGCGCGAACGAAGCTCACGACCATCCGCAATCACCAGATAGATCGCTGGCGCGCCCGACTCGCGAAATGGGATACGGACGACATCACCACGCTGACAGCGCTGCTTCACCGACTGGGCAGTTCCGAGGACTGACGACAAATTAGTCGTGATGGGCAGCCCACTCGAACAGCCGGACGATTTACGCCGTCACGACAATTCTGCAGCAGCACGCAGGATCAACTGGGTGACCTCGTGCGGGTGGGACGCCAAGGATGCATGGCCTGCGTCGAGTTCCTCGATCTCGCGGGCACCGATACGCTCTGCCATCCATCGCTCGGTTTCCGGCGGAATCATTCGGTCCTGCCCTGAAACCTGATACCAACTGGGCTTCCCACGCCATGCCGGCGGCCCTGACGGGTCCGAGAAGCACTGACCCGCAATGGGTTTCTGCGTCAGCGCCATGACCAATGCTTCCGTGTCGTCGAGATCCTGACTGAAACTCTCCTGAAACTTGTCCGGGGCGATCCACAAGAAGCCCTCGGCGTCCGGCGCGATGTTCGCCGCGCCCGCCGGCTGATCCGTGCGGGCGAAGATACTTCCCAGGCTGTCACCCTCGTCCGGCGCGAAGGCAGCGATATATACCAGTCCCACAACGTTTTCCGCATGACCCGCGCCTGTGATCACCGCGCCGCCGTACGAGTGTCCGACCAGCAGGGTCGGGCCGTCCATCGATTCGGCCAACTTCCTGGTCCGGTCCACGTCGTCGGCGAGCGAAGTAAGCGGATTCTGGACCGGCAACCACTCGATGCCCGGCGTTGTGCAGGGTGGGTATGACGTGACGCCAATGAGAACCGTCTCCCCAGGCTCCATGCACCAGAACGATGTTTACCTTCTCTGTCATGACCAACTCCTCCAGATACGCAGTGCGACGAATACTCCGACGATCGGCAAGCCTTCGAAACCCAGACCTTGCCTGTTACCCACGTTAAGGGGATCCTGGATCAATAACCATGACCAGATTGCCAAGTTTTTGTGCAGAAACGCCGAATGCTCGAGACATCGGAGTGATCGATCCATGAGGACAACATCATCACAGCGGTACGTACCCACCACCGACGAGACTCGAACCCGGGACACCCTCTCGCACGTTCTCGAAGTCGTCCACCTTCGCGGTGATCAGATTCATCGCTGCGTCCACGGCGAGAACTTCACCGTGGAGGTACCCACGGGGGTGCGAGCACTTCACATTGCCGAGCACGGTGACATCGTGATCAGAACGCAGGGCAAAGCCCCGATCGAACTCGGCCCCGGGGAACTCGTACTGTTACCCCATGGGCTTGCTCATACGATCGAGAATGCGATGCCGATGCACACGAAAAACGAAACATGTTGGTTTTTCGGTACTTTCACACTCGACGACGTCGCAGCGCAGCGACTGCTGTCCGTTCTGCCGGACTTCGTCGAACTGCGCGCGACACAAGGAACCCCGGTCGAGTGGCTCGAGGTGAGCAGCCGACTGTTGGGCGCCGAGGTGGACGATCCGAAACCTGGTTCCTCCGTGATGGTTTCCCGGATTCTCGACCTTCTCTTCGTCCAGATCCTCAGAGCGTGGGCTCGAGCGGACGGATCGAACGGCGGATGGTTGACCGCAGCAATGGATCCACGAATCGGGCAGGCCCTCGAGGCCGTCCACAACGACCCGTCACGCAACTGGACCATCGACGAACTGGCGACGCTGTCCACCCTGTCGAGATCGTCTTTTGCGGAGCGCTTCTCGCGACTGGTCGGCCAGACGCCCGGCGCTTACATCACCGAGCGCCGACTCGACCGTGCCGCCGAACTACTCGTGCAAACCACCGAGCCGGTCGGAACCATTGCGATAACTGTCGGCTACGAATCCGATGCAGCGTTCAGCCGCGCCTTCCGTCGACGATTCGACGCCTCGCCGTTGAACTGGCGAAAGTCCAACTCCCACAATCACTGACGTCAGGTTGCAGCGATTACGCCTGCGACCGGGATCCGGCCGAGAACTGCAACGCGGAAGTCCACCATCGCGCGCTCCACGTGATTGGCGCTCGAGACCACAACCACGCCGGTCGCGCCTCGATCGGCGAGAATCCGCGCAGAGTTGATCGCATTCTCGACTGTCGACCACGAAGTTCCCTCTTCGGTGATCCGGCCCGGGTTGACGCCGTTGGCAACGAGCCATTCGCGCATTGCCCTGGCTTCCGTTACTCCGGCCTTCGGAGCCCCACCGCTTGTGATGATCGGAGACTGCGGGTACTGACGGGCCAGCTGGAGCGCCGCCTGAAGCCGGTCGACCAACATCGGACGCATCGTGCCGTCGTCGAAGAGGCCGGCACCCAAGACGACGATGTTCGTGCCCACGGGGTTGAGGTCGAGCAGCACGGGCGACTGGCGTGTCAGCGTCTCAGCACTCGTGCACGCAAGAATGAGAGACCGCACCGGTGTTTGGCAGCCGCCCACCGTCGACAGGATGCCGTTGACGACCGTCGTCGGAGTGATGTCGGCACTCGCTGTCGCCGGCGACAATCCCACTCCGGCTGCGGCGATTACCGAAGCAGCAATCAATCCCTTCGTCAGAGACCTACGAACATTTGCCATGTAGCCGAACCCCCAGATTGTCGATTGTCCAGCCCACGGTAACGAACATTTCGTCGCGATTGCATCATTTGACTCAAATTTACTGTTCACTGACCGTCACACAGATTAAACATAAATATTGGGCAACAATTCGGGTTCGAAACCGTCATCTACCAGCATCTCGAATCGACGCGCCTGCCGCGTTACCGATCTGAGCTGCAGCATCCCCGAGCAGGCCGGCGACACTGAACGGCAACAATTCGTTGTTGCAGATCACGATGTTGCATCCGGGTGTTCCTGCTCGCCCCGTCCCGACCATCGTGTCGAAGATCAATTCGGGGTTCGCGAAGCCGACGAGCTGTGACGGATCGTCGATGAGCGGACCACCCGACCCATGCACGGGAGGCCCGACGTACGGCGGCGGTGGAACGTCCACGATCGAAGCGACGACAAGCCGCAAGAACTCCTGGAGATAGAGATCCCGAGGCGCGTTCTGCCACACCGGATGCGAAACATACTTGCTCACCGGCGCATTCACGGAGTAGAAGTCCTCGCCCGCGTTCACCCAGGTCAAGAAGCCGTACCCCCCATTGGACGGAGAGGGCGCGGACAACTCGTCGAGGTAGGCGGAGTCGATCAACGTCTGATCACGCCACGCGCCTCGTTGCACCATCAGCTGACCCAGTCTGGCCATGTCTCCCGGCCGGATTGCCAATCCGAGAATCAGACACGTTCACAGAGAACCACAGACGCATCACGTTTGGGAAGAGTCCGCCTCCATTCCGAGCGCGCGACGCGCTCCCAGCGCCATGGTGACCTGTACAAGATCTTTCGGTGACGACAGGTCAAGTCCCGTCAGGGAACTCGCTTTACGCAGGCGGTACACGACCGTGTTCGGGTGTACGTGCAACTGCCGAGCGGTGGTAGCTCGATCGAATCCGGAGTCGATGAAAGATTCGAGCGTCTCGAGCACGGCAGGATCGGACTCCAACCGCGACAACACATCTGCGAGGATCGGCAGCGCAGCGCTCGGGCGGGTCAGTTGATACTCGACTGCAAGATCCTCGAGACGCACGACCCCACTTGTACGGCCGTACTTTCGGGCAACGTTCAGCACCTCGCGCGCCTGCGACACCGCTGCGGGAATTGCCGGCGGTGCCGCGACATGTACGGCGGCAACCGTCGATGCACCGATGACCTTCTCGAGATCACCCAATCGTCGACACAATGAAAGATACTGCGGACTCGACGCCCAGTTCCCCTCAGCGGGTTCCGATTCCACAATAGGAATCAGTACGGCTCCGCCACTGCTCCCGAGCACCCCGAGCGCTTTGTCACGCCCCACCTGATCAAGCTCTCGTTGCAGGTGGCGCACCTTTCTCCGCTCGGCGACGGCAGTGTCCACCTCGGTCGAGGACTCGTCGTCATTCCGTTCGACGTGCAGCGCCACCACCCAGTACAGGCGCGCCAACCTGATGCCCACATCGTCGGAGACCCGATCAACATCGACACCCGTCGAAAGTGCTACGAACAATGACCTTCGCGCAGAATCCTCGTCCGTCTGGGTGACATGGTCGGAACCGTAGCCGGCAAGAACCGCCGACGCGGAAGCCGCGGTGTATGCATTCAAGAGTCGTCCGGTGCGGGCAAGTGCGACACCGTCTTCCGGGACCGCCCATTCGCTGATGGTCTCCCACCACAGCCCGGCTGCCAAGTGATATGCCCGCAGCACCTCACCGAGCGGAACCAATTCCTGAGCCCGTTGGCGAGCCGATTCGCTGATGTCGGCGAGCAACTCGGGCGCCAGATCGGCGCCGGTCCGCAGCATCGAAATGAACAGTTCCAGATTGCGCCTCACGATGGTGGTGACGTCGTTACGCAATGCCTCGTCAGGGAGCAACCGGTAGAAGGTGACGTCGCGGTGGACCAGATCGACTGTCTCAATGACCAGTGGATGGGTGCGTTGCGCCAGTCGGTCGGCCAGAGATCTGCCACCAACCAGGATCGGCTCGAACGGCAGATCTTTGTTTCCTGACACAAAACCCTCCACAGAATTGAATTGCCACCACAAGGCCGACCTGCCTTTTTCCTATCACTATGTAACCCACGCCACTCACGAATTCACAATCAGCGGCGTAACTGGAAGTCCCACCTTCGACCAAGAGGAGCCTCGAGTGACGTGGAAAACGCGCAGCGCAGCCATTCTGGCAGGCGTCGTGGCTGCCGGTTCGATCGCGGCTCTCGGGACCGGTGTGTCGAGTGCCGAGACAGCGGTCAGCACTATCCAGTACGTCGCGCTCGGCGATTCCGCGGCGGCCGGCCCACTGGTCACCGCGCAGGACTCGTCGTCACCGGGCTGTCTACGATCACTCGACAACTACCCGTCCGTGGTGGCGCGAGAACTCGGCGCTCAACTCACGGATATGACCTGCTCGTCGGCGCGATCCGCCAACGTCACGGACACCGCACAATCGACGTTCTCCGGTCAAGTATCACCGCAGGCAACAGCATTGGGGCCTGATACCGACCTCGTCACCATCACCATCGGTGCCAACGACATCTCGTTGTTCCCGACAGTTCTGAGCTGCGTCAATCCACTCCCCGAACCCACCGGAACGTCCTGCCGTGACAAGTTCACCTCCGGTGGCGTCGATCAACAGCGACAGATGATCGAAAATGCGTCCACAGGTTGGAGTTCCATGATCGAAGTCGCGCAGGATCGAGCACCGTCGGCGCGCATCGTCGTGGTCGGATACGGAACATACATCCGTAGTGGCGGCTGCCCCGGCACTCAGCCGTTCTGGCCGCGCGACGCCGACTATCTCCAGAGTGTGATCGACTACGGCAACACGGTCATGGCAGCAACTGCGGCCCGTTACGGCGTCGAGTACATCGACATCACCGAAACCACTGCCGGGCATGACATCTGCACGGACCCTGCCACTGCTTACTACACGGGAATCGTCCCTACCCAGCCGGCGGTTCCACTGCATCCCACTGCGGCCGGGATGCAGGCGATCGGGAAAACGGTCGCCGACGCTCTGTCCTGAGCTTCTCCCCCAGCACAATTCATTCAGCACTCGCGAAAAGGGTGGAACAATCATGTCAATTCAACGAGACGCTCCGCCGCTGCCGTCCGTCGACGGCGCCCCTGTCGGAACACGTGACAAACTTCTCGGCGGCACACTCGTCGCCCTGTTTCTCGCGAACATGCTCAACTTCTTCGACCGGGCGATCCCCTCAGTCGTTGCCGAGCCGATCAAGAACGAGTTTTCGCTCAGCGACTTGCAATTGGGATTGATCACCTCTGCATTCACCCTCGTCTACGCAGTCGCAGGACTGCCTCTGGGCCGGTTGGCCGACACGAAGAACCGTCCCAAGATCATCGGGATCGGACTCCTGGTGTGGAGCGGACTGACGGCAGCAACCGGTGCCGCCGGCAGCTATGTGCTGTTCATCCTCGCGCGTCTCGGCGTCGGTGTGGGCGAAGCGACCTTCACACCTGCAGCCAACTCGATGATCGGTGATATCTACCCGGCAGAACGACGCTCACGCGCACTTGGTGTCTTCATGCTCGGTTTGCCAATTGGCCTCATGCTCGCCTACTTCACCGTCGGCAAGATCGCCGAGGCATTCGACAGCTGGCGTGCACCGTTCTTCCTCGCGGCGATTCCCGGTGTCCTGCTTGCAGTCGTGCTCTACCGCATGGCAGATCCGGTTCGTGGTGGTTCCGAAAGTCCGGAGGCCCGCGCAGCCGCTGTTTCACAGGCACCGATCACCCGCCCGATCCGTCGTCTGCTCGCAATTCCCACGCTTCGTTGGCTCATCCTTGCCGGGCTGACGTTCAACTTCGCCGCCTACGCAGTGAATTCGTTTGTCGTCCCGCTGCTCATGCGCCAGTACCACCTGAAACTGACTGCGGCGGCATCGGTCACCGGCATCATCGTCGGAATCACGGGCCTGATCGGATTGCTTCTCGGCGCTCGCTACGCTGACAAGGCCAGCGCACGCTCACCACGCGCACGGTTGATGATCGGTGTCGGAACCTCGGCATTGGCGGCACCTTTGACGGCGCTGGCACTGTTGCAACACGGCGGAAACGTCGTGATGTTCACGCTCTTGTTCTCGGCCGGGTGGCTTCTGGCCTACGGCTTCTACATCAGCGTCTACCCTGCCATTCACGACGTCGTGGTTCCCAGGCTCCGCGGCACTGCGACGGCGCTGTTCTTCGCTGCCATGTACCTTCTCGGCGGATTCTCCGGACCGGTTGCCGTTGGAGCGATCTCGGACTGGTTCGCCAAGCGTGCACTTGCAGATGCCGGTACCGGGAAGTTGGCTCAGTACGCCGGCGACGGGTTGAACTCGGCCATGTATCTCGTGCCGATCATGTTGGCACTCACCGCGGTATTCATCTACCTGGCTACCCGCACTGTCGGCAAGGACTCCGCGCGCATGCAAGCGGAGCTGAGCCAGGCCTGACCGACAAGTTCACGGGCGGTGGCGGGACCCTGAGGCCCCGCCACCGCCGAGTTCAGTTGACCGTAATCGCCAGAGTCGACAACATGGACCGCAACATGTCCGGCAAGCGAGCGATCATTCGCTGCTCGGTTATCCGAACGGAGACGGGCGCGGCCAGCGTCGCTCGCCACAGTTCCGGTTGATTGTTCATCAGGTTGTTGTAGACCGGGAGCAGCTGACCGTTGATGTAGGTCCAACGACCGTCCCGGTCCGCCCAGTTGAAGTCCGGAAGCGGCGTTTGCACAACAGCATTGCCCACCTCGAACGAGAGCGGGTTCGACTCGCGTGGCGGCACGACGCCAGGCATCGACGGTGATGCGGCGAAGGTGGTCAGGTAGGTCAACGAGCGACCAACACTGCCGCGGTAGGCCTTCGCCTCGTCCCACTGATCACCCACCGACTGGTACTGCTCCCTTCGCAGCAGACGCACATTGCCGTCGAAGACCGATTCCGGTGTCCCCGAGGCAATGTTGTTCCACGCGATACGGGCGTTCTCGTCGAGCAGCCCTGCGCGATCGAGTTCGGCGATGCCGTCGACACCGTCGTGAACCCACGCCATGTGCATGGGAATCAGGTCCGAGAAGATGTGTTTGCTCATCGCAATCACTTTCCCCTGGAACCACATCACGTCCTCGGGGCGAATCTCGTGGCCGACCTCGAGAAGTGCCGCAATGTCCTCGGGTGCTCCCATCGACGATGCAACCGGCGACCCGATGCGGTCGATCTCTCGCCAGACCAGTGCCATCGCCTCGCTGATCGCTTGGACTTCCAGCACAACCCGCCCGTAGTCCAAGTCGAGGAGTCCACCGGCGAAAGCGGGCCCGACCATTCCTCCCATACCTGCCCACTGCAGCTCTCGATGCTCGAGCTGGAGTCGCTCGTAGAACTGGAAAGTGTTGGTGAGGTTTCCGAGATTCGCGTGCACACCGTCGAACGGAGTCCACGTAGCGAGATCGATACCTGCCGACTCCGTCCCGACCGCGAGCCAGTACTGCTTGAGCAGTGTCTGATAGCGATGCGGATCCACTCCCGAGGCTCGGGCGGTATCCACCAAAGACCGCAGCGTCGCGGAATCCGATGGCAGAGAAGGATGCAGGCCGCCCGTGGCTTCGGCGTTTGCGTTCACTGCTTCCAGGTCGAGGTACCTGTCGAGCTCACCAGTACCCGCGGACGCCCTGCCTCCCAGTACGACGGCACCGCCGATACCTGCCGAAGCAACGAGAACCGTGCGCGCAAAATCCCTGCGCGTCAGAGACTTCCGCAAGCTCATCGTCCCTCGGCTTCGTCGAACGTCTTTGCCAGCCAGGCGATGTCCTGCATACCCAGCTGATCGGTCACCGTCTTGTACAGGTTGGTCACGTAATCGAGCGGCCCGCACTGCGACGGGAGCAGGTCCACGTTGCCGCCGTCTGCTCGATATGTCTGCGCCAAGTGCTCTGCCTCACTGAAGGGAACGAGAAAGTCGTCCTCACAGGAAGAAATCAGAAGCTTGGAAGCCGGCGCCTGCTTTCCCAACGTGTTGTCCGCGTACGCCGCGGCCAGCGCAGGGATCGTTCGGGGCGAAGGGTTGGTGAGTAGGACGTCGAACGGAACGAATGGGAGTCCGAGGTAGAGCGCCTGGCAGGACGCGCGGAAGGCTGCGGCGACGTTGTGACCGATCGGAGTCAGATGATCGTCGAGCCGAACGTCGGGGTAGCCCGCGTCGAATCCGAGAATGCTCGAGAAGACGAATCCGGAACCGATCCCACCGGCCGCTGTTTCCTCGAACGTTGCGGGGTCGATCATCATCGCCTGAATGGCACTGGCCTGGACGTTCAGTTCCGGCGCATAATCATGGGCTTGTTCCGCGGCAAAGCCCGCTGCGACACCGCCTCCGGCGACACCGTAGATGCCGACAGGGGTGTCTGATTCGAGGCCGCCTTCCGGAAGCGCGAGTGCTGCCCGAACGCCGTCGAGCGTTGCCTTCCCTGAGAACTGTCCGATCGAGAACGGATGGGGAGCAGTGTCGCCGTCGTTGCCGACGTCGCTCATCATCACTGCCCAGCCGTGGCCGAACATCTGAGCCACCGGGCCGAGCGCCGAGAACATCGCCGGGTCGCTCTGATTGCCGCCGGTCCACTGGTGACTTGGTGCGCAGTTCGCGCCGAGGCTGTCGTTCGCCTCGGCGTATCCGATGATCTTGCGATCACCTGGCGCAGTTCCGTCCTCGGGAATCATCAGAATTCCGGTGCTGATCACCTGCCGACCGAAGTGATCAGTGGTGGTGTACATGAGTTGGTGAGCCGAGACCACGTCGGGACGGACCTGGTAGACCTGCACGCTGACCGGACGCGCTTTGAGAAGTGTGCCGGGGGCGGTACCCGGCTCGATTTCAGGTTCGTCGAACCACGGATCATCGGACGAGAGCCCGAGTGGAGTCAATTCGGTGGAAATGTCAGCGCCTTGGAGTGCCTTCACGACCAACGGGTTGAACACGTCGGCCAGGTCGACGGTCTCCTGCGCGCCAGCCGGCGACCCCACCGCAAACAAGGCCACTGCCAGGGCCGATGCCGTTCCGGCGCGCCATGACCACCGTCGCCACGTCGAGTCAAACATCGTTCACGAGTTCCTTACTTTCGGGTAATGAGCACCCCTACACTCCCATTCACCTGCATTAACAGACAAGTCGGGCACCCATCCGTTGGCCGAAAACCTCGATCGGGCTTAGGCTGACGGCACCTGTCCGGCAAGTCTGGCGTGGGAGGTTTGTCTGTGAGTGCTCCGACCCGTGTATCGCGAGCTACCGGCGATTCACTCCAAGCTCGAGCGCGGCCGTCCAACATCACGTGCAAGATTCTGATGGCCGTGACAGGACTGATCTTCGCCGCTTTCGTTCTCGTTCACATGATCGGAAACCTGAAGGTCTACACCGGTGCCGATCACTTCGACGACTACGCACACTGGCTACGAACGGTGTTCGAACCCTTCCTGCCCTACGAGGGACTTCTGTGGATTCTTCGCATCGTCTTGCTCGCGTCATTGGTCGCACACGTCTGGTGTGCCTGGCTGCTCACCGTCCGCGGACGCCGAGCTCGAGGAAAATTTCGACGTAAAGGTCTGGGAATCAAGTCCTTTACAGCGCGCACGATGCCCGTCACCGGAGCTGTGCTGCTGCTATTCGTCATTTTCCACATACTCGACCTCACGACCGGAACCCGACCCATCGGCAGCAGCGAGTACGAAGCGGCCACGCGCACACAGAGTTACGCATACGACAATCTGATTGCCAGCTTCGAGCGTCCGCTGGTGGCAGCGTTCTACATCGTCGCGATGGCTCTGCTGGCAATGCACCTCGCGCACGGACTCTGGAGCGCGGTCAACGATCTCGGCGTGACCGGCCAACGACTGCGCCAGATTGGCGTTGCACTCTCCGGAATCTTTGCGCTCGTCGTGATGGTCGGAAACATGTCGATCCCCATCGCGGTCATGACCGGCGCCATCTCGAAGACAGGAGCGTCATAAGTGAACAGCTTCGAACTCGACGATCTGCGCAGCATCGGGACACCGGTGGACGGTAAGGTCCCGGCCGGCGATCCGGCGACGGCCTGGCCCACTCGCAAACTCGACTACAAGCTCGTCAGCCCACTCAACCGGCGCAAGTTCACGGTCATCGTCGTCGGTACCGGCCTCGCCGGCGCGGCCTGCGCCGCCTCCCTCGGTGAACTGGGCTACCACGTCGAGTCCTTCACCTTCCACGATGCACCCCGCCGTGCACACAGTGTCGCCGCGCAAGGAGGCATCAACGCTGCTCGCGCTCGAAAAGTGGACAACGACAGTCTCGCCCGCTTCGTGAAGGACACCGTCAAGGGCGGTGATTTCCGGGGCCGTGAGGCCGACTGTTTCCGTCTCGCCGAAGAATCCGTACGCGTCATCGATCACATGAATGCCATCGGGGCACCGTTTGCTCGCGAGTACGGCGGCACTCTGGCCACCCGATCCTTCGGCGGCGTTCAGGTGTCGCGCACGTACTACACGCGCGGGCAGACAGGCCAGCAGTTGCAGATAGCGTCGTCGCAGGCACTGCAACGTCAGATCGCAGCCGGAACGGTCAACCTACACACCCGAACCGAGATGCTCGATCTCATCGTTTCGGACGGGCGAGCACAAGGGATAATCACACGCGATCTCGTGACCGGTGAGATCGGCGCCACCACAGGCCATGCCGTCGTACTGGCATCCGGCGGCTACGGAACCGTATTCCACAAGTCCACACTTGCGAAGAATTCCAACGCCACGGCCGCGTGGCGAGCGCACCGACGCGGTGCGTTGATGGCTTCACCCTCGTTCATCCAATTCCATCCGACGGCGCTTCCCGTCAACTCCGAGTGGCAGTCGAAAACCATTCTGATGAGCGAATCCCTGCGCAACGACGGCCGGATCTGGGTACCGGCCAAGCCCGGAGACGATCGTGAGCCCGGCGACATTCCCGAAAACGAACGCGACTACTACCTCGAGCGCAAATATCCTGCGTTCGGGAACCTCTCTCCCCGCGACGTCTCTTCACGGGCCGCCCGCGAGCAAATCGACTCCGGTCACGGCGTCGGCCCTCTGAAAAACAGTGTGTACCTGGATTTCCGCGATGCGTTGGCACGGCTCGGCCGCAAGACCATCGAGGAGCGATACGGAAATCTGTTCTCGATGTATCGCGACGCCACCAGCGAAGACCCCTATACGGTGCCGATGCGCATCGCCCCCGGAGCCCACTTCACCATGGGAGGACTGTGGAACGACTACGACCAGATGACCTCCATCCCCGGCTTGTTCGTCGGTGGTGAGGCAGGCTGGGGATACCACGGGGCCAACCGCCTCGGCGCCAATTCGTTGCTCTCGGCATGCGTCGACGGCTGGTTCACCCTCCCGTACGCGATTCCGAATTATCTTGCACCGCTACTCGGATCCACTCCACTCGAACTGTCCGATCCCGCTGTGACGTCGACGCTCACTGACGTGAGGGGTCGGGTGGACCTGCTGCTCTCGGTCGGCGGAACACACGGCCCCGACAGGTTCCATCGACAACTGGGCGAGATCCTCTATGCGGGTTGCGGTGTCACCCGAACGGCCGAGGGCTTGACCAAGGCGATCGCCGAAATCCGCGCACTGCGAACCGATTTCTGGTCGAACCTGCGAGTTGCCGGCAGCGGAAACCAGTTCAACCAGGAGTTGGAAAGGGCCGGCAGGGTAGCCGATTTCCTCGAGCTCGCCGAACTGATGTGCGTCGATGCTCTCGATCGTGACGAGTCCTGTGGAGCGCACTTTCGTGCCGAACATCAGACTCCCGACGGCGAAGCGCAGCGAAACGATCAGGACTGGTGCTTCGTCTCCGCGTGGGAAACCGCCCAGGACGGCAGACACGTTCGACACGACGAGCCGTTGTCCTTCACCGCTGTTCCACTGCAGACGAGGAACTACGTATGAAAATCACCGTGGACGTGTGGCGCCAATCCGGACCTGAGTCGTCCGGCGCATTCGACACCTACCAAATAGACGACGCGACGGTGGAGATGTCGCTGCTGGAGCTCCTCGACCGACTCAACGACCAACTCGTGGAGAGCGGCAACGAACCCATCGCCTTCGATTCCGACTGCCGAGAAGGGATCTGCGGGTCCTGTGGCATCACCGTCGACGACGTTCCCCATGGGCCGGTTGCGAACACTCCCACGTGCCGTCAGCACCTGCGCAGCTTCTCCGACGGTGACCGAATCAAACTGGAGCCGTTCCGCTCCGCGGCCTTTCCCGTGGTCCGAGACCTCGTCGTCGATCGCTCTGCGCTCGACCGGGTGCTCGAAGCCGGTGGATACGTTTCGGTCAATGCAGGAACCGCGCCGGACGCAGACAGTCAGCCGCTCTCGCATCAAAGTGCCGAAGCTGCACTGGACTTCGCCGCGTGCATCGGCTGTGGCGCTTGCGTGGCAGCCTGCCCGAACGGTGCCGCGCACCTCTTCACCGGGTCCAAACTGACCCACCTGTCTCTCGTCACGCAGGGCCGCAACGAACGTGGCAAGCGGGCCCGAGCGATGTCGCACCAGATGGAGGCCGATTTCGGGCCGTGCTCGACCTACGGTGAATGTGCGCAGGTGTGTCCCGCGGAGATACCGCTGACCGCGATTGCCGCTGTCAACAAGGAATCGATGCGATTCGGATTGCGGCGCAAGGACAACTGATCGTCACCAGGCGCCGATCAGCTTCATCCACGCGCCGCCGATGATCGTCCAGATCAGGATGATCACGACGCTCATCACGAAACCGATTCGGAACCACTCCGAGGTCTTGATGTATCCGGAACCGTAGATCACTCCGGCCGGACCGGACGCGTAGTGCGAGATACCGCCGAACAGGCTGCCGATGAAGCCGAATACCAGGGCCGAGAACAGCGGCGGCGCACCGGTTGCCACCGCCGCGCCGAGAAACACCGCGTACATGGCGACGATCTGCGCGGTGTTCGACGCAAACAGATAGTGCGCGTAGAAGTACACCAAGGTCAGGATCGCAAAAGCCCAGATCCACGGCAAACCGTCGACGCTCGAGGAGACCTGGGTTCCGATCCACGAGATCACGCCGAGTTCTTCGAGATGGCTTGCCATACCGACCAGAACGGCAAAGAACACGAGCGTCTGCCACGCCCCGGTGTCGTGGACCAGGTTGTTCCACGTCAGCACCTTGGTCACCAACAGGATGCCGATTCCGACGAATGCTGTTGTAGTGGCATTGACGTTGAGCTGCGAGCCCAGGCACCAGAGCACCAGCAGCAGAACGAAGGTGGCGGCCATGATCTTCTCGTTGCGGCTGATCGGACCTGCCTTGCGCAGTTCCTCCCTGGCTTGCTCGGGTGCTTTCGGAGTCTTCAACATCGTGGGCGGGAAGATCTTCGACATCACCCACGGGATCGCGATCAGACTCGCAATTCCCGGAACCGATGCTGCCAGCGCCCATTTGCCCCACGAGATGTCGATGCCGATCTTGGCAGCCGCATCGACGGCCACAGGGTTACCCGCCATGGCGGTGATGAACATCGCGGAGGTCACGACGTTGACTTGCAGCGACGTGAGCAGCAGATATGCTCCGAGCTTCTTGCGAGAGTCCTCGGGCTCGGGATTGGAGTCCTCCAACTTGCTCAGCGAGACGATGATCGGATAGACGACGCCACCCGCACGGGCGGTGTTCGACGGCGTCGCCGGAGCAAGTATCAAGTCCGTCAACGCCATTCCGTAGGACAATCCGAGACTCGACTTGCCGAGTTTGGTCACGAACATGAGCGCAACCCGTTTGCCGAGTCCAGTGACGTGACCAGAAAGCCCTCGGCAATGAAGAACGATGCGACAATCAGCCAGATCGTGGTGTTACTGAAGCCGGACAACGCTTCCGTCGGCGTCTCGGTCTGGGTGATCATGGCGATCGATAGGCCTACCAGCGCCACAGAACCCGTCGGCAGCGGCTGCAAGATCAACGCCACGATGGTGCCGACGAAGATTCCGAGCATGTGCATGCCCTTGGGATCCACACCGTCCGGAACAGGCATGAAATAGATGATCAAGCCGAGGACGACGGGCACCGCAGCCGGGTAGTACCGCCTGAGCACTGATTGTTTCGACGGCTCCGCCGGCGGTGTCGTCTCAGAAAAAGACTCAGTGCTTTCGGATTTGGCCTCGGACATTTGCATCTCCTCGACTTGTCGCCCCAGGTGATCGCCCCAGATGATTGTCCCCCAAACATCAGGTTTTCGTGCGGTCAATCCAAGTTCGAGAGAAATTGCCCGGAAGTACAGTCGTCCTTACGAGGCGCTGTCTCGCACCGACGCTTCAGTGGGAGAATGCCCATCTCTCGCAAAAGATTGTGCCGATCGATCAACAGAGGCGCCGGCGTGCTGCACGCTTGAATCTCGGAGAGTTGTTCAACCTGCTTCTGCGAAAGGTATTCGTCGGCACGATGTTTGGGTCAGGACTGCGCGGATTGCCGATCTCGACCGGATCTTCGCGCGTGATGTGATCCAATTCCGAAGCATGTCAGCCGACAGACAGACCCACGAACCGAGAAGATTCGTATCGGGCCGACGACTGGTTGCGCCATCTATTGTCGGGAGTGTGACGGAATCCGACGCCCACGAGGACTCGACCGACTCCACTGAATCGGCAGTGGCCGATCACCCGAGGAAACGTCCACTGTGGCGTGAGATTCTGATCCTCGTTGTCGTCGCACTTGTCCTGAGTGTTGTCATTCAGAACTTCGTCGGACGCATCTTTCTGATCCCGTCGGAGTCCATGGAACCGACACTTCACGGATGCACCGGCTGCACGGGAGACAAGATCCTCGTCGACAGAATCAGCTATCGATTCGGGGATCCGCAACCTGGGGATGTGGTCGTGTTCAAGGGACCCGAGTCCTGGAACGACGAGTACAAATCCATTCGATCCGACAATTCGATTGTTCGCGCGTTTCAGGGACTCGGGTCCATCGTCGGCTTGGTCCCGCCGGACGAAAACGACCTCGTGAAGCGGGTAGTCGCGGTCGGTGGCCAAACCGTACAGTGTCTGTCCGAGGAAGAGGGGCTTCGGGTGAACGGCAAGCCGCTGACCGAGCCGTACATCGACAAGCGCATTCCGGGCAACGATACCTCTTGTCAAGGAAGGTATTTCGGGCCGGTCACGGTTCCCGACGGGAACCTGTGGGTGATGGGCGACAACCGCGCCCATTCGAAGGATTCACGTTTCCATCTCGATGACGAACACAGTGGAACGGTGCCGATCGACAATGTCATCGGCAAGGTTCAATTGATCGTCCTTCCCTTCTCACGGTGGGGAACTGTGAGCTCGTTCGATCCGCAGTGACAGATCGAATCAACCAGGCGGCCCGCATCTTCGGACGGCACAGTCGACATGGCTCCGCTTTCGGACGATCATCGAGCGCATCTGTTACCGAGGGTAGGAGAACCACATGCGCGCTCGACGCATCACCGCCAATCTCAAAGTCGCCGATGTCGGAACCGCCAAGAGCTTCTACTCCGACTTTCTCGGCCTGAGCACCGAAGAGTTCAACATGGGGTGGGTCGCTCGCTACACCTCTCCCGACACCGGCGCGAACGTACAGCTCGTCACGCACGACGCCACTGCAGCCGAGGACTCGGTCATCTCAGTCCACACGGACGACGTCGACGGCGCCTACGAAGAGGCCCGCAGGCTCGGCTACGAAATCGTGCACCCCATAACGACCGAAGAGTGGGGTGTTCGCCGATTCCTCGTCCGGGCACCCGATGGCAACGTCGTCAACATCGTGCGACACCGGGACTGAGCAGCGGAAAGAACCCCATTCGACGTTTTAGGTCATTTGACCTAGAGTTAGGTGCATGACCGATTCATTGCAGTATTCAGCCGACGGCCCGATCCTCGTGGCCGGCGGATACGGAACCGTGGGCAGCGCCCTGACAGCGTTGCTCGCCCCCGACTTCCCACTACTCCTCACCGGACGCACCCCCGAGCGAGGCGACGAACTGGCCGGCCGTCACGGCGCTTCCGTCCGCCGCTGGGACCTCCTCGACCCGACACCCTTCGACGCGTCCGTACGCGCGGTCGTTTCGACGGTCAACGATCCCCACGATCGTGTCCTGTCCGCCGCCGTCGAGGCCGGCATTCCGTACGTGGACATCACCCGCTGGACAACCCGCGTCGCTCGCGCCGCCACTCTGGCGGGTCAGAAGTCGCCGAGCGCACCGGTGTACCTGTCGTCTGGATGGATGGGCGGAGTAACCAATGTCGTCGCCGCAGCGCTGGCCGAGGAACTGGGTGGCGCGAGCACGATCGACGTCTCGATTCGCTACGACGTCAACGACATTGCCGGGCTCGACTCCGTCGACTTCATTGATCGCCTCGGCCAGGATTTCGAGGTGATGCAGCAAGGAAACCCGATCACCGTCAGCCCGTTGACGGATACTCGCTGGGTCGACTTCCCCGGATCGCGCACCAAGGTCGGAAGAATCGACACTCCGGAACAATTCACGTTCCCCATGACCTTGGGCGCCGAAACTGCCAGCACTCGAATAGGTTTCAGTTCGCATGCATCCACAACTGCGCTGCTCGCCGCCAAGAAGGTGGGTCTGTTCCGTTGGGGTCGCGGCGACCGCTTCACACCGCTACGACGCGGACTCCTGTACTCGCCTGGCAAGGGCGGGAGCGCGCAAGTACGCATCGATGTCACCGGCCCGAGCGGCACGACAAGCGCGACAATCGTCGACCGGCAGGGCCAGGCTCACCTCACCGCGGTGGGCGGCGCGCTGGCCGTCAGACGAGCCTTGGCCGACGATGCCCAGCCTGGAATCGCTTTCCCCGAGTCGCTTCCGAACCCGCGCCGCACCGTCTCCGAGTTGGAGAGCTTCGGGGTGGCAGTATTGCGGGCATGACCCCCTCCAAGGGCGCCGCCCGCGCGGAAGCACTTCTCGACGCAGCAGAACAGGTCCTCGCCACGCAGGGCAATGCCAACTCGGCGATGCGCGATTTCGCAGCCGCAGCCGGAGTGCGGGTGGGGCACCTGCAGCACTACTACCCCACCCGTGCAGATCTCATCCGCGCAGTCATGTCACGGGCATTGACCCGCTCACTGGATCGCCTTGCCGTCGTCACGGATACGGATCAGAGTCTTTCCCGTGAGGAATCCGAACACTTCATCGGAGTCCTGCTCGGAGAACAAGACGACCAGGCCACGGTGCGTCTGTACGTCGAAGTATGGGCCATTGCGGCGGCGGACCAAGAAGTGGCGGTCGTGGTTCGAGACTTCTACGCGCAGTACATCGCACACGTAGAGCGCGCTGTTGCGTGTGCACAACCGGATCTGGATGCGGCGGACCTGGGCGCGGCAGCGCAGACCATCGTGAGCCTGCTCGAGGGTTCCGCAATTCTCCGATCGGGAATCACCGGCCGAAAGTCCGAGGCTTCGGACCGAAAGCTCGTGGACACACTGCAGTACCTGATTCACGGGTCCTGACTCGGACGTATCGTAAAGCCCATGAGCGTTGCAAACGAATGGAGCCGAATCGAAGCGTGGTGCCGTACACACGCACCGGTGACGGCTGCAGCGTTTCAGCCAGGGCTCGGTGACGCCGTTATCGAGGAATTCGAAGCGTCGACCGGCGTCACGTGGCCCCAGGAACTTCGCGAGCTGTATCGGGTGCACAACGGCAGCCTGACCCACGACGACCGGACCGGGCTCTTTCTCGGCAGCGTGCTTCCCGACAAGTTCTTCTACCCCATCGACGTCGCAACCGAAGTTCGACTCACTCTGCTCGAAACGTGGGACGAGACGATCTACGAGAATCCGGACCTCTACGCCGAGGACGAGATGGATCGACACGATCAACGCGACGCAGGCACTACCGCAACCATGTTCATCCCCTCGTTCGTTCCCTTTGCCGGGCTGGACGAGTACCACTACTTCGTGGACACACGCAACGGCGCACTCCATCATTGCGTGACCGAGTATGCGTCGGACGCCACTGACAACGGCGGTCCGATCTGGGCGTCCATCTCGGTCATGTTGGGCGCCCATGCCGCAGCGCTGGAAACAGGATCCACGATCGGAGTGTGGAAACCCGTTGTCAGCAAGGGTGTTCTGGAATGGGAAGTCGACGCATGACACCCAAGCAGGATCCGACCCGTCGTACCCTCGCCGACGGGCGTCAGATCTTCTACTTCGACGATGCCGGCCGTACCCGCGCCCACTCTGCGCGAGATTCCCGCGAATTGCCGGCTCTCGACCACTCGTCTCGGATGAGGTTCGACGTTCTCACCGGGGAGTGGATCACCATGGCTTCGCATCGCATGACACGGACACATCTCCCCTCCGCCGCCGAATGCCCGTTGTGCCCGACCAACGAAACACGCACGCCCACAGAGATACCCGACGGAGACTACGACGTCGCGGTGTTCGAGAATCGGTTTCCGAGCTTTGCAGCGGCACCCGAGGAAGCCATTGACAGTCCGGGAGACGGTGTGGGCGATCGCCCAGCTGTCGGCCACTGCGAAGTGATGTGTTTCTCGAGCGATCACACGGCGTCCGTCGCCGAGCTTCCACTCGAACGCATGCGTACGATTGTGGGTGCATGGATTTCTCGGACCGAAGAGTTGTCGGCGGATCCGGTTGTGGAACAGGTGTTCTGCTTCGAGAACCGCGGCGAAGAAATCGGGGTGACACTCACCCATCCACACGGACAGATCTACGCATACCCGTATGTCACGTCACGCACCCGATCGATGTTGACGCAGGCGGACAAACACTTCGAGCGCACCGGTCGCTCACTGCTCGCCGATGTTCTGGCGTTCGAGCGCGAGGACGGGACCCGGTTGATCTACGACGGCGATCACTGGAGCGCCTACGTCCCGACCGCCGCACGATGGCCCATCGAGATTCACCTGGCACCGCACCGAGACGTCCCGGACCTTCCCTCGTTGAACGACCAAGAGCGCGAAGAGCTTGCGGTCGTTTACCAAGATCTCCTGCGCCGTATCGATCGCTTCTATCCGGGCGTCGATCGGGTACCGTACATCGCGGCCTGGCACCAAGCTCCCGTCCGCATCGACCGACCTCTGGGTCGACTGCATCTTCAGCTGTTCTCGATCTTGCGCGCACCAGGCAAGCTCAAATACCTCGCCGGGTCCGAGTCCGCCATGGGCGCCTGGGTGAACGACACCATTCCCGAGGCAGTCGCGGCCCGCCTACGGGAGTTGAAATAGTGGATACCGTCTCGAAACCATCTGTGCTCCAACAGTTTCACGACACCCATGGCTATCCGGCAACCGGAGCCTGGGCGGCACCCGGTCGAGTCAACCTGATCGGTGAACACACGGACTACAACGGTGGATTGTGCCTACCGGTCGCTCTCGAGCAGCGAACGCTGGTTGCCGTCGCACTGCGCAGCGACGGGGTCGTCCGCGTGCACAGTCGGCAATCCGACGAGACATACACCGGGCCCCTCGGCGACATCGCAGCAGGATGGGCCGCCTACCCCACAGCCGTTCTGTGGTCTCTTGCGCGCCGAGGCCTCCCGCTCGGAGGAATCGATCTGGCAGTCGACTCGTCGGTACCGGTCGGGGCCGGGCTGTCGAGTTCCGCTGCCCTCACCTGTTCGGTTGCGTTGGCCGTCAATGAACTTCACGATTCACCATTCACCCGCGATGAGCTGGTACAGATATGCATCCAGGCGGAGAACGACGGCGTCGGCGCACCAACCGGCGGGATGGATCAATCCATTGCCCTCTTTGCCCGACCCTCGACTGCGCTCCTGTTGGACTGCCTGGACGGATCCACCGAACCCATCCCTTTCGAACTCCACGGTGCGGGGTACGAACTGATCGTCATCGACACTCGGGTCAAACACTCGCTCGCAGACGGACAGTACGGGTTGCGACGCTCTCAATGCGTCGATGCAGCAGCAGCTATCGGCGTCGGCAGCTTGCGAGAGGCTACTGCAGACCAAGCCGAGACAGTGCGAGACCCGATCCTCCGGGCGCGGGCACGGCACGTCGTGACCGAGATCGAACGGACACGGAAGACCGCAGAGCTTCTGCGCAGCAACAGATTCAGCGACGTCGGCGAGCTGTTCGACAACTCCCACGCGTCGTTGCGCGACGACTTCGAGGTCTCGTGTGAAGAACTCGACGTCGCCGTTGCCGCAGCACGACGCGGCGGCGCGATCGGTGCGCGGATGACCGGCGGCGGATTCGGAGGTTCGGCCATCGCATTGGTTCCGGAAGGAAGTCATGCGGAGGTCATCGCGTCGGTGAGCCGCGACTTTGCGGCGCGGGGTTGGCGAGCACCCCACTTTCTCGACGTCGTTGCCGGGGGTTCGGCCGCCCGCCTCTGAGCGAACGGTACGTTCAGCGCACTGGAGGCGCCGAACGTACCGTTCGCCCTGGTTGGGACCCCTCGAGATCCCCCTCACATAAATAGTCATCTCAGATGCGAATTATGTAGGTTCAGGTCATGCAACTGACGCAGTTCACCGATCTGGGATTGCGCGTCGTCATGCGGTTGGCCGTACTCGACGCGGATGCCTCCCCCAGCACCCGGGATGTTGCGCAGCAGCTCAACGTGTCGTACTCCCATGCCACCAAGGTGGTTACACGGCTCGGTGAGCTTGGCATCGTCACAACCAGGCGTGGTCGCGGCGGTGGGCTTTCCATCACCGAACTCGGCCGCACCGCCACCATCGGCTGGCTGGCCAGACGCCTCGAAGGCCCGGGTGAAGTCGTCGACTGCGAAGGCGACAAACCGTGCCCACTTCGCGGCGGCTGCCTCCTTCGGAGCGCTTTGCGCGAAGCACAGGAAGCGTTTTTCGTTTCACTCGACGCGGTCACGATCGAAGACGTCATCCGGCAGCCGTCCAAAACTGTCCTGCTACGCCTCACCACCCGGAGCGACGAAGCAGGCTGATCAATCGAATTTCGACCGAACGGAGCAGCTCATGCTTTCCCCACAGTCAACCGAGGTCATTCGCGCCACCCTTCCCGTGGTCGGCGCCGCCATCGGCGATATCACAACCCTGTTCTACCGCAAGATGTTCGACGCACATCCTGAACTCGAACGTGATTTGTTCAATCGCGGCAATCAGAAACAGGGCGAACAGCAGAAGGCTCTCGCCGGCGCCATCGCGGCATTCGCGACGCTTCAGCTCGAGCCGGACAGCGCCAAGGTCGATCTCATACTCTCACGTATCGCGCACAAGCATGCGTCGCTGGGAATCACGCCCGACCAGTACGCAATCGTGCACGAACACCTCTTTGCCGCGATCGTCGAAATACTAGGCGATGCAGTCACTCCCGACGTCGCAGCAGCCTGGGACGAGGTCTACTGGATGATGGCGGAAACCCTCATCACGATGGAGCGTGGCCTCTACCAACTCGCCGGCGTCGACGCCGGTGACGTCTGGCGCACGGTCAGGATCAGCGAACGAGTTCTTCAGTCCGCCGATACCGTCTCACTGACGCTCACTTCGCTAGACGGCAGTGCACTCCCCACCTTCGCGCCCGGACAGTATCTTTCGGTCGGGGTTACGCTGCCCGACGGCGCTCGCCAGATCCGCCAATACAGCCTGTGTTCGATACCGAGCAGCGCAGACTGGCGGATCAGCGTCAAGCGAATCTCCGGCACTCCTGATGGCGAAGTGTCGAACTTCCTCTACAACAACGTATTCGAAGGTCAAGAACTCTCCGTCACCACACCTTTCGGCGATCTCACCATGCCGGACGACAACTCACCGCTCCTGCTCGCGTCGGCCGGAATCGGTTGCACACCGATGATCGGGATGCTCAATCATCTCGTGGACACCGGTGCTGACCGTTCGGTATCTGTCATCCATGCGGATCGATCCATTGCGGATCACGCGCACCGCGCAGAACTCAGCACACTCGTCGACCAGATTCCCGCCGCAACCCTGCACCGTTGGTACGAGGATCTCGGCACGCACGTTGCGTTCGGATCGGTTCACGAAGGACGGGCGGATTTGCAAGGTATTGCAGTGGAGCCCGATACCCAAGCCTTCCTTTGCGGGCCGATGCCGTTCATGTTGGCGATGCGCGCATCGTTGCTCGAAAGGGACGTCCCGGCACAGAATATCCACTACGAGGTCTTCGGGCCCGACAGCTGGGCCAACACCTGAGCGGACCACTGCCTGCGAACTGGACCTTGGCGCGCGACTGCAAACCCTTGTGTACTCGACGAAACATACGCATCGAGTAGTGGGAGACCGACATGATCACGTCAGCGTCGATGACGGGAGTCGCGCTGATCGCCCTGGCGATGGTTCTGACACCGGGCCCCAACATGATCTATCTGGTGTCCCGCAGCATCAGCCAGGGCCGCCGGGCGGGTTTGATCTCGCTCGGCGGAGTCGCAACCGGTTTCCTGGTCTACCTCGCCGCCACGTGTGCAGGGCTGACGGCGGTTCTCTTCGCCGTACCAACGGTGTTCACCGCGGTGAAAATCGGTGGTGCCCTGTACCTGGCCTATCTCGCCTGGTCGACCCTCCGACCAGGTGGGAAGTCCGCTTTCGAGGTGGGCGAGGTCGACCGCCACGGTAGCGGCCGTCTGTTCGGGATGGGGTTGACCACCAATCTGCTCAATCCCAAGATTGCGCTGATGTACGCGGCCCTGATCCCCCAGTTCGTCGATCCCACTGCGGGTCCGGTCTGGCAACAGGCACTCGTCCTCGGCGGCGTGCAGATCTTGGTCGCAGTCACCGTCAACGCGTTGATCGTGTGCTGTGCGGCAGCCGTGTCGACCTTCCTCATGGCGCGTCCGGTGTGGATGCGGGCTCAGAAATGGCTAGCTGGTGGCATTCTCGGAATCTTCGCCACCCGCATGGCCCTGGAGTAGTTTCAGTCCTTCGGACGTTGGTCGATCAGACGACGCGCTTTGCCGATCGAGCGTTCGAGTCCGCCGGGTTCGAGAACGCTCACCTCGACCGTGACACCGATCTTGTTCTTCACCAGCTTCTGCAACGCCGAAGACGCTGCCGCATGATCGGAAATTGCCGCGTCAGGACGAGCCTCGACGCGCACTGTCAGAGTATCCATCCGGCCCGGACGCTCCAGCACACACTGGAATTGGGGTGCCAGGGCGGGGACGGTCAGGATCAGCTCTTCGATCTGTGTGGGGAACAGATTGACCCCACGCAGGATGATCATGTCGTCGGTCCGGCCGGTGACCTTCTGCATCCGACGCATCGAGCGCGCCGTACCCGGCAACAGTCGGGTCAGGTCCCTGGTTCGGTAGCGAATGATGGGCAGCGCTTCCTTGGTGAGAGAGGTGAAAACCAGCTCACCTTCTTCACCGTCCGGCAGCACTTCGCCCGTGACCGGATCGATGATCTCCGGGTAGAAGTGGTCTTCCCAGATATGGAGCCCGTCTTTGGTTTCCACACATTCCATTGCCACACCCGGGCCCATGATCTCGGAGAGTCCGTAGATGTCGACCGCATGCATGTCGAGTTGCTGTTCCAGCTCGGTACGCATCTGTTCGGTCCACGGCTCCGCTCCGAAAACTCCCACCCTCAGTGAGGTCTTCGAGGGATCGATGCCTTTCTTGATCATCGCATCCACGATGGTCAACATGTACGACGGAGTCACCATGATGGCGTCGGGCTCGAAGTCCTCGATCAGTTGAATCTGCCGCTCGGTCATGCCACCGGACATGGGAATGACCGTGCAGCCCAAGCGCTCCGCACCGTAGTGTGCTCCCAACCCGCCGGTGAACAGACCGTACCCGTAAGCCACGTGAACCTTGTCCGAAGACCGCACGCCGCCGGCCGAGAGACTGCGCGCGATGAGAT
This sequence comes from Rhodococcus sp. MPR-R1B, assembly GCF_058793255.1. Lineage (NCBI taxonomy): Bacteria > Bacillati > Actinomycetota > Actinomycetes > Mycobacteriales > Nocardiaceae > Rhodococcus > Rhodococcus sp. MPR-R1B. The sequence continues at coordinate 95,498 of NZ_JBXAFO010000003.1, forward strand.
CGGCCCAGTTGTTCAGGTCGTTGCTCGTGTACCCCACCACCGTCGGGCGACCGGTGGTCCCCGAAGACGCGTGAATTCGCGAGACCCGGTCCTGTGGCACCGCAAACATCTTGAACGGATAGTTCTCACGTAGATCCGCTTTGGTGGTGAAGGGAAACTTCGCGAGATCGCTCAGATCCTTCAAGTCGCTCGGGTGGACGCCGGCGTCGTCGAAAGCTTTGCGGTAGTGCGGAACATTGGTGTACGCGTGCATCAGGGACCATTGCATCCGCTCGAGTTGGAGCGTCGAAATGCGGTCCCGACTGGCAAATTCGATTTCTTGCGAAGTAGCAGTGACGAGTTCGGTCATGATTGTCTCCGGTGGGCTCAGTGAGGGCGCTGTGCGGGCGGTCAGGCGTCGAAATCGACTGTTATCTGTTCACCGACAGGGAAGGTCTGGCAGGTCAATACGAAACCCGCGTCGACTTCGTAGTCTTCGAGTGCGTAGTTCCTGCGCATCTCGACGTCACCGCAGGTGACCTTGGCGCGACACGTTCCACAGACCCCGCCCTTGCACGCGAAGGGCAGATCCGATCGGTACTGTTCCGCTGCATCGAGAATCGACTGGTCTCGCGGAAGTGTCGCGGTGGTCGATCGACCGTCGAGCGTGATGGTGACCTCGCTGCCTGGTCCCACAATTCCGGGCTCACGATGCACCGCGACCGGCGGCGCGACGTCGTCGACGTAGAACAGCTCGTGATGGATGCGATCCTTGGCAATTCCCAAGCCGGCCAGTACTTCCTGGGCGTCGTTGACCATCCCGAACGGACCACACAACCAGAAGCCGTCGACCTGGTCGCACGGAACGAGAGAGATGAAGATCTCGCGCAACCGGTCGGCGTCGAGACGGCCCGAGAACAACTCGACCTCGCGCGGCTCGCGAGAGAGAACATGAATAACGTCCAGGCGTGCACCGTACCGGTCCTTCAGGTCGGCGATTTCTTCGGCAAACATGACCGAACGGGTGCGCCTGTTCCCGTACAGCAGGGTGACATCGGCCTCGGGGTTCACCAGCAGTGTTGCAGCGATGGACAACATGGGCGTGATTCCGGAGCCCGCCGCGATCAGAACGTGCCGTCCACCCAATGCCGGATCGGCGACAAAATTGCCCGAAGGGCCCTGGACGTCGATTCGATCCCCGGCCTTGACGTCTCGCACCAACCAGGAGGAGAAGAGTCCGTCTGCCACTTCGCGAACCCCCACCCGTGGAGACGCCCCTACCGGTGCACAGATCGAGTAGGAGCGACGGTGTTCGACGCCGTCGATCATCCGCCGCAGTGTCAGTGACTGCCCGGCGCCGAAGTCGAATTGATCGGCGATATCGGCAGGCACGTCGAAGGTGACGGCAACTGCGTCGTCGCACAGTGATTCGACACCGGCGACCGTCAACGGGTGAAATGGTTTGTTCCGGTTCGTCGTTGCAGTACTCATCTGTTCAGATCTCCTTCACGTGATCGAACGGCTCGAGGCAGTCGAGGCAGCGATAGAGCGCTTTGCACAGGGTCGCACCGAATTCCGAACTCAGTCTGGTGTTTGCCGAACCGCACTGGGGGCACAGGATGTCGCGCGGCTTGGCCGTCAAGGTCAAGGCGATCGGGCCGGAGGTGCGACGCGGCGCGGCCCCCGGCACCGAGTACCCGGCCGTCCGAAGTTTCGCGAGCCCCTCTTCGCTGATCCAATCCGAACTCCAAGGCGGCGACAGTTGAGTCTTGATCTGGACGCTGCCGTACCCCGCGTCGGTCAGCTTGTGCTCGATGTCGTCTCGCATCGTCGCCATCGCCGGACACCCGGAATAGGTGGGAGTGATTGTCACACAGACCAAGTTCGCTTCGACGTCGACCGATCGGATGACGCCGAGATCGGCCAAGGTCAACAGTGGCATCTCCGGATCCATCACCGAGGCGACGATCTCCTGCGCCGAAGAGACAGTAGCGGAAGAGACGGTAGCGGCAGTCACGGTCACCACACCCCTTCCGGATGCTCCCGAGCGACGCTCTGCATTTCGGCGAGAAGTAGCCCCAGTGCCCCGGTGTGCAGTCCGGCACGCCCGCCGCGGCCGCCGACGAAACCGGAGAAACGCGAAGGGGGCTCTTCCATTTCGGCTGCATGGAGGACCTGGGCAAGAACAGCGTCGAACTCCGGCCGAACAGTACGCGGATCCACTCCGACGCCAACTTCTGCCAAAACGAGTTCGTCCTGGGTGGGAACAAAGAGTTCGTCCACGAACGGGAAGATCTCGAGCAGGGCCGCGGCAGTCCGACGCTTGGATTCTGCCGTGCCGGCGCCCAACGTGACGACCCATCTTGCCGCGTAGTCGCGGTGGTAGGTCAGTTCTTTGATGCCCTTGTTCGCCACAGCTGCGAGAACCGGATCGCGCGACATGCGCAGCCGATCGAACAGCGCCAGCCGCCAGGTCGAGAACACGAGTAGCCGAACGACCGTGTGCGCGAAGTCGCCGTTGGCGAGCTCCACCAGTCTCACGTTGCGGAAACCGAACTGATCACGAAAGAAGGCGAGCGCATCTTCGGCCGGCACCGGTGACGTATCGGAGATGAACGGAACCACAGTGGAATCGGCTGCTGCCGCGCGAGCCAGCAGCAGCCTGGCCTGCCCGATCAGATCCAGACCGACATTCGCGAGAGCTACCTCTTCTTCGAGTTCCGGTGCCCGCGTCGACCATTCGGCGAGGCGCTGCGAACTGACGAGCGCGTCGTCGCCGAGCATGAGGCAGTAGCGCGCCAGCGCACCGAGATCGACGTCATCCGGCACCGTGGTGTCGACTCCGGCGAGGGGGTCGTCGAAGCTGGTTCCGAACGCCCACTGACCGTGGCCGTCGCCGTCGACCAGGCCGTCGTAGGCACTGTCGTGATCGTTCATCTGTTGGTCCTCGAAGTCGAAGTGATTCTCACATGTGCGGAACGGAGTCCGGGATGTCGTAGAAAGTCGGGTGCCGGTAGACCTTGTCGCCGCTCGGCGCGAAGAACGGATCCTTTTCTGCCGGACTCGAAGCCACGATGTTCGCTGACGGCACGACCCAGATGCTCACGCCTTCGTTACGTCTGGTGTAGACGTCGCGCGCGTGGCGTAGGGCCATCTGATCGTCTGCCGCGCGCAGGGATCCGACATGCACGTGGTTCAGTCCGCGCTTTCCCCTCAGAAATACCTCGTACAAAGGCCATTCGCCCCGCACCTGATCGCGCTGTACCTGATCGTTCTCGCTCATGATGTTTCCCCAGTCGTGCGATCGTGCGCGAGTCTCTCGCGCTGTGCAAAGGCGTACGCGGCGTCGCGAACCCAGGCCCCGTTGTCGTGTGCGGCTTTCCGATTGGTGATCCGCTCGACGCTCGCCGCTCCGTTGCCGCGGACCACGTCCATGAATTCGCTCCAGTCCGGCTCGCCGAAATCGTGTGCGCCACGCTCGGGGTTCCAGCGCAGGTCGGGATCAGGGAAGGTCACACCGAGTATCTCGGCCTGCGGTATCGACATGTCCACGAATCGTTGCCGCAGTTCGTCGTTCGTGTGCCGCTTGATGCGCCACTTCATCGACTGCTCGGTGTTCGGCGATTCGTCGTCCGGTGGTCCGAACATCATCAGAGCGGGCCACCACCATCGGTCGACGGCTTCCTGCACCATTGCCCGTTGAGCGTCCGTGCCGCGCATCATCGTCGCCAACAGCTCGAAGCCTTGCCGCTGATGGAACGATTCCTCCTTGCACACACGGATCATCGCGCGCGCATACGGCCCGAAGGAGCTGCGGCACAGCGGAACCTGATTGCAGATAGCAGCTCCGTCGACCAGCCAGCCGATCACACCCACGTCGGCGTAGGTCAGCGTCGGATAGTTGAAGATCGAGGAGTACTTCTGCTTTCCCTCGATCAGTTTGGTGGTCAGATCGCCACGATCGGCACCGAGCGTCTCGGCCGCGGAGTAGAGATACAGACCGTGCCCGGCCTCGTCCTGGACCTTCGCCATTAAGATCGCCTTGCGTCGCAACGAAGGCGCACGGGTGAGCCAGTTTCCCTCGGGCTGCATTCCGATGATCTCGGAGTGGGCATGCTGGGCAACCTGACGAATCAGAGTCTTGCGGTAGCCGTCCGGCATCCAGTCGCGAGGCTCGATGCGCTGGTCTGCCGCGATCGTCTCGTCGAACAGGTTCTGCAGGTCTTGTGGAGCTTCCACGTTGGTCATCGTACCTACCTTTTATTACCGAATGATCGGTTGGTAACTAGTATGCACCGAGGTGTCCCAGCGCACAAGAGAATCTTTCGACGCACCAGAAATCAGCGGCCCTCGAAAACCGGCTTCTGCTTCGACAGGAAAGCCGTGACTGCGCCTTGATGATCTGCCGTGGAACCCAGCTCCACCTGCGCGTTCGCCTCCGCCTCCAGCGCCTGGGAAAGCCCAGGAGCAACGGCACGGATCAGCGATTTCACGTGAGCGAAGGCCGCGGTGGGTCCGTCGGCAAGCCGACGCGCGAGTATCCGAGCCTCAGCTGCGACGTCATCGTCGGCCACCACGCGATGAACCAATCCCCACTCCAGTGCGCTCTGCGCGTCGAACTTGTCGCCGAGCAACATCAGGCCACTGGCACGGCTGGGTCCGAGCGCGTGCACGAGCGCATGACTGAGCCCGGAGTCACTGGCCAGACCGATGCCGGTGAATGCCGTCGCAAAGCTCGCGCGAGCCCCCACGACCCGGATGTCTCCGGCCAACGCGATTCCCAACCCGGCCCCGACGCAGGCCCCACCGATACCCACCACTACCGGGACAGAGAGCGTCGACAGCGCCGTGACGATGGGGTTGTAGTGCGCGGCGACGGTATCCATCGCGTGCGCCGGATCAGCATCCAACGCTGCCGCGTGCTCGCCCAGATCCTGACCGACGCAGAAGTTCTTGCCTTCGGCGAGAATCAACACCGCTCGAACGCCTGCGTCCGCGCGGACCTGCAGCAACGCTTCGAGCAGCTGAGACTTCATTTCGCCGTTGACGGCATTGGCTGCCTCAGGCCGGTCGAGAGTGATTGTCGCCAAACCTCGCTCGATCTCCAAGCGGATCACGTCAGTCATCGATGTTCCTTTCGCAGGCAGTTCGGTTCAGCTCCATGTGTGAAAACCCTGTCCCGTCTTGCGCCCCAACTCGCCGCGAGCCACCTTCTCTCGCAGCAATGCTGGAGGAGTAAATCGATCACCGAGAGTGCTCGCGAGGTGTTCGGCGATCGCCAGGCGCACATCCAACCCGACCAGGTCTGTCGAACGAAGCGGCCCCATCGGATGCCGGTACCCCAATTCCATGGCCCGGTCGATCGATTCCGCGTCCGCCACACCTTCTTCGAGCATGCGGATGGCTTCGAGCCCGAGACCGACGCCAAGCCGGCTGGTTGCAAAACCAGGTGAGTCGTTGACGAGCACCTCGGCCTTGCCGAGCATCGACACCCATGCCCGTACCGAGTCGACAACCTCGGGGCGGGTCTGAGGCGCCCGGACGATCTCGACCAACAGCGACGCCGGGACTGGATTGAAGAAGTGCATACCGATGAACCGGCTCGGATCCGTCAGCGCTGCGCCGAGTTCGGCGATCGACATGGAACTGGTGTTGCTGGCGATCACGGTGCGTTCTCCGGCAACGGTTTCCGCAGCGGCGAGCACCTCGACCTTGAGGGCCGCAATTTCCGGGACCGCCTCGACGATCAGGTCGAGCGACGGGGGTAAGGAGCTCACTGCGCCTACGACGCTCACGCGCGCGAGGACCGTCGCGGGATCCTGGTCGCCGAGTTTCCCTCGCTCGTGGGCGCGGTCGAGGCCGGTGGAAACACGCTGTAACGCTGCCTCGGCGTCGCCGCTCTCCGCGATGGTGACCGCCCCGCCGAGACCGGCGAACACCTGGGCGATACCTGCACCCATACGTCCACCGCCGATGACTCCGACGGTCTTCGGTGCAACTGCTTCAGTCATGATTTCTTCTCCAGGAAGGCCGTCATGCGATCGTGCTTGTCCGAACTCTCGAACAGGACAGCTTGGGCGATGTCGTCGGCAAACGGATGCGATCCCGGCGCGTCGACGATGATCTTCGTCAATCGCAGTGCCAGCGGGGACAGTCGGGAAATACGGTCGAGCAGCCGATGCGCTGCATCGACATGGCAGTTCGGTTCGGTCACCTCGACAACCAGGCCCGCTCGTAGCGCCTGCTCGGCGTCGAGGTTCCTGGCACCGAGGAGCACTTGCTTCGCGATCGAGACTCCGACGAGCTTCGGCAGCCGATAGCTGGCGCCGGCGGCTGCCATTATGCCGAGATTGGGCTCGGGATTACCGAAGACCACCGTCGTTGTCGCGACGCGAATGTCACAGGCGTAGGTCAACTCTGCCCCGCCGCCGAGCGCATAGCCGCTCACGGCGGCCACGGTGGGCAGCGGGAGCTTTCCGATACGGTCGAACAGGGTCCGGTTGATACCCGCAAACGCTTCCTCTCGTCCGCGCGCTCGGAGCTCCGCGATGTCAGCGCCGCCCGCGAAGTGGTCTCCGCGCCCGGCAAGCAGGAGCAGCTTCGGATCCCGTTCGAGGCGTCCACAAACCTGATGCAGTTCGTCGATCATTTCCGCGTTGATCGCGTTGCGTTGCGCGGGCCTGTCGAGGGTGACCACGACGCGATCCTCGCGCTCGTCCACGTGCAGGGTGTTCACATTCGCTCCTTCTCGCTCTCTTACATTAATAACCGAACATTCGGTCGTTTGGCAAGGGTGAAAACGAGGTTGGTGCACAGCTTTGCCCGAACTGAGAAGATGGGGGCATGACTACGGCACGCCCCACTCGACGCACCGGCCTCCCCGGACGTCCCGGCTACGACCTCGATTCGCTCTTAGCCGTGGCTGTAAAGGTGTTCAACGACAAGGGCTACGACGGCGCCAGCATGGAGGTGCTCGCCAAGAAGCTCGGCATCACGAAGTCCTCGATCTACCACCACGTGTCCGGCAAGTCGGAACTTCTCGAACTCGCACTTTCGCGTGCACTCAACGCCCTGTTTGCGGTCACGACCGAAGAAGGCGCCACCACCGGTCCGTACATCGACCGGCTCGAATACCTGGTCCGGCGCAGCGTAGAGGTGCTGGTCGCAGAGCTTCCGTACGTCACCCTGCTCCTGCGCGTCCGCGGCAACACGACGGTTGAGCGGGCCGCACTCGCCCGTCGACGCGAATTCGACAACTTTGTCGGAGGCCTCGTCTCGTCCGCCGCAGCGGAGGGAGACCTGCGCCCGGACATCGAACCGGCCCTCGCCAGCAAGCTGATGTTCGGCACCGTCAACTCACTGATCGAGTGGTACAAACCCCGAGCGGGCGAGTCCGTCTCCGACATTGCCGACGCGGTCGTCGCCGTCACTTTCGACGGACTTCGCAAGGCCTGATTCCAGGCAGTTCTGCCGAATCCTTGACAACGCGGCGTTACCGGGCGATCGTAATTACCGACCGAACGTACGGTGAGATGGAGTTGTCGTGAGCAGACTGTTGGAAAGCTATGTAGCCGGTCGCTGGTACGCCGCACCGGACGCAGGTACCCCGTTGCCGAGCGCAGTGGACGGATCGGAGGTGGCCCGGATCTCCACAACCGGCGTCGACCTCGCCGAGATGGTTACGTACGCACGCGAGGTCGGCGGGCCTGCACTGTCTGCGATGACCTTCCATGAACGTGCCGGCGCGCTCAAGGCTCTCGCCCTCACGTTGATGGCAGGAAAAGCCGAGTTCTACGCACTCTCCACTGCCACCGGCGCGACGACGCGAGATTCCGGCGTGGACATCGACGGTGGATTCGGAACCCTGCTGAGCTACGCGAGCAAGGCTCGGCGCGAATTGCCCGACAGCACAGTCTTTCTGGATGGAAACGTCGAAGCTCTGGGCAAGGGCGGAACTTTCCTCGGGCAACACATCTATACGTCACGCCGCGGCGTCGCCGTACAGATCAACGCCTTCAATTTCCCGGTGTGGGGGTTCCTGGAGAAGCTGGCACCGGCATTCATCGCGGGTGTGCCGTCCATCGTCAAACCTGCCAGTTCCACGGCATATCTCACCGAACTCGTCTTCCGGCGCATCATCGAATCAGGCTTGCTCCCGGAGGGTTCCGTCCAACTGCTCTCCGGTAGTGCACACGGCCTCCTCGATCACCTCGGCGGGCAGGACTCAGTGGCATTCACCGGATCCGCCGACACCGCCGCAACGCTGCGTGCTCACCCGAACGTCGTCGGCAAGGGCGTCCATTTCAATGCCGAGGCCGATTCACTCAACGCGTCGATCCTTGGCGAGGACGCCGTACCAGGAACGCCCGAATTCGATTTGTACGTCAAACAACTCGCCACCGAAATGACAGTCAAGGCGGGTCAGAAGTGCACGGCGATCCGGCGCGCCCTGGTGCCGGTCTCGCTGGTCGACGCCGTTGTCGATGCCGCATCCGAGCGACTGAACAAAGTGGTCGTGGGACACCCCGATGCCGACGGCGTCACGATGGGTGCGCTCGCCAGCATCGAGCAGCGCGATGAAGTCTTGAAATCCATTCGCGGTCTGACGAAGTCGGCAACTATCGTATTCGGAGACCCGGACAACGTCGACGTGGTCGGTGCCGACGGCCAGTCAGGGGCCTTCCTTTCCCCTGTCCTTCTCCGGGCGGAAGAGAATGCGCACGAGGTACACGAGCTGGAGGCCTTCGGACCCGTCAGCACCGTCATCGGATACGACGGCATCGATCATGCGATCGAACTCGCGGCCCGTGGCGAGGGAAGCCTCGTCGCCTCGGTGGTCACTGCCGACACCGACATCGCACGTCGACTGGTGCTGGGCCTCGCAGCTTTTCACGGCAGAGTGCTCGTCCTGAACCGCGACGACGCCAAAGAATCCACCGGCCACGGCTCTCCCCTTCCAGTCCTCGTACACGGCGGTCCGGGCCGTGCCGGCGGCGGTGAGGAGCTGGGTGGCATCCGCGGAGTTCTACACCACATGCAGCGGACGGCCGTGCAGGGCACACCCGACGTGCTCACCGCGGTCGGCGAGCGCTGGTTCACCGGGTCAGCGCGCACGACCGGATCCGAACATCCATTCCGAAAGAGTCTCGCCGAGTTGAAGATCGGCGACACCGTTGTCGGCGGTCCGCGCCAGGTCACACTCGAAGACATCGATCATTTTGCAGAGTTCACCGGTGACACCTTCTACGCACACACCGATCCGGTGGCCGCAGCGGCGAACCCGCTGTTCGGCGGCATCGTCGCACACGGCTATCTGGTTGTCTCACTCGCTGCCGGTCTGTTCGTCGACCCGGCTCCCGGCCCGGTTCTCGCGAACTTCGGCGTGGACAGCCTCAGGTTCCTGACCCCGGTGAAAGCCGAAGACAGCCTGACGGTCACCCTCACAGCCAAGACCATCACACCTCGCAGCAGCGCCGACTACGGTGAGGTTCGTTGGGATGCCGTGGTGACGAACCAGGACAACGATCCGGTCGCGACATACGACGTCCTGACTCTGGTAGCAAAGACTCGCCCCGAAGGGAATTGAAAGCACATGACCTATCGAGTAGCAGTATGTTACGGACGCCCCACCGATCCGGAGGCTTTCGACAAGTACTACAACGAGATCCACGTCCCGCTCGCCAGCGCAGTGCCAGGACTCTCGGACTTCACGTTCAGCAAGTGCTCGACGCTTGACGGCTCCGATCCAGTCTTCTACGCCGTCGCCAACCTGGTGTTTCCCGATCTCGAGACGATGCAGAGCGGCCTGAAGTCCCCGGAGATGGGCGCCGCTGGAAAAGATGTCGCAAACTTTGCCACCGGCACAGTCGACATGTACGTCCAGGAAGTTGTCTCGGTCCTCTAGACCCCTGCAATTCTCCGATCCCACAGGAGTTGTCTCGTGAGTACAGGAAGCATCACCGCCAGAGAGATGTTCGACGCGGACCAGGCGTCGCAGGCACTCGGTATCGAGATTTCCGAGCTGGCGCCCGGTAGCGCAACCGTGACCGTCACCGTGGGCGAAACCATGGTGAACGGTCACGGAATCACACACGGCGGTTATGTTTTCCTGCTCGCGGACACCGCGTTTGCGCTCGCCTGCAACGGCTACGAGGATTCAGCCGTTGCAGCGCGCGCGGACATCCGATTTCTACGTCCGACCCGTCTGGGCGACACCTTGACCGCGATCGCCACCGAGAAGGCACGAGGCGGTCGAAGTGGGATCTACGACGTGACCGTTCGCAACGGCGACACCGTCGTGGCCGAGTTCCGCGGCGACAGTCGAACCATCACCCGCTGAAATTCAGCCCACGGTGTTTCAGCTCACGACGGGAAGTTCGAGGGGGCCGGAACCGTCGGCAAAGATCGTCACCGGCATACCTTGCAGTCCCCCACGGAAACTGATGTCGCCACCGGTGATCGCGAGACGCACGGAATGCCCTGGCTCGAATCGATGCACTATCGCCGGCATCGTCACCGGGACCGGCTGGGACGGATCACTGATGCGTATGGGCGCAATCAGTCCGTTGATCAGCGAGGAAGTTCCGTCCGGGGCCACGTCGTAGAGTTTCGCGAACACCACCGGCTGTCCGGGCGCCGCAACACGCAGCGTCACAGTGGGGGCTCCCACCACGTCCATTGCCTCGGTCATCGGCGCAGTGGTCCAGAGCGCCTCGGTTCCCGGAATCTGTGCATTCGGAATGTTTCCGGCCGGATTGATATTGAGCGGCTCGACGCCTGTCGGCAGCCCACCCGGTGCCGTGACGATCGTCTTCGGACCAGGTATCACCGGCGTGCCGTCCGCCAGCAGTCCCCCGTCAGCGGACAGATGGAAGGCGCGGGCGGTCCCGACATCGACGGTGTCGGACGTCGCGTATGCCGGCGCCGCGTTTCCCTCGTAGTCGATCCAGTTACGGAAATACGCGAATTCCGGTCCTGTCTCCGTGTTCTCGTCCTTGAGGTAGTGATCGAACCAGTCCATGAAGCGACCGGTTTCGTATTGCGCGTCTTCGTCGGGAGCGGAAAAGCTGAATTCGCCGGGCGCAGCGGCCAAGTGGCTGTGCCCCCACGAATGCCAGATCATCTTGGCATCGACGCCACGATCCTTCAGCGCGTCGTAAGTCGCGGTTGCCTCGTTCAGATCGAACAGGGTGTCCTGTTGTCCCTGAGCAAGCAGTACTGGAATGTTGATCCGGTCGACGAACGACGAGACCGACGACGCTCGGAGCTCACTCACTACCTGCGGTCCGATGTCGCCGGTCACCACCGCCTCGGCGATCGCGTTGCACATGTAAGGGACGTAGTTCGGGCAGCCGGGTAGCCGTGCGGGATCTGCGATGTAGCCGTCCACTCCGGGATTCGCGATGCCCGCGCCGAAGAGCAGCGATGCAAAGAGCACCTTCGCAGCTCCCGGCTCCGCTGTCGACACACCGGAGATGATTCCCGTGCTGTTGGGCGCCAAGGAATACGAGAGATCGTTCCAGGTGATCATGGGGATGATCGTGTCGATACGGGGATCGACACTCGCGGCGGCGAATTGAATCCCGCCGCCGTAGGAGCCACCCGTCATTCCGACCCGCGGGTCGTTCGTCGACGGTGCACCGGTGTGATCGACGGAGTCCTGTACCACCGCGGTGAGCGCCGGATAGGGCTGCGTCAGAGCCTGATCCGTGAAGGCAATCCCTTCTTGGCCGCCGAGGAAGCTGACCAACTGGGAGGCGGCGACGCCGTCGTACGCGGGAGAATCGAGTGTGATCTTGCAACTCGAGCCGCCGAAACCCAATCCCGAATACGTCAGTCCGACATACCCGTTCTCGGCGAAGTTCTGCAGCGCGGGAATCTGGTCCTTGTACGAACCACCGAACCCGTTGGTGGTCAGGATCGCGGGCGCTGGGTTGTCCGCATCGACGCCGTTGGGAACAAAAAGTTCACCGACGACGGTGCACGGCGTCGAGAGTTCAGGCCCGACATCGACCGAGAAGTACAGCAGCTGTGACGAATACGAGCCGTTCGGTGAATCCGCGAGCGCCGGCGGCGAAAAGCCGAGGGCACAAACCACGAGCGTGACGACACTGATCGCTATTCTCCGGCGCACCTGAAAACCGTACACCCGGATCTGTTCTCCACCAGCCTGATCGGGTGCGCGCCGCCGAAGTTTCCGGAGCAAAAGCTACGCCGGACGGGCCGACCTCTACTTGACCGTCAAGGTGCCGCGCATACTCGGGTGGTAGGTGCAGTGGAACGTATACGTTCCAGGCTCGTTCGGCACCGTGATGGTTTCCGTCTCACCCGCTTCGATGTCCTCGTTGAACAACCCTGCGGTATCGGACGTGACCGAGTGCTCGACGGTGTCGTTGTTCTGAATGGTCAGTACCTGTCCGGGCATCACCGACTCCGGCGTCGAATATCCGAAACCGCTGATCACGATTCCCATCGACGACGCTCCCGGCGTCGACATACCCAGAGGTATACTCGGCATCGACATACTGGTCGGCATGCTGGTCATCGGCATACTGGTCATCGCCATGCCGTCGTGATCGGCCGAATCGTTGTCCGACGAATCGTTGTTGTCACTGCACGCGGTCAGTGCGAACACCGCCAGGATCAGCGCTGCGAGCACTGCGAGAATCCGCTTCATTGCTTCGCCTCCTGCTCGTTCCCCCGCAGTCTGCTGATTACCCGCCGCCTAGGGGGCCAAACAGCTCCGATGTGGTGCCTGCGGCGCTGATAGTGCACGATTTCTGCACCAGCTCCACTCGCGGACCGACACTGAAGGAAACAGCACAGATGGCCAAGAGCAAAACGTCGAAGGCAGCCCAGCCGAAGGCGCCGAAGCCAGCCCAGCCGAAGGCTCCCAAGACAGCAGAGCCGAAGGTAGCCGAGAAGGCTCCTGCCGTTCTCTGGAAGGACCTGCCGGACGAGCACGACTACCCGGCGGCCCGCGATTACCTCCAGTTGGGCGCAACACCGGTTCAGGTCCAAGCTCTCGTGTACGCCCTCAAGACGGCGACGCTGGTCTCGAAGAAGGCCAAGGACATCCTGCGGGCCGCCGGGCTACCCCTGCTCCCGGTCGACAACCCGCACGTTGCTGCCGACCTGTTGAAGATCCGCAAGGGGATCGCGCTGTCTCCGATCCTGCTGGTGCAGGGAGACTTCCGCGCCGGAGTACCGGCGCAGATCGCCGACGGCTACCACCGTGTCTGTGCGAGCTACCACGTGGACGAGAACACCGGCATCCCTGCAAAGATCGCTCCCTCGACAGTGACGTCGTAGGTCGTCGATGACCTTCGGCATCCTTGCCCTCGTCGCGCTGGCCGGCATCCTCGGTCCGCTGCTCGGCGCTCGCGTCAGTTGGCATGTCCCCGTGGTGGTCGGCGAACTTGCCGCGGGCGTCGTCTTCGGTGTCACCGGTTTCGGGCTGCTCGACTCTTCGGACCAGACTTTCACGTTCCTGGCCGATATCGGGTTCGCGCTCACGATGATGGTGGCCGGCTCGCACGTCCCGGTCCGCGATCCGGCAGTTCGTGCGGCAATCGGCAAGGGTGCCGTTCGTTCGGTTGTCGTCGGACTCCTGTCGGTTGTTGCCGGCTACGGTGCGGCGACGGCATTCGGCACCGGTCACGCCGCGCTGTACGCGGTCCTGATCGCGTCGTCGTCCGCGGCGTTGATTCTCCCCATCGTCGATTCGCTGGGGCTCGGTGGAACCTCGGTTCTGCAGATGACTGCCCAGGTCGCGATCGCGGATACCGTCTGCATTGTCGCGCTACCTCTGGTGATCGATCCGGACAATGCCCCTCGTGCCGGTGTCGGCGCACTGGCGGTGGCGGCGTGTGCGGTTGCCTTGTTCTTCGTACTGCGAGCCTTCCACCGGTCCGGCCATTGGCGAAGGCTCCACAAGTTCTCGGAGAAACGAAAGTTTGCACTCGAACTCCGGATCAATCTGGTGATCCTCTTTTCTCTGGCAGCGCTGGCCTCCAGCACTCACGTGTCGATCATGCTCGCGGGCTTCGCCTTCGGACTTGTCCTGGCCGCGATCGGCGAACCCCGCCGTCTCGCCAAACAACTCTTCGCGATCACCGACGGCTTCTTCGCGCCCCTCTTCTTCGTCTGGTTGGGAGCGGCGATCAATCTGCGCGACCTCGTCACCCATCCGTCCGCCATCTGGCTCGGATTGGTCTTGGGCGGAGCAACTCTCGTGGTTCACGCCGCGATACGCGTCCTCGGTCTTCCGCTCCCTCTCGGCGTGCTGTCCGCCGCACAACTGGGAGTACCGGTTGCCGCAGTGACGGTGGGCACTCAATTGGGGGTGATGGGCGACGGTGAACCCGCAGCCATCCTCCTCGCCGCCATGATCACGATCGGGGCAGCAACACTGGCTGGTGCTGCCGCGTCGAAAGCCGGTCTCACGAAGCCTGTGTGACCGCGGCCCGCTCCACCGTCATCAGGCTCTCCTCCGAATGTTCGGCGTGATACGCCGCGCCGCCGCCGCGGACACCGAATAGCCGCTTGCTCCAGATCAGCCACACGACGGCGGCGACGTTCACCAGCAGCAGCCCGGCCCTCAACCACGTGATCTTCTCGGTCAATTCGTAGATTTCGAGGGGCAGGAACACGCTGGTCGCCACCACTGCGAAGTACTCGCCCCAGCGTTTGACCATCCACAGCCCAACGGCCTCGATCACTTGCAGGCCGGCGTAGACCAACAGACCGACCGCGATCCAGGTGAGCGTCGTCGCCGACAACGAAAACGCCTGCTCGATGTGATGGACCAGTTTGGAATCGTCGATGTTCCAACCCAGCTGGCGGGCCAATGGTCTGATCAACGGCAATTCGTTCTCGAAGGCGTCCTCGACGCGCCCCTTCGACGATCTGAGTTTGAACACCCCGATCGCCAGAAGAACCAACCCCAGAGCGCGGAACATTCTCTCGGTGGCAAGAAGTCGCATGATCAACCGGTCGCGAAGCAGCCGTCCCCGCGGAACCTCGGGAGCGGCGTCCGCCGGCCCGGACGCTCGCGGTGCTCCCGGGACGAAGTTGCCGCAACGTAGACACCGCCAAGCCTGTCCTACCGCTGTCTCCACATGAAGTCGATCCCGCAGCTCAGGTTCGTCCGGAGCGTAGGTCTCGTGACCGTGCCAACTGCACGAGCGCAATGCGAAGTCCACGGGTGAACTCTATGCCGCATATGCCCGGTAGCGTGGATACCCGCTGACCGTGCACTTCGAACGATGAGGATTCCGATGACAACCACCAAGATCGAAACCCGGCATGGCGTCATGGCAGTCGACGACAGTGCCACCGATGGTTTCCCGGTTGTCTTCATCCACGGAAACTCGGCCAGCCGCTCCATCTTCCGTCATCAGGTCGACGCCGGCTGGGCGGGCGACTACCGCATGATCACTCTGGACCTGCTCGGCCACGGCGACTCCGAGGACGCGAGCGAACCCGAAGCCGCGTACACGCAGAACGGTTACGCCGACGCCATCGTCGATGTTCTAGCCGAACTCGGCGTCGAACGAGCGGTTGTCGTCGGGTGGTCGCTCGGCGGACACATCGCCCTCGAGTTGATCGCGAAATTCCCCGGGCTCACCGGAGTCGTCATCACCGGTACGCCGCCGGCAAATCCCGAGACGCTCGGCGACGCATTCAATGCCGGCGACGGATCGTCCATCGGCGGCACCGAGGTCATTACCGCGCAGGAAGCCGAACTCTACGCACGGATGACCGCCGTTCCCTTCGAGCAGTCTGCCCTCGACGCCGCGATACGCACGGACGGGCGAGCTCGCAAGATCATGTTCGACGCATTCGGCGCCGGCCGCGAATCGGATCAGAAGGCCCTGGTCGCAACGGCGTCTGTGCCTCTCGCGGTGATCGACGGCGCCGAGGACCCGTTCGTGAACACGTCCTATGTCGCGTCGTTGACCTTCGCGAATCTCTGGGAGGGCACCTACCACGTGATTCCCGGTGTCGGGCACGCAGCGTTCTGGGAAGCACCCGAGATCTACAACCCACTGTTGCAGCGGTTCCTCGCCAGTTTCGCGAAGTAACTAGCTGGACGCGGCGTCCTATGAGATAGAAGCCACTCGACAATCCGGCCATGTCCGGTCTATTGATCGCCGTCCTACAGTTCGGAAAACAACTGGAGGCACTGCGATGACCATTCTCGAGCACGGCACGGAAACGTGCACCGGTGGACCGACCCTTCCCCAGGTACGACGCCTCGTCACCGAAGTGCCTGGCCCCAACTCGCGCACTTTGGCGAAGCGCCGGAGCGCCGCACTGCCGGCCGGACTGACCAGCGGATCCAGCATTTACGTAGCTGCAGCGGGCGGAGGAGTTGTCGTCGACGTCGACGGCAACTCGTTCATCGACTTCGGCAGCGGCATCGCCGTGACCACCGTCGGAAACAGTGCGCCGCGCGTGGTCGAACGCACCACACGCCAGCTCGGTCAGTTCACCCATACGTGTTTCCTCGCAAACCCCTACGAGGGGTACGTCGAGGTCTGCGAAGCGCTCAACCGCCTGACCCCGGGAGATCACGAGAAGCGAACAGCGCTGTTCAACACCGGCAGCGAGGCGCTCGAGAACGCCGTGAAATACGCACGTGCCGCCACCGGTCGCCCGGCAGTTGTCGTCTTCGACCACGCATTCCACGGTCGCACGCTGATGACCATGACGATGACGGCCAAGAACCAGCCGTACAAGGCCACATTCGGCCCGTTCGCACCAGAGGTCTACCGGGTTCCGATGGCCTACCCCTACCGTTGGCCGAGCGGCCCCGAAAACGCTGCCGACGAAGCATTCGCCCAATTCCGTCTTGCGATCGACACTCAGATCGGTGCCGCATCGGTAGCCGCTGTGGTCGTGGAACCGATTCAGGGTGAGGGAGGTTTCATCGTTCCCGCTCCGGGATTCCTGAAGCGCATCGCCGAATTCTGCCGTGAGCGCGGCATTCTCGTCGTCGCGGACGAGGTCCAGACCGGTATCGCACGAACTGGAGCCTGGTTCGCCAGCGAGAGTGAGGACTTCGTCCCCGACATCATCACAACTGCAAAAGGTCTCGCCGGCGGAATGCCACTCGCCGCCGTGACCGGCCGTGCCGACGTCATGGACGCCGCGCATCCCGGTGGTATCGGCGGTACGTACAGCGGCAATCCCGTGGCCTGCGAGGCCGCCCTGGCAGTTTTCGAGACGATCGAGGTGGAAGGCCTCCTCGACCGAGCAAAGGACATCGGCGAAATCCTGACCACAGGGCTGTCCGAAATCGCTTCGGACACAAATATAATCGGCGACATTCGTGGACGCGGCGCCATGATTGCAATCGAGCTGATCCACGACGAAGACAAGGCTCCCAATCGCGAGGCCGTCGCCCAGATCGTCAGCTACGCCCACGCGCACGGCCTACTTCTCCTCGCTGCCGGCACCTACGGAAACGTCGTTCGATTCCTCCCGCCGCTGAGCATCTCCGACGAATTGCTGGCCGAAGGACTGGGCATCCTTCGCGACGCTGTGACAGCAGTCCGATGAGCGTCGTTGTTCACAGCTTGATCGGCGGAGCTTGGGTCACGGGTAGCGAAGGCACACTGACGGACACCAACCCGGCTCGCCCGGACGAAGTTGTCGCCACCGGAGGCCGCGCCGGCGCATCTGAAATGGCGACCGGTGTTCGCGTCGCCCGCATCGCCGCGAACGACTGGGCGCGCCTACCGATGTCCGAACGCGGCGCATACCTCACTCGCGCAGCGGAAATCATCGAAACCAACGCCGATGCTTGGGGCGAAGAACTCACCCGCGAAGAGGGGAAAACGCTGGCCGAGGGTATCGGAGAAGTGCGCCGGGCTGCGCAGATTCTGCGTTACTACGGCAACGCCGCAGACCGCGAGTCCGGGACGGTGTATTCCTCCCCACGTAGCGGCGAGCAGATTCTTGTCACTCGCAAACCTCTCGGCGTGGTAGGCGTCGTCACGCCGTTCAACTTCCCGATCGCGATCCCGGCGTGGAAGATTGCGCCCGCCTTGGTGTACGGAAACACTGTTGTCTGGAAACCGGCTGCCGCGGTGCCCCTTCTGGCCTTCCGTCTCGCGCAGGCATTGACCGAAGCGGGCCTACCCGACGGCGTCCTGAACATGATCCTTGCCGACAGCGCAGCAGGTGAAGCGCTGGTCGACCACCCGGACCTCGACGCCGTCACCTTTACCGGTTCCACCGGCGTCGGTCGAAGAATCGCGGGATCTGCTGCAGCGCGCGGAGTTCCGGCCCAGGCGGAAATGGGTGGAAAGAACGCAGCCATCGTACTTGCCGACGCAGATCTCGAGCTTGCAGTCGAGCAGGTCATGTTGGGAGCATTCCGGTCAACCGGCCAGAAATGCACGGCCACTTCGCGTCTGGTGCTCCATGAATCCATCGCCGAGGAATTCTTGGCGAGACTGACCGTCGAGGTCGAAGAACTGAGAGTCGGAGATCCACTCGATCCCGACGTCACTACAGGTCCCGTGGTCAGCGCATACGCGCAGCAAACGATCATCGAGGGAATCGATCGAGCCGTCGGCGGCGGCGCCAGAGTTGTGGCCAGCGCCGAAGCGCCTGAATCGGGCCACTACGTCCGGCCGACGGTGCTGGAACTGTCGGCGAGCACCGAACTATGGTTCGAGGAACTTTTCGGCCCGGTGCTTGCGGTGCAGCGGGCAGCAACAACTGCAGACGCATTCCGCTTGGCGAACGAGGGCGAATTCGGTTTGTCCGCAGCGTTGTTCACTCAGGATCTGACCAGCGCACTTGCCGGTATCGATGATCTGGACGTAGGGATCCTGCACGTCAACTCGGAATCGGCAGGCGCTGATCCTCACGTACCTTTCGGCGGTGCGAAGAAGAGTGGATACGGGCCCAAGGAACAAGGCGACGCGGCGCGAGAGTTCTTCACTCACACCACCACCGTCTATCTCAGGGGCGGCCGAGCGTGATCTGAATTCGATTCCGCCTGCAGCAGTTCACGAGCTTTGAGTGCGATCCACAACTCGGACCGAGTGTGGGCGGAATCGAGATCTCGGCCGATCAACTCGGCAGCCTTGTCCATGCGGTTACGCAGCGTGTGCCGGTGAACACCCAACTGCGTTGCAGCGGAATCCCATTGACCATTGTGGTGCAGGAACGCTTCGATCGAGTCCACCAGACGGGAACCGTTCTCAGCATCGTAGCCTTCCAGCACACCGAGGCCGCCGGCCGCGATCGACTGCAGAACATCGTTCGACTGCACACTCAACAAGAGACTGAAAGTCCCGAGTTCCGAGAACGGAACGAGCGTGTGTCCATCGACCTGCCCCACTTTGGCAGCAGAGACGGCCTCGCGCAGACTCGCTGCTACACCGCTCATCGGCCGGACGCTACCGATTCCGCCGTTGATACTCCGGCGTGAATTCTCCCGCACTCTCGCATACACACTGCGCGTGACCTTCTCCGCAACTTCACTTTTCACGACGAACCACACGCCGGTGCCGTCATTCAGTGGAGCCAACAGGTACGGCACCGCCACTTCTTCGAGGGCCGCTGAAGTGATATCGGTTGCCGCCAGCAAAGGCCCGACATCGGTCAAGGCAGTTGCAACCACCGGGGATCCGGATTCGAATCCGAAGTACCGCAACAGACTTTCGTCTACTTCGCCACCAGCCTGGCGCACCATCGTCGCGACCGCCAACCTCAGCCGTTGTTCGGCATCGACAACCCGCAACGGCTTGGCGAGCTCGATGGTCAACAGCGACACCGCGTGGCCGACCAGCAGTCGTTCGGACTGATCCAAGGCGGCATCGGACGCCACCGCCAGCGTGCCGCTCACGGCAAGCTTGTGAATGGCCAGATGGCCGTCGTCGTCCACCACGACCCGGCTGCGCTCCTTGCCTGATCGCTCCCTGATGCGTTCGGGCAGAGATGAACTCGCACCTTCCGTCAGAGCCAGCACCGCTCCGTCCCGATCGAGAACGCACACTGCTGCGTGAACCGCTCGACCCAGTGCAGCGATCAGGGCCGGCACTCCGTCGAGCAGGGCACGCGCCAACTTCTCCTGGGCATCGACCACCGCCTGCACCGTTCGTATCTGGTCGGCGGTCAGCTCGTCGATCACGGCCCGCGAGATGGCGATGAACGGCGTCTCCTTGGCGACGGAAAGCACGGCAAAACCCAGTTCGTCGCCGGCCCTGATGATCGCGTTCGGCACCTTCTCGTGCACGGTGCCGGTGTCGAATGCCAGTGCCACGGCGCCGGTCCGCGCAATGCGCTCGACGTACTCGTACTGCTTTGTCGCCGATCGCGAAAGGTGCAGCCCCGTCGTCATGACAAGCTCTCCACCGGCGAGCCATCGCCTCGGATCCTGCAACTCGATTGCGTGCGCCCAACTGATCGGCAGATCGACGTGGCCATGACCTGCAACAACCGAGAGACCGAGAGAGTTGGTAGCCGCCAAGCGCCGGACAGTCATCGGCATTACCGGAACCTCCGAAGGCAGTGGACAGAACTGACAGTCTTCAGTTCCAATTTGTACATCAGGTCCATGTTCTGGATCACACGACGAGCTTAGCGTCTCTCCGAAAGAACTGATCGCGTCATGCAATAGGAGCTGAGCCCAGATGCCCGACAGCAGCACCGAAACAGCCGAAGCCGCCAGCGTTCATTCGACGCTCAAGACAGGCTTGAAGAAGCGCCACCTGACCATGCTTTCCATGGGTGGTGTCATCGGCGCCGGTTTCTTCGTCGGGCTGAGCGGAATCATCAACCAGGCCGGCCCCGGCGCAGTCATCACTTGCGCGATCTGCGGCATCATCGTGTTCCTGGTGATGCGCATGCTCGGTGAAATGGCCGTCGCCAAGCCGTGTACGGGATCATTCACCGAGTACGCGCGAATGGCGTTGGGCGACTGGGCGGGTTTCACCACGGGCTGGCTCTACTGGTATTTCTGGGTGATCGTCGTCGGCATCGAATCCGTCGTCGGAGCTACCCTGCTCTCCCGGTGGATCCATGGTGTACCGCTCTGGCTCATGTCAGCAGCACTCCTGTTGGTGATGACCGGGGTCAACCTTCTCTCCGTCAGCAACTTCGGTGAGGCCGAATACTGGTTTGCAGGTATCAAGGTCGCCGTCATCATCGGCTTCATCGTGCTCGGCAGTCTGTTCGTCTTCGGCATCTGGCCCGGCAGTGAAGTCGATTTCAGTAATCTGACCGGCCACGGAGGATTTCTGCCGAACGGCTTCACCCCCGTGCTGGTGGGCGTTGTCGCCGTGATCTTCTCCATGACCGGAGCCGAGCTGGTCACAATCGCCGCAGCGGAATCCGCCGAACCGGCCGGAGCGATCAGACGAGCCACGAACACCGTCGTCTTCCGCATTCTCGCGTTCTTCGTTGTCGCCACTTTCCTCCTCGTGACGATGCTGCCGTGGGATTCGTTCGTCGTCGGCGATTCTCCGTTCATCTCCGCACTCGACCTGCTCGGAATTCCCGGCGCCGCCGACATTCTCAATCTCGTGGTTCTGGTCGCTGTGCTGTCCTGCCTCAACTCCGGCCTGTACACGGCGTCACGGATGCTCTTCGCGCTCTCCGTCTACAACGACGCGCCGGCATGGATGACACGGACCAACAGTCGCGGCGTGCCCGTGAAGGGCGTACTCGCCTGCACCGTGGCCGGGTATTTCTGTATCGCGGCCGGTTACATCTGGCCAGACACGATCTTCCTGTTCCTCGTGAATTCGTCCGGCGCAATCTGTTTGTTCGTTTACATCCTGATCTGTGTATCCGAACTACGCCTCCGACGCCGATGGGAACGCGAAAGCCCCGAGATTCTGAAATTCCGTGTCTGGTTGTATCCCGGCCTACCGATAGTGGTCACCGGCCTGATTCTCGTGATCCTGGTGGGAATGGGTCTCAACGAACCGACGCGCGCGGAGTTCGTCCAAAGCCTGGTCGCACTGGGAGTCATCCTCGTCGCTTACAGCGTGAGAAGGTCTCGTACGCGAAAAGTCGTATCGTTTGCGACCGCCTCGAACAACGCACACAGCAGTTCGAAGAAGGCTTGAAACAAGCATCGAGTAAGCGCTCGACTCGATAAGAGAACCTCTGCCCCGAAAAAAATCGAACCGGTGGAACCGGTCGAACACAGATTTTCTCTTTACCTGAATTCAAGGCAAAATGGACAGCATGCCGAGCCCTGCCATCGCCTCCGAAGGGCACAGTTCTTGGCAAACACTTCACGAATGGTTCAACGAACCACACGACTACGAGTGGATAAAGCACCAGAGATCCGGCCGAGCAATCATTCCGATCTTCCGAACCTTGCTCGGAATGATGACGATCATCTTCGGACTCTCCGCGTTCTACAAATTGATCGGCCCGGATACGCCGCCGACCACTCCCGGCAAAGCTCTTTCGATTTTCATGATCTGCACGTGTGTGGGAATCGCCGCATGCTGGTTCACACAACCATTTCCCGGACGCCGGGGGTTGCTTGCATTCGGGATATTCGCAGATCTCGGGATCGCGGCCGCAGTCCTTCTGGTGCCGGATCGCTCGTCCGGGACCTTCGGTTGCATCGTCTTCGCGGTCACCGGAACCTTTGCGACGCTCTTTGTCAGCGCAAGGTGGCTTGTCGCTCATGTCGTTTGGTCGACGACCATCACGACTGCCGTTTTTGTTCTTGCCTATCTAGAAGGCGACGTCGATATCACGACGCTTCTGGCCCGTGGCACCGTTCTTTTCGGAGCTGTCACACTCGTTCCCATTTTTGCGCACCTGACCTGGCGCACTCTCTACCGCGATGCCCAGTATTCGGACCGCGATCCCCTCACTGGCCTGTTCAACCGTCGGGGACTGGAGGGGGCAGTCGGCGATCTCTTCGAGAGCACCCGAGACGATTCTTCGTCTCTCGCTTTCGTCGTCGTCGATATCGACAAATTCAAGACGGTGAATGATCTTCACGGTCATGCCGAAGGCGATCATGTCATCAGAAGAACCGCGAACCGATTGAGCACACATCTCGGCGAACACGGAATCATCGCTCGTACGGGCGGAGAAGAATATCTGGCTGTCATTGCCGGTGATCCCGAATCGACAATCCTGTTGATCGAAGGGATAAACGCGGCACTGTCGGATTGTTCCGACGCGATCCCCACAACGGTGAGCGTCGGAGCTGTGATGATGACCGCCGAATCGAAGGCGTGGAGCGGCGGTGCTTCCGCAATCCTGGCGGCGACAAATGTCGCGGATTCGATGATGTATCAAGCGAAAGCGGCAGGCGGTAATACGATCCGCTCGGCTCAGATCTGATTCACAGCCACGTAAGTGGGTGGACGCTGCGCCCGGTTTCCGTGTCCGTGGCGGCAAGATACACATCGACCCGCTCAGCGGTCAGAGCCTTGCTGATGTGATAGCCCTGGACCAGGTCACACCCGACCCACTGAACGCGGCGGAACTGCTCGATGGTCTCGACGCCCTCGGCCAACGATTTCATACCGAGGGCCGCGGCCAATTCGACAATGGACTTCACCACGGACATCTTCGGATCGTCCGAGTCGGTGACCAGCATGCGATCGATCTTGAGAACGTCGATTGGAAGTCTCTGGAGCGTGGCGAAGGAAGAATAGCCGGTCCCGAAATCGTCGAGTGCGACGGTAACCCCGAGCTCACGCAGCTTGTAGAGATCCCGGATCGCGCGATCGTCCACAACACCTGTCTCGGTGATTTCGAGCTGCAGCAGATGCGGAGCCAAGCCCGAATCCGTCAGAGCTTTCTTCACCATCGCACCGAACTCTCGCGACACCAACTGCACTGGTGAAACGTTGACCGAGACGCCGATTCCGGTCGGCCAACCCGCAGCAGCCGCGGTCGCCATCGCCATTGCCTGCGCACCGAGGGGAATGATCATTCCGGTTTCCTCCGCCACCGAGATGAACTGGCTGGGCCCGATGAGGCCGCGGCTGGGATGGTTCCACCGTAGAAGAGCCTCGAAGGCCACCACTTCACCGGTCTGAGTATCGACTTGAGGCTGATAGTGGAGATCGAACTGCCCTTCCTCGATCCCTCTGTCCAGCTCGTGGAGCGCAGTCGCCCGCGCCGATGCCCTCGCCCGCAGCAGCGGCGAGAACTTGCCTACTCGATTGCGCCCCGTCGACTTCGCTTCGTACAGAGCCAGATCCGCCAGCATCACCAATCCGTCGGCGTCTGTTGAATCCTCGGGCGCGCTGGAGTAACCGATCGTGGCCCGCACTTCTATTCGATTGCCTTCGACGAAGAATGGTTCGTGCAGCACTTCCAGGTACCGATCGAAGATCACCCCGGGATCGTCGCGCGACGACGTGCAGACGATCAGCCCGAATTCGTCGCCGCCCATCCGCGAGCACATGTCCGAACCTACGACCTTGCGCAGGCGTTTCGTGACTTCGAGAAGTAATTGGTCCCCGATCGGATGTCCAAGGGTGTCGTTGACCGATTTGAAATTGTCGAGGTCGAGAATCCCGACGAGAACCTGCTTCTCCGGCGCCCGAGAATTGATCGCTTGCTCGAGCGCCACACCGAACGCACGACGGTTCGGCAACCCGGTCAACGAGTCGGTGGCCGCAAGCCGAAGGATCTCCTGCTCGTGGACATACCTCTCCGTGATGTCGGAACCGACACCGCGCCAACCCAGAATCACGCCGGATTCGAGGACCCGCGGATTACCGGAAAGAGACCACCAGCGCCGCCTACCGTCGACATGCACCGGCACGACGGTGTCCCGGAAGGGGGCACTCGATTCGAGTTTGTCGATCATCTGGGCCGCGGCCGCACGCCCCTCCGGACTCGACGCGATCTGGAGTCTGGTGAGGAGTTGCCCGAAGGTGAGTTGCTGCAACTCGTCCACCGTCATACCTGCGACCTCGGCGAGACGTGCCGATGTGTGTGAGAACCGGCCGTTGGTGTCGCACTCCCACAGCCAGTCGCGGGAACCGCCCTCGAAACCGTCGAGCAACAACGCCACCGTCTGACGCTCGGATTCCGCCTGAAACTCTGCGAGACAACGTCTCTGGAACGAGGCCGACAGATAGACCGCCCCTACGGTGAGCGCAAACATGTAGATGCACAACTGAATCGCAAGTACGCGAAAGTGGGGTTCGGCGTGGACAATGAGAACAGTGAAGACGCCGAGGCCGTGAATGTAGATCCAGGTCAGGCTCACCGATCTCAGACTGGAGAACGTCACGGTCCCGGCGCCCATGATTCCTGCCATCGTCGCGATCAGAACCAAGTCGCGGGAGACGTCCATGTCGTGAAAGAGCAGGGCAAAAAGTGCGACGTCTAGGGTCGCGACAACGATCACTTCGACGAGCAGACCCACGTAGTCGTAGCGCGGTGTGTGCTTCGACGGTCGCCAGCGAAGCGGTATCCATACTCGAATCGAATTCGCGAGGACAAGAAAGATGAGGGCGCCGCCCAACCACCTGAGCGTCTGACGTCCAGGCGGGACGGTGTAGGTCAGAATCACGACCAAACT
The DNA here is from genome assembly GCF_058793255.1 of Rhodococcus sp. MPR-R1B. Taxonomy (NCBI): domain Bacteria; kingdom Bacillati; phylum Actinomycetota; class Actinomycetes; order Mycobacteriales; family Nocardiaceae; genus Rhodococcus; species Rhodococcus sp. MPR-R1B. The sequence continues at coordinate 121,020 of NZ_JBXAFO010000003.1, forward strand.
CGCCATGTACGCAAGATTGGCGAACGGCGCGACGGCCGCAGCCTCGTCGATCTGACGGCGAAACAGGCTGTTGCAGTCGGTCTCCGAAGCAGGATCTTGCCGACTCAATCGACTCAATCGACTCAGACGGTTCATCAGTGAGGCATCCCGACACCAGCGCAGGCGCCATCAGCGGGCGTCGAATCCGCTCGCCTGGCCATCCGAACCTCCCCTGGCTCCCCACCGAACCCTTATCCGGTGAAACGTCAGTGTTTCAGACTCGCTGCTTGTTTCCTTCACAACGGTAGCCATCTGACGAATCGATTGTGCGCAGATCACTATATCCAGAGGTCGTTCCGTCGATCGTCCAGGTCGATCCGCGATTGCTGATTCTTAGCTCGAACCACGTTTGTCGCCGACCGCGACGCGGGGGATTCGAGCGGTCGGGAACAACGCGGCGATTGCGAGCAGCGCTGCCACGGCAAAAGCGACACGCAACGCGTCCAGCCTGGCTTCTTCGTTCACGTCCACGATCGCATCCGCCGTGGACTCGGCGACGCCGGCGTCATTGAGAGCGGATCGGAGTTGCGTCGTCGACAGGAACGGCACCCCCGAGGCCATGTCGGTGCTCGCTTGCTGCTGCACCGATGTCGGAACCGCCGGATTGTCTTCGATTCCGGCGATCGCCGACGTCGTGAGAGTGGCAATGAGAACCGATCCGATCAGGGCAGTCCCCAAGGATGCGCCGAGGTTGGTGGCGGTGTTCTGCAACCCGCCGACCTCGGTACTGCGCTCGTCCGGGACCGAGGACACCGTGACGGCTCCGAGCTGCGAAGACAGGCACCCCAAGCCGAAACCCATGAACAGCATGGGAATCATCACGATCGCCGCATTGGCGCCCGGGTCCATGCCTGCCACGAGCATCAGAATGCCGACGACCATGACCAACAATCCGACTCGGACCACGCGTCGCGGGTTCGCGGTAGGCCGTAGCTTCGGAATACCGATCGCCGCCACGACGAGCGCCGCCGACAACGGCAGGATGCGAATTCCGGTCTCGAGAGCGCTGAGCTCCAGAACTACGGACAAGAACAAAGGAACCGCGAAGAACACGCCCGCCTGCACCAGAAACTGCGCGAAGAACATCGACAGCCCGCCACTGAGTTCGCGGTTTCGCAGCATCGCCGGATCGAGCAGAGGCTCCTTCCCCGCAGCGGCCAGGCGACCCTCCCATCGCAGGAATCCGTAAACGACAAGGAGCCCGACGATCAGCAGCCACACCACCGGAGACAACCCCACCAGTTGCGGCCCGCCAGGTTTGGCCTGTACCCAACCCCACTCGCTCGAACGCAGAACACCGAAGACGATCATTCCCAGTCCCACCACGGACAGGATCGAACCGAAGTAGTCGAGGCGCGACTTCGACGGTGGGACGTCGACCACCTTGCTGAGCACCAGCAAGATCAGGACAACGATCACGACTTCGCCGACGAACACGTAACGCCACGACGCAAATGTCGTCGCCGCGCCGCCGATCAGCGGCCCCACTGCCACGGCTATCGCGCCTGCTGCAGCGACGAGGCCGTAGGCCGCCGGACGCTTCTCCGCCGCGAAGTTGGTGGCGACGAGCGCAACGATCGCGGGCATGATGAGCGCCGCGCCGACGCCTTCGAGGAACGACCACCCGATCAACAGGACCACGAGATTCGGAGCGAGCGCAGTCGTCAGAGACCCAGCGCCGTAGATGACCAAGCCGAGTGCGAAGGCTCGGCGACGGCCCATCATCGAACCGACTTTGCTACCCGTGATCATCAGAGTCGCCATGACCAGGGTGTACAGCGTGATCGCGGTTTGAATGCCGGTGATACTCGTGCCGACGTCCTCGGCGACGGTCGCCATCGAAACATTCATGACCGAGCTGTCCAGGGTCATCAGGAACTGGCTGCTCGCCAACACCGTGAGAACCAGCCCCGAACCCGCCTGCGTAGTCGAACCAGCAACCTGTCCGTCACCCATCGTGCGGGTGTACCCGGTGCTCAGGTCTTCGAAGCAGACCGGTCAGTGCTGTTTGAGGCTGTTCGAGGCTGTTTGAGTCAGTGCCGTTCGAGTCAGCGCTGTTCGAGTCTGCACTGTTCGAGTGCGAGTTGATCCGCCCAGGCCGACACGTCGCCGCGTTCCAGAGCGACCGCGAGCAGTTCCGGAAACTTGTCCGGCGTGCACGCAAACGCGGGAATCCCGAGGGCACCCAGCGCCGCTGCATTGTCGTGATCGAACGATGGAGCGCCGTCGTCCGAGAGCGCCAGCAGAACCACAACCTGAACGCCGGCATTCTTCATGGCCGCCATGCGCCGCAGCATCTCGTTCCGAATACCGCCCTCGTAGAGGTCCGAGATCAGAACAAACATCGACTCGGCAGGACGCGAGATCAGCGACTGGCTGTACGCGATTGCGCGGTTGATGTCCGTGCCCCCACCAAGTTGGGTCCCGAACAGGACGTCGACGGGGTCGGACAGTTTGTCCGTCAGATCGACGACGGCGGTGTCGAAAACCACGAGCGAAGTCTTCAGCGCTTGCATCGACGCCAACACCGCGCCGAACACGGACGCGTAGACGACGCTGGAGGCCATCGAACCCGATTGGTCGATCGCCAGGACCACGTCGCGCTGCACAGATTTCGACTTGCGGCCGTATCCGACGAGCCGCTCGGGGACGACGGTTCGATACTCCGGCAGGTAGTGCGACAGATTTGCTCGGATGGTTCGGTCCCAGTCGATGTCACGCAACTTCGGATTCGACGTTCTGGCCGAACGATTGAGTGCCCCGGTCACCGCGGCCTTCGTTTTCTGCGCGATTCGCTCTTCGACTTCCCGAACCACCTTCCCGACGACCATTCGCGCAGTGGCCTTGCTGGCCTCCGGCATGACCTGGTTGAGGCTCAGCAGCGTCCCGACCAGATGTACATCGGGCTCGACGGCATCGAGCAGTTCCGGTTCGAGCAGCAACTGCGCCAAACCCAGTCGGTCGATTGCGTCCTTCTGCATCACCTGCACCACCGTGCTGGGAAAGTACGTTCGGATATCGCCGAGCCATCTGGCGACGGACGGCGCCGACGCCCCCAATCCGGCGGAGCGGCGGCGCCCCTTGGTCGGGCCGGACGAGTCGTAGAGCGCTGCGAGAGCTGCATCCATTCGACGCTCGCCCGGTTGGCCCAGCCCTCCCGTCGATTCTTCGGCGGATTCCCCGAGCATCAATCTCCAGCGCCGAAGGCGCTGATCGTCGTCGCTCATACGCGCGCTCCCAGTATCTCGGCAACAACCGCCATTGCCGCTCGGCCGCGTCGAGTATCGGTCTCCACTGTCGTCTCGACGCGTCGTCCACCTCTGACCGCCTGACCGATCGCTCGACGCTCCCCTGCCTCGAAGGCTCCGAACGTGCGTCGAAGCAACGGAAGCGTGTCGATGAAGTCCTGCTCACGAAGTTGGCGGACCCACGTGTCGATCAGCGTGAGCAACGCTCGATCGTGAACTAGCACAAGCCCTCCGCCGCCGAGAAACCCGTCGACCCACCCGGCTTTGGCGGTCGGCGCGCTGCCCACGGACAGGGCCCGAGACAAGCGCTGGGCTGCAGCGGTTTCCGTGATCGAACCGCTGTCGCGCAGTAGCCGCACCATCCGTCCGACGAGTAAACCGTTGACGTCGTCACGGTCGATCACGCCGGCCATCGCCTGCAGCCACCGTGCGCTCGCATCGCGATCGTCACGGACCATGACTGCCGAGTGAACCTTGTCGAGGTGATCGCGAAACTCCTCGGCGCTGGGATCGTCCAGTCCGGTGACGGCGACTGCGAGGCCGGTGCAGATCCGGATCAACAAACTGTCGGCGACGTCGATCAACGCCGTCACATCGGTTCCGCGCACATCGCCGTATCGCAGCGTTCGGGTCAGCGCCGGTAGCGCAGCCATCAGATGTGACACGTCATGGTCTAGTGCCGCAACCGTTTTCACACTCTCCAAAACCGCAGACAAAGCTGCCGGGAGGTTTGCGAGCAGTGAGCTCTCCAGTAGTCCGATCAGTGACGCGAGAGTGATGTCCGGCTCGTTGATCTTCGAGACGACACGTGATGCCGCCGCTGCGGCCACCGTCGTACCCCACAGCGACGCCTCGATCACCGAGACCGAGAATTCGGGCTTCCATTGCAGCGCCCAAGTCTCTCGGAAAGTTCCGGTGGAACGGACCTCACTGTCGGCCGGGGTTCCCCAATCGATCTCGAGGATCCCCAGTCGGTGCAGGAACTGGGAACGCTCGACGTCGATATCGCGTCGCAGGTCCAGATCGAGATTCTTGGCTCCCGCTTGTTGTTTGAGCCGCAAAGTCTTCGAACGTGCTCGCAGGTCTGCTTCGAGCGGAACCGTCGGAGTTTCTTCGGGCACCGTGCCCAGGGCTTCGCCCACAACGAGTCTTCGTGTGATCAGATCCAGAAGAACGTCGTTTCCGTCGCACATTACCGACCTCGTAGCCTCGGTAACTTCCGACAATCCGGCCAGCGGGCGAGAACGCAGTGCAGCCAACGTATCTGCCAATCGGACAGCTTCGATGACGTGAGCACTCGAGATCGGAAGGTCCTCGTCCCTGAGCACCCTCGCAACTTTGGTGAGCCACCGCGTGATCGTCTTGTCGTTCGCGGTGAACAGATGGTGATACCAGCCCGGCGAGGTAATTCCGGCTCCGTAACCCGATGCCGACGCCAGGCGTGAATGTGTCCAGGGAACCCAGGTCAGCGAGGTCTTGACCTTGGACATCCCCTTGAGAATGCGGGCGTCGGGTGCCGCAGGCCCCAGGGCTCCGACCAACGCCGGCGCGTGCCAGGCACCGCAGACGACCGCTACCCGCTCGGCGCCATCCTTCAACGTCTTTCGCAGCACCTGCCGCATATATGCTTCGCGATGCGCTGTCTCCTCGTCGATCGGCACCGTCTCACGCAGCGCCTCCATCGCCTCGGTGATCGCATCGAAAGAATCTGCGCCCGAACTTGATTCGATCACCGAATCCCACCAGCGTTCGGTGTCGTCGAAACCCGCGGCCGCGGCCAGTTCAGACAGAGGATCGCCCTCGCGGACAGTACGAATCCCCTGATCCGCCAACACGTTGAACGCAGGCAGATCGCAGAACCTTGCCTGCACACCGTTCTTCGCAGCCCACTGCAGCGCTTGCCATTCGGGTGAGAACACCGCAAACGGCCAGAATGCCGCCTTCGACGGTTCGCCAGTGGCGTACGCGAGCAACGCAATCGGCGGTTCCATCGACTCCGATGCCGCCAGCATCACCAACGGGTCTGCATCCGAAGGACCTTCGATCAGGACCACGTCGGGGGAAAACTCGTCCAGGCCCTGCCGAACCGAACGAGCAGATCCCGGGCCGTGGTGACGGATACCGAAGACCCGGACACGCAGGTCCGGAATCACGATGGTCACCCGGTGACCTCGCGGCACGCCCGGTAGAAGTCGGACCACTCGCCGCGTTCACGCACTACTGCCTCGAGGTACTCGTTCCACACAACCTTGTCTGCGACCGGATCCTTGATCACCGAACCCAGGATTCCGGCAGCGACGTCGGATGCCCGCAGTACGCCGTCCCCGAAATGCGCAGACAACGCCAAACCGTTGGTGACCACCGAGATCGCCTCCGCCGTCGACAGAGTTCCGGACGGGGACTTCAACTTGGTGCGGCCGTCGGTGGTCGTGCCTGATCGCAGTTCCCGGAACACGGTGACGACCCGGCGAATTTCCTCGGCTGCTGCGGGGGTTGTCGGCAATTCCAGTGCTGCGCCCAACTGTTCGACTCGGCGTGCCACGATAGCCACCTCGTCCTCCTCGCTGGCCGGCAACGGGAGAACAACTGTGTTGAACCGTCGACGCAGTGCGGACGACAGATCGTTGACACCGCGATCGCGATCGTTGGCGGTAGCGATCAGATTGAAGCCCTTGGCTGCCTGCACCTCGATGCCCAGTTCCGGCACCGGCAACGTCTTCTCGGAGAGAATGGTGATGAGGGCGTCCTGCACGTCGGCCGGAATACGCGTCAACTCTTCGACGCGGGCGATCTTCCCGGTTTCCATCGCGGTCATCACAGGTGACGGCACCAGCGCACCGGCGGTCGGCCCCTCCGAGAGAAGGCGTGCGTAGTTCCAGCCGTAGCGGATAGCTTCCTCGGGCGTACCCGACGTGCCTTGAACCAGGAGCGTCGACGCACCCGAGATTGCAGCCGAAAGGTGTTCGGAGACCCAGGTCTTGGCTGTACCCGGCACGCCCAACAGCAGTAGCGCCCGGTCGGTGGCAAGAGTTGCGACGGCCACTTCCATCAACCGCCGTGGACCGACGTACTTCGGTGAAATGACCGTTCCGTCGTCGAGAGTGCCACCCAACAGATACGTCACCACGGCCCAGGGCGACAAGTTCCACGACGGTGGACGCGGGCGGGTGTCCTGCGCGGCCAGTGCTTCGAGTTCGAGTGCGTACTCCTGCTCTGCGTGGGGCCGCATCAGCTTTGCCGGTTCTGTGGTGGGCACGGTTGCGCTGTCAGTCATGTGAGCTCCTCGAGCAGGGTCTTGCGGTGGGTGATGGCGCTGGCAGTTCTGGCGAAGGTCTGCCGCCAGTCCGGGTCACGTGCACGTTCCGCAGCCCGATCGAGCAAAGTTACTGCGCTGTAGGGAAATCGACTCTCGGCTAGGCGTAGCGATGCGCTGTATTTGTAGCGCGAGAATTCGCCGGCCTTGGCGCCCCCATCGGCACGTCTGGCCGCAACTCGTTCCCACTGGGCCACGACTGCCCGGGTGATGTCATCTGGCCATGGACCTCGCAGAGCGTCGTAGATCGCTGCCCTGCCCGGGTGCAGAACGTTGGCGTCGCCGTTTCCAGACCTCAACAGGTCAGCCAACGCCTTGGCCGACACCAACGGGAGTAGGCGTCGATCGGTGGCCGTGCCGCGCGTGCGAAAGAGTTCCAGCGCCCATTCCGCATTGTTCTGCGCGACTGCAGCGGTGGACCAAGCGTCGTGAAGGATCGGCTCCCAGCCTTCGTCAACGCTCATCCCCATGACCTTGCCGGGTTCACCGATCATGTTGTTCCACAAAGACAACGGTGCAGAACTGATCGCCTGACGCACGTACTCGGCACGATAGTCGGTGTGTGGATTCGGCCGATCTTCGATGCCGTCTCGCCTTGACGCCGCATCGACTTCCTCAGGCGGCAGGATGACCAACGTGGATCGAAGCAGTTTCCGCTCCACCCGCGCCCATTTCTGAACCCGCGCAGCCATTCGCTCCCCGAACTCCGATTCGGGAATACGTCCGAGCACCTCCGCTGCTGCGCGTCGCACGTCCTTGCGACGGTCGTCGAGGGCTTCCTCCAACAATGGTTGATCGTCGGCGCTCGATCCGATTGCCAGAGTCGAGACAAATGCAGTCTTCTGTTCGCCCCGCTCGGTGCCCCACGATTTTCTGAGTTCGGCCAGTGCCAGCGCGGGATCTGTTCGGCGAGTGTCTATCAGCCACTGCGTGCGCTGGGACGAACTTCCGTGACGCCAGACATCCGGATTTGCATCCCTGGTTCGGACGAGCTTGCTCCACTCGGGGTTTTGCGCGGCTAGCCATCGGCCACGCTCGCCGACGATCTGCAGGATGCTCTCCCGGTGAGCTTCGCTCGCACGTGCAAAGGAAAGCAACTCGGCGACCAGATGATCAGGCGCACGGTAGTTGCGCTCCAACGCGACTGCGAACCACTCGTCGAGCAAGGTCGCTTTGGCCGCGAGCATCGACAGCAGGTGCGCCGATGAGGATTCCGGCAGCGTGAATCGCACATCGTCTGGAGCAGGTGTCGGCACCGCCGCCGTGGTGGAGCCCGCACCGCCACGGCGGTACGCCCTCTCCAACGCTGCTGCTGCGAGAAGCATCTCGGCAGGATCGCCGTCGAGTTCGCGGGCATGGCCTCGCACTTCGGCCGGCAGCTCCTCGAATGTTGTCGAGGTTCTGGCAGTCCCGAGAAGAGCAACCGAGATCAATGTGCTCACAGCACGATCACCTGCCCTCCCGTGAAAACCGAGATCGGAGTAAGAGCCAGCGCATTCCACGTTCCGCAGACCGTGACCGGGTACCCGCCGGAAATACCGAGCAACTTCCACAGAAGATCCGAATCACCTTCTGCCCGAAGCGCTGTGCCAGATTCGTCGACGAGAAACCAGGAACCGTCGACGAACGACGGGACCACCGAACTGATCACTGCCGGCCATGAGCGCAACCAGGGATCTGCGGCGAGGGCATCGGTAAACTGCTGCAACGCAGCGTCGATGCTTCCGAACGGCATGGTTGTGAAGGGCTCCGGTTCACCGTGCGTTGCCCCCATCCGCGCCCGCAATGCCGCGGCACCGGGATAGAAATGAACATCGGCATTGAGCAGAAACCCGACTGGCGGCGTTTCGGTGGCAAAGTTGGGTGACCCGTGGGAGAAGTCGAGCAGCATGGCCCACCGTTTCGAATTCCTGCCGAGCATCCACACGGTTCGGGTGAACAGTCGCTTCTCCTCGGTGATCCCGGAACCGAGAATCATCCAGTTCTCTTTCACCGGAATCGATTCCATCACACTCTCGGTTGAGACGGGATAGCCGACGTGCGCTTTCACCGAATAGGCAAGATCTTCCGGCAACTCGGACAGCTTCTGATGCGCAGCGACCAGCAGGTGCAACCGAGCCAACTCGTCGAGGACCTTCTCGGGCCAGTTCTCCGTAGACGCAACGATTCCCGCCAATGCTCGAAGCGTGCCTGCAATACCGGGCGCCTGAGCATCCACCATTCGAGCGGCTACCGCGTCGAAGCCCGCCCAGGACGTGTCCATCGCCGCCAGACCGCCCCGGATCTGATCGGTGATCCACAGGTCCAATTCGACGAGCCCGCTCGCAACGCGGTCGGCGCGCTTCTGCGCTGTCGCCGGGTCGGGAGACTTCTTGGGCGCCTCGTCGCCGCTTTCGCCGGTGTTCTCGGTCTTCTCCTCGCGGCGCGACAACCACTCTGCCGCGAAGTCGGCGGGCTCGTCCGCCGTCGGCACACGCCCTTCCGACCATTCCACCAGCAGCCCCAGAGCATGTTTGCACGGAAACTTTCGACTGGGGCACGAGCACTTGTATGCAGGGCCCCGCAGGTCGACCACTGCTTGATACGGCTTCGAGCCGCTGCCCTGACACAGCCCCCAGAGCGCGAGACCGCTACTGCCGGCATGGCTCCACGAACCAGCCAACTTACGCGCAGCGGCCAGCGATGCGGCGTCGGGAGCTACCGACGCCACCTGCCCAGCTGTCCACGGCGAAGTCACTCGACCACAGTATGACAACCCGCTGACATCGCAGAGTCAGGCCGATTCTTTAGTAAATCAGCTCTTGACTCGAACGCATGTTCGAGTATTGTTTGGGGAGGGATCGGGGGATTCAATGAGTGTTCTGTTGTCGGATGTGGTCTCGGGTTCTGCGGTGGGGTTGCGCGGACGACTGTGGCGGTTGACTGCTGCGGAGTTACGTACCGCTGCTATCGAGGCGAGTGCGGAGATTCTTCGTCTCGAGGCTGTTCGTGTGGCAGTGGTCGACGAGTTGTCGATGCGTCCCGATGATCAGGTGATCGCCAGCCGCGGGGTCGGTTCGTGGTTGGCGGCAAACACGATGCTGCAGGTTCGGGACGGGAAGAAGATCGCCGCCCTGGGTGCAGCGCTACGGCCGTTTCCCGCGGTGGCTGCCCGGTTCGATGTCGGGGACTGCTCCTTCGATCATGCGGTGTTGATCGTGGCGTTCTGCGAGTCACCACCGAAGGGGATGCCGGAGGAGGCGCTCCCTCGCTGTATCGATTTGTTGTTGGCTGCCGCGTCCGGAGTCGAGGCCACGACCACGAAAGTACGGAACGTCATCGCGACCTTGGAGCGCATTTTCGAATCCGATGAGATTCCACCCGCCGAAGATATCGACCGCAACGAGCTCCGCATCGCGTCGACATTGAACGGCCGGGTGGTGGTGCGCGGCGATTTCGATGCCCTCACCGGGGAAATGCTGCTGTCGGCGTTGTCGAATCTGACGATGCCCACCCCGGCACCCGATGGAACCCCCGATACCCGGTCGGCAGCGAAGCGGACCGCGGACGGGTTCACCGAACTGATCCGCCGGTATTTGGACTGCGCCAAAACCGGTGTCGATGGTGGCCAGCGTCCGCACGTGAACGTGCACATCAACGCCCGCGATCTCGCGGAGCATCGGGACTGCGCCGCCGCACCCTTGCCCGATGGTGTTGCTGTGGCTGTGTCGGATCTCGATGTCGGGCACATGCCGTGGCTCGGACCACTGTCCGTGTCGCAGACCAGACTCCTCGGCTGCGACTGTTTCCTGTCCACCGTACTGCTCGACGACCACGGGGCGCCGCTCGATGCGAAACCCGGAAAGCGATTAGTGTCCGCCGAACAGCGAGTGGCGTTGATCGCCCGAGACAAAGGCTGCGCGTTCCCCGGCTGCACATGTGTACCGGCCTGGACCGACGCGCACCACATCCGGCACTGGGCCAACGGCGGCCCGACGGTGATGAACAACCTTGTCCTACTGTGCCGTTCACATCATCGATTGATGCACCGAAAAACTGGATTCGTCGGGAAATGGGAAATCCGCATCGGCGTCGACAACAAACCCTGGTTCATCCCACCACCCTCGATCGACCCCGGCCAGCACCCACGGCCCGCGAACACCACCTTCAAAACCTGAGAAGAACCTCAGGCACAACAGAACACGGCCAGGCTCCGCATCGGACATCAAACCCCGATACGGAGCCCACAGGCCGTGTCGCGTCCATGACTCACGAGGTTTTAGCGGGGCGCAGAACCGATCTACCCAACAACTCACAAACCTGCAGAGCCAGAGCGAGATCCAACTTGTCTCGGCCGGCAGCGACTGGATCCCCGAGCGCCTTGTTGATGCGATACTTCACGGTATTCCGGTGCAGATTCATGTGATTGGCAGTGTGCAGATGGCTTTCTCCGTGGGCGAAGTACACACTCAACGTCGTCCGCAAGGATGCAGCAGAAGGCGTATCGTCCGCCAACGGGCCTAGCACCTCCCAGACCCATGACTTCGTAGAATCGATGTTCTCGGACAGAAGTGAAACAACAGCGACGCCGCGGTCCCCGAAGCTCACCACCGGCCGTTGCGGCGTATCCGGCACGGCAGCAACCGAATAGGCGGCGGTTGCCTGTTCGTGAGATCGCTTGAAACCTTCGACCCCTGACCCTGGCAGTCCGATTGCCACCCGCGCTCCGCCGTCCAACGGCACTGCCGCCGCGAGAACCTCCGGATCCGGCGCAGGCACCCGGCGACCGAACGGCAGCCACGCCCACACCGTGCGTCGATCGATGGCGGTGATGATCGGCGGCTTGTCCGCTCCCGCCGCTGCGCCGAGATCACGTACGAGTCGATCGAGCGTGTTGATGCCCATGACGTCCGCATCCCACGTCGACCAAACCACCAGGGCGACGTGGTTCTGACCGAGGCGGTATCCGGTCTCAGCTTCGAATGCAGCGGTATCTGCGTTGGTGCCGGACAGGAGGGCGTGGATCGCGGCCGAATGGAGGTTTCCCTGCGCTGCCATCCATCGACTGCGTTCCCGCTCGTACGCGTCGAAGACGTAGAGCGTGATCCAGTCGATGTAGCTGTAGACCACATCCGAAGTGTGTTTCAGGACAGCCAAAGTGAGTCGCGCCGGAATATCCAGTGTGCTGATCTCGTCGTGACAGATCCGCATCAGATCGCCTTGGCCCATGTGGTAGGCCCGAACGAGAGAGTTGGACGGAACGTCCCGCTGCGCCAGACGCAGAGCGTATTCCACTGCGGCAGTGGTCGGTTGGAGATGATCGATCGGAATGTCGTTGGCCAATACGTGGATGATCGTCGTGATGTTTCCCTGCACGCTGGCCTCGAGCATTTCGAGCAATTTGGCGTCTGCATCCAATTGGTCGATTTCGTGAGCCATCATGAAGGCCATCTCACGCGCGATGTCGGCACTGCGCTCGTCGAGTCGTCGGGCCAACTCGGCAACCACCGCAAGCACTTCCGGCTCCGCGGCTGCAGGCACTCGGGCGAGGCGCCGCATCGCGCCGGCGCCTCGCTCCTTGTGCGATGGACTACTCACAGAACTTCCGCACCCTTTCGTCGCAGGTACTTCAGAGCCGATTCGGCCGCGTTGTACCCGCACATTCCATGTGCTCCGGCACCCGGCGGGGTCGAGGCCGAGCACAGGTAAGTGCCCGCGATCCCCGTGCTGTACGGATCGACTGCGACGCGCGGACGCAAGACAACCTGCAGTTCGGTGTTGGCACCTCCGATGATGTCGCCGCCTACCTGATTCGGATTGTCTTGTGCCAGGTCAGCTGTACCACTGCTCGATGTCGCGACGATCTGATCCCGGAATCCTGGCGCAAACCTCTCGATCTGACGAATGATCGCCTCTGTAGCGTCGCCGGCATATCCGTGTGGCACGTGCGCATAGGCGTACAGCGGATGAACGTTCCCGGCGGATCGGGTGGAATCAGCCAGGTATTGCTGACCGAGGAGCACGAACGGCCGGTCCGGCATGCGGCCTGAATTCGTCTCACGCTCAGCGGCCACGATTTCGTCGAAACCACCTGCCAGATGGACAGTTCCGGCCCGAGCGCAATCCGGATTGGTCCACGGCACATGACCTTCGATCGCAAAATCGACCTTGAACGCTCCGGGAGCCTGCTTGAACTTTCGATAGGCTCTCGCCACTCGGCCCGGGAGTCGATCGCCCAGGATTTCGAGCGCACCCCCCGGATTGACATCCAGCAGAACAACATCGGCGTCCGGAATCTCGGAGGCCGTGCGAACCCGAATGCCGGTGTCGATCTTGCCGCCGTGATCGAGGAGCATCGCGGCCATGGCGTCGGTGATCGAACGCGAACCTCCCTCGGCAACCGGCCAACCGTAGCGGTGACCAGCAGCAGTGATCATCAATCCCACCGCCGAGGTGGCCGGACGGTTGAGTGGATAGAAGGCGTGCGCGGCAACCCCGCCGAACAGCGCCTTCCCTTTGTCGGTCTTCCACAACTTCGCGGTCACGGTTGCCGGAAGCAGCGCTCGCGGACCGAAAGCTGCGAGCCGAAGCGGATGGCGCGGAACATTGACGATCGGGCGCATCAGGTCGGACGCCAATGCATCGAATCCCGTCGACAAGTCACCGAACATGCGTTGCCATCGAGGTCCGTCCGCGCCGAGTCCCGCCGCCGTCTGCTCCAGCGAGCGGTACAGAACACCGGCGTCCCCGTTGTCGAGCGGATGCGCGCAGTCCACCTCTGCCCATCTCCAGATCAGCCCGTATCGCTCGAGGTCCAACTTTGACAGGTACGGCGAGCCGATACCCATTGGGTGAAACGCCGAGCAGTGATCGTGAATCAACCCCGGTACGTCGATCGGACCGGAGCGGGTGCCTCCGCCGATCTGGTCGGCAGCCTCGAGCACCCGCACGTCCACACCGCTACGTGCGAGGTGTACCGCGGCAGCGAGCCCATTGGGCCCGCTGCCGACGACTACGGCCTTTGTCACTTACTCACCTCTTGCTCGCTACCGCTGACCCTCGTACGCATCTTCGGTTCGGAGACCACCTGCGGATCTGTTGCCGCGCGGTCGGCCCGTACGTCCAGTGTCCACTGAACGTCGAACGGAATGGGCCCGTTCGGTAACCACGGCTGTTCGGCAACTGCGTCGGCGACCTTGAAAGTACCCCGTTCGATGACGCCGAGAGCGGCGTCGATCACCTGGTACTCCTGCGTTCCCTTGTGGATGGGCTGCGATTCGATCCAGGTCACCAGGAACTCGCCGGGCGCGAAATTGCAGCGACGCTGAATGGCGGCAATCAACTTCGCGTCGTGCAGGTGCCCGTCACCGAAGTTGAAGGCGACGATGGAGTTGCACATGAACTCGGCTTCCCGCAGCGAGTACGTGTTGATGTCGTCGCCGAGGTGCCTGATCATCAGTGAGAACAGTGCACGCCCCTGGCTGTGCATGGAACGCCAACCCAACAGCTGATGCAGAACGACATCGGACACATCTTCGGGGTACATCGTCATCAACTGATTACGCGTATCCGGCGACGGACGCTTGATGTACTGGTCGATCTTCGCTTCGGCGCCCGGCGCGAATGCCCACGTCGCAGATGCCCAGTTGCCGGCGTACTGACGCATCGACGGCAGGAACGACACCAGATCGGGTCGAAGGTTTCCGAGAATGGGGAAGAAGGCAAGGGCTGCAATAATTCCCGCTGTGATCCAGGGTGAAGACATGGCGCCGAGGCCGTAGCCGTCCCACGCCGGAAAGCCCAGGAACAGGAAGACCGAGGCGTAAGCGAACAGAAGATTCCATTCCAGCGGAACGGCCAGCGGGAAGGTCGACGCGATGAAGAGATGGAATCCGACCATGAGGATCACAGCGAGGATGGTGAGTGTCTTGTTCGTCGAGAACAGCAGTATCAGCGGGGTGACGATCTCGACCATCGTTCCGGCCACGTGTGCGACCCCGCCGCCGAGGTGCGAGGGCCGCAGATCCTCCGGGAAATTCCGGTAGTGCGCACGCTTGATCTTCTTCGACGGGATCCACGGCGTATTGCTGAGCATCGGGGGGACCACCAGCGAGAAGTGACGGCCGAACTTCGAGACACCGGCACCGATCCACACCATGACGATCAGCAGTTTGAGCGCCAGAATCATGTCGACGAAGGGCAGGAACGTGAAGAAGAAGATCGCCGGCAGGTACTGCTCACTACGGGCAGCGATGAAGGGCACCTTGTCCCGCAACCCGAGAATCACCATGAGCACGAGGAAGGAGTACAAGACCGTCGGGCGTACCAGTCCGGCATTGTCGGCGATTGCCGAATCGATTCCTGCGGTGTGAACGCCGGGAAGAACTACGGCAACAAGAAGATTGGCGACTACGGCGACGTAGATGACGACGTCGAACACCGTGCGGGTGTCACCCGAGGTGAGCGGCACCTTGCCCGGCCACGGTGGAAGGCGAATCGTGCCGGGGCGGATCCAGTAGAGAACTCCACCGGTCATCGGTTTGAAGTGGCCGGCCAATGGACCCCAAGACCCTGCCAGGCCCAGGATTTCGAGCATCATGGTCCAGATGATGAGTTTCTGGTAGACGATCGGCTGGTTCCACCATGATCCGATGTCGAACCACGAGAGGCCGGAAGTCAAAGTGGCAACGGCTGTTCCAGCTGCCAGGTAGAGGAACAACAGTTTCATGATGTAGACGGTGTGGACCATCTTCGGTGTACCGAAGCCGTAATCCACCCAGTGCGTGGACATGTCACGCAGACGCTCGAGAAACGGCTTGTCCATGAAGGTTGCCGGATCGACGGGAGGGAAGTTTCCTTCTTTGAATCCCATGATGTGCTCCTGAAATACGGAATGTGGGCATGACGGATCGACTCGACGCACGTCGTCGAGTTGTGCTGGTATTACGGGGAAGGGACTAGTGAGCGGGAGTTGCGCTCAAAGCTCGTCTCATTCCGGGTTTGTCGATCTTGCCCACCGGGTTTCGGGGAAGCGTATCGACGACGTAGATCGCCACTGGCACCTTTACTCGGGTGAGCAAGGCCGTGACATGTTCGAGCAGTTCGCCTTCGGTGACGGGCGCGTCGGGGTAGGCAACGACATAGGCAACTGGCACCTCTCCGTAGACCTGGTGCGGAGCGCCGATGACGGCGGCCTCGAGCACGGAAGGATGTGTGGCGAGCGAATTTTCGATCTCCTTGGGGTAGATGTTCTCGCCCCCACGGATGATCATGTCCTTGATGCGATCGACCAGGGTCAGGTAGCCGTCTTCGTCGAGGACCCCGACGTCGCCGGTATGCAACCAACCATCCTTGACGGTCTTCGCGGTCTCCTCCGGCTTGCCCAGATAGCCACGCATCACGTTGCCGCCCTTGATGACCACCTCTCCGGCAGTTCCGACGGGAGCAAAGGTTCCGTCCTCGGCAAGAATGGCAATCTGCTGGCCGGGCAACGCCGGGCCGACCGTACCGAGCTTGCGCAGGCCCTCCACAGGATTACAGGCCGACGCACAGGTCCCCTCGGTGAGTCCGTAACCCTCCACGATCACGAAACCGAAACGCTGCTCCGCGCGTTCGAGGAGTTCCTTGCTGATCGGCGCCGCACCGCACACGGCAAATCTCAAAGATGACGTATTGATCGAGGCGTCTTCCGGCTGCGAGGTCAGCATCGCGTAGATTGCCGGCACCGCCGAGAAATACGTGGGGCGAAGCCGCGCAACGTCGTCGAAGAATCTCGAAACCGAGAACTTCCCGGTGACACTCACCTGTCCGCCGACAAGCAAGGGCGTCAGGACGCTGACGCAGATCGCGTTGACATGGAACAACGGCAGAATCAGCAGGCAGTGATCCGCGCCGGTAACACCGATGTTCTTGCCCATCGACGAAGCCATGAACTGCAGGTTGGAATGCGTGAGCATCACTCCCTTGGGCCGTCCAGTGGAGCCGCTGGTGTAGATGAGCAACGCCAGATCGTCTGCTGCAACATCGATTCCGGGTCGGGGATCGGTCGGCGGCACTGTCGCCAGATCGTCGACGACCAACACCGCACGGCCACCCGAGGGCGCATCGGCAGTAGCGGTGATGACCAACTCGGCCCCGGAGTCCGCGATCTGGTAATCCGCTTCGTTCGCGGTGAACATCGGATTGATGGGCGTAGCTGCAGCACCGATGCGCCAGGCAGCCATGATCGCGATCAGCAACTCGGCGCGATTGGGCAGCATGATCGCCACCACGTCACCGAGTCCGATTCCGAGTCCGGCCAATTGCGCGGCAACAGCTTCCGTACGCTCTGCGAACTCTTCATACGTGAGTTCGACGTGGTCGTCCCGCAGGCACGGCTTCTTCCCGTACTTCTCCGCAAGATCCCAAGCCAGATATCCGATGTCCGCCACGAGAGTCAGCACCTTTCATTCGTGTGTGACTCAAAACACTATCGGCGTCCTGCGGCCGAAGAAACGGTCTCAGGGGATCAACTTATCCAGGTTCTTTGTTCCCCGAGCACAACGCCGCAAGGGCGGCGAACATCAGATCGAGGGCTGATGCAACACCTCGTGAGCGCGTCGGGTCACCACTTCGGAGATCCGGCGCAAGACGGGTGACGACAGTTTCCACTGCTGCCAGTACAGCGGAACGTCATCCACGAAGTCCGGATCGAATCCGATCAGCACTCCGCCGCGATCGTCTTCGCCGCACTGCAGGTCCGGTATCAACCCCCACCCGTATCCCCGTCTGACGGCGTCCGCGAAGTCTGCCGATGACGGAACAAGATGGCGAGGCGGATCTGCCGGGTGGCCGACCTTTTGATCGAGGTACCGATCCTGCAGCAGATCCTTGCGATTGAACACCACCAGCGGTGCCTCCGAAAGGGATTCGGCCGTGACACCATCTGCGAACCAGCGACGGCAGAACTCTGCGCTCGCCATCGGCCGATACCGCATGATGCCCAACCGACTGGAGGTACACCCTTGAATCGGTGACGCAACCGACGTGACGGCAGCCATGACCGAACCGTCGCGCAGCAGTTCGGTGGTGTGGTCTTGATCGTCGAGATGAAAATCGAAACTGACTTCTTGCGTGAACTCCGCGAGGGCCCCGAGAACCCAAGTGGACAGCGAATCGGCATTGACCGCGATCGAGACGCGGGCGAAGGTGTTCGAACCGTTTTCCAAACCGAGTTCTCGCACGGTGTCACGCGACAGTGCGTCTATCTGACGGGCAAGACGCAGGACTTCTCTCCCGGAATCGGTGACCTGGATGGGTTTGGTGCGCTGCACCAGGATCCGGCCAACCGAGGTCTCGAGAGCTTTGATTCGTTGGCTGACCGCCGAAGGCGTGATGTGCAGCTTCCGCGCCGCCGCCTCGAAGGTTCCCTCGTCGACCGCGGCGTGCAATGCCCTCAGTTGCTCGAAATCCAACATAATCTGAAGCTACTCTGATGCGTCCTAAGAATCATTAGCTGGACTGAATGAAATCTGAGCGGCAGGCTCGACAACATGCTCAGCACCAACGACCCTGCGTCGGCCCTCGTCGGTTTCGGAGTCGGACTGTCATTGATCGTCGCAATCGGCGCCCAGAATGCGTTTGTTCTTCGCCAAGGTCTGACGCGATCGCACGTACTCCCGATCGTCGCAGTGTGCGCGTTGTCAGACGCAATTCTGATCCTTGCAGGCATCAGCGGAATCGGGACCCTCCTCGAACACGCACCGTCGCTGATCACGTTCGTTCGTATCGCCGGTGTGGTCTTCCTCCTCAGCTATGCAATCTTCGCCGCCAAGCGGGCGCTTCGACCCCAGACGCTGGCACCGGATCAGCACGGCAACGGTTCGAGGCTGACCGCCGTCACGATGGCATTGGCCCTCACCTGGCTCAATCCACACGTTTACCTCGACACCGTGGTGCTCATGGGTTCAATTGCCAACGGTCGCGGCGAAATCGGACGTTGGTGGTTTGCGGCCGGTGCCATCGCCGCGAGTGTGGTCTGGTTCAGCGCCCTCGGTTACGGCGCACGTCTGCTGACGCCGCTTTTTGCGAAACCCAACGCCTGGCGGATTCTCGACGCTCTGATCGCCGTGATGATGGCGGTTCTCGGAATCAGCCTGCTTGTCGAATTGTGACTCGGCTGCACAACCTCGATCCGGCACTGCGGGTATCGGGATGGGTTACCGTCCAAGGTGAGGAAGCTCAATTCACCTGTCGCGAGTTGTGACCATCAGGTAGGGCTGATCACGATGACCGAGGACGACGGCGGCACCGAACCGCGTGACTCCAACCGCGGACTGAGTTTGCTGTGCCTTCTCGCTGCGGTCGCCGGCGTCGGGGTCGGATTTGTCGGCGGCGCGTTCCGTTGGTGTCTGATCAGGGCCGACGAACTCCGTCGGACGATCGTGAACTGGGCGCATCACGTTCCGTACGTCGGGTGGCTCGTGCCGGTCGTCCTGGTGGCCTTGTGCACCGTACTGGCCGTACTGATCGTCAGACGAGTACCCCTCGCAAAGGGAAGCGGCATCCAGCACGTCGAGGCGGTGTCCCGCGGCGAAGCGAAGCCGCCGGGAATCAATCTCGTGCCTGCCAGATTCATCGGCGGCCTCTTGGCGATCGGCTCCGGTCTGGTTCTCGGCCGCGAGGGCCCCACCGTACACATGGGTGCGGCGATCGGGGCAGAAGCGGGACGGCGGGCCCGCCTTGCCGAACCGGACGTCGCCATGCTGCAAACATCCACGGCCGGAGCAGGACTCGCCGTCGCGTTCAACGCACCGATCGCCGGGGCACTGTTCGTCTGCGAGGAGGTGACGCACTCATTTCGGCTGCGCACCGTGCTGCCAACACTTTTCGGTGTTTCGGTCGCGGTGGGTTGTGCACGACTTGTCATCGGTGACCAACCCGATTTCGAGGTCGGCACCGTCCCGACGCCTCAACTCGCACTCTTGCCACTGTTTGTCGTCTTCGGAATCCTCACGGGGCTACTCGGTATCGCCTACAACCGCTTGATTCTGGGTCTACTCGACGCCGTTGCACGACTCGACAGGATCCCGCCGACTGTCATCGGCGCAACGATCGGCGCGGTCATCGGCCTGACGCTGTTCCTCGACCCTCTCGCTAGTGGGGGCGGCGACGTTCTTGCACAGATGATCGTCGGCGGAAGGACCTTCGTACTGCCGATCCTGCTGCTGTACTTGGCGGTTCGGTTCTTCACTGGCCCGCTCTCGTATGCCGCTGGAACTCCCGGCGGACTGTTCGCTCCCTTACTTGCACTCGGCGCACTCTGGGGGTCGATCTTCACCGGACTGTCGAGCTTCGTGCCCGGAGTGGACGCCGGGCTGACGGTCACCATGGCCACCATCGGCATGGCTGCCTTCTTCGGCGCTGTAGTGCGCGCACCGTTCACCGGCATCGTGATCGTGGTCGAGATGACAGCGGTGACGTCGACGCTAATTCCGATGGTCGCTGCCACTGCGGCAGCGGTATTCGTCGCCACCGCGGCAGGGTCGGCACCTATCTACGACAGTCTCCGAGAACGGATGTTGGAAACTAGACACCCACCTCTGCGATGATCACGATCGACATCGTGCCCGACCAATGCGTAGGCAGAGGAGCATTCATGACCCCACAAACCGACGTCGAGGAAGTCCTCGCCTTGGAGCGGGAACTGCAAACTGCCGAATGCAGGCGGGACAGCGCACGTGTACTGGCATTGCTTGCCGAAGACTTCATCGAGATAGGCGCGTCGGGTAGCGTCCGGGACCTACCGTCGACCGTTGAATCACTGCGAAACGAACCCATCGACGGCGACGGCATCGAAGTTCACAACTTGACCGGTCGAATCATCGACGACGGATACGTCCTGACACAGTGGGATTCAGTCCGTGGCGTGCGTCGAGCGCGGCGCACATCCCTGTGGCGCCGCGCCCCGGTCGGATGGCAACTGGTACACCATCAAGGCACCCCGCTCCACTGATTACGCACCGCAAAATCTGCGACAACTCTCTAGATCAAGGGCGTTCCGACGTAGTTCTCGGCGATCAGCGTTCGTCCGGCGACCGAACGCGTGACCATGTCCAACTCGGCCAGTTGACGGCGATGCCCGAAACCGCTGTCGTCTGGCAAGCGATGGAGCATCGACGACATCCACCACGAGAAGTGCTGCGTCCGCCACACACGCGGCAGCACCGTTTCGGTGTACCCGTCCAACATCTTTCGGTCGGACGAGGTGAAGAAACTGTCCATTGCCTTCGCCAGAGCGTAAACGTCGGCGATCGCGAGATTCATTCCCTTCGCACCGGTCGGCGGCACGGTGTGCGCCGCATCGCCGGCAAGAAACAGGTTGCCGTGCTGCATCGGTTCACAAACGAAGCTGCGGAACTGAAGGATCGATTTCTGAAAGATCCTGCCGTCCTTGATCTCTGCGCCCTCGCCGTCGACGCGCATGTGCAGCTCGTCCCAGATTCTATCGTCGGACCAGTTGTCCACGGAGTCGTCCGGATCGACCTGAAGATAATGACGCTGCACCTCGGGGGTCCGCGTGCTGATCAGTGCAAACCCACGCTCATGGTTGGCGTAGATCAATTCTTCCGATGACGGCGGAGCCTCGGCCAGGATGCCGAACCACGCGAAGGGATACTGGCGGAAATGATCCGTTCGGATCGACGGTTCGGGAATCAGCTTTCGTGTTTGCGTACGTGATCCGTCGCAACCGGCCACCAGGGCGCACTCGAGCTTCTGGTCGTTTCCGTCCGAGTCGACAAAAGTGATGCTCGGGCGATCCGATTCGTGATCGTGCACTTTCGCGTCGGACACTCCGAATCGAATGTCCCCGCCGTCAGCAAGACGTCGCGCGATCAGATCCTTGAGCACCTCGTGTTGCGGATACACCGTGACTGCGCGCCCGTCGGTCAGTTCGTCGAACGCGATTCGGTGCCCTCGCCCGCCGAATCGCAGCTCGATTCCGTGATGTTCGAGGCCCTCCCGCTTCAGTCGATCACCGAGTCCGGTCTCGACCATGAGATCAACCGTGTTCTGTTCGAGCACGCCGGCACGAATGGTGCCTTCTACCTCTTCACGGGTGCGACATTCCAGGACTACCGAATCGATTCCCTTCAGATGCAACAGATGCGAGAGCATCAACCCGGCGGGACCACCACCGACGATTCCGACCTGGGTGCGCGAAGAAGACATACAGAGAACTCCTGAGGTGAGTGACGATTGAGACCACCATCGACCACGATCACTCCCCTGAACAGCTGTAATTTCACTCAGTGAAAGACCGAATACGAGCTATCCAAGTCCGCCGCCACCGAGCCCGCGTGAAATTCCACGGGCGGCCGCGACCAAGGCCGGCAGTAAAGGAGCCGGATCCTGCTCCACCGGAACAACTGTCGAGACTGCTGCGACGACATTGCCACCGGCTTCGCGGACCGGAGCGGCGACGGCAAGGGTTCCGACGTTCAGATACTCACGGCAGACGACAAACCCGGTGCGTCTGATCTCGTCGAGAGTTGCTCGCAAAATCCGCTCGGACGTAATGGTTTTGGGAGTGAACGACTCGAGACCGGCCTGGAGGACGTCGTCGAGAAGCTCGGTTCCGCCGTGCGCGAGGAGAATCAATCCACCGCTGGACGCGTGCAACGGCAATCTTCCCCCGGCCCGACCGACAACGGTGACAGCACTACGCGAGGACAAGCGCTCGAGGTACAGCGCCTCGGTACCCTCACGAACGACCAACTGCACATTCTCCCGGGTGACCTCGTACAGGTCCTCGAGGAACGGCAACGCCACCTGCCGCAGGCCGTGAGCGCCGGGAGCAAGAGCGCCGATCTCCCACAACCGCACTCCGACCTGGTACTTGCCGTCACTCCGACGCTCGAGTGCGCCCTCAGCCACCAACTGCCCACACAGCCGATGAACGGTGGGCAGAGGTAAACCGCTGCGACGACTGATCTCCGACTGCGTCAACCGCGGCGATTTCGCGTCGAAGGCACCGAGCACGATAAATGCCCGGCCGATCAACGAACGGTCGCCTGATGCCATTCACACAGTGTGACAGGGCAGTGCCACTAAGAATCCACTGTGACTGGCATCAGGCGAAACGTGTTCAGGCGGTGCGGAGCTACGCGGAGTGCGCCAATTCCGGTTCGCGTTCGGTCACCGGCGGCGCGGCCTCGATCTTCATCGGTTCCTGCGCGTAGTGGAAGTGCGGACGACGGTGACCGATGAACGAACCGAACCACGACATCACAGCGACGTACCGGTTGCGGAAGCCCACCAGATACATCACGTGCACGGCCAGCCACATGAACCAGGCGATCGTGCCCTTGAACTCGACCTTGCGGACGCGACATACAGCGCTGAATCGGCTGATGATCGACATGCTGCCCTTGTCGAAGTACTTGAAAGGCGTTCCGGCCTTGACCTTTCCGTTCACAGTCTTCGCTGCGTGACGGCCACCCTGCATTGCAACGGGCGACTGACCGGGCAGACCGTTGAGCGAAGTCATGTCGCCGATGGCAAAGACGTTGGCGAACCCGCCGACGGTCAAGTCCGGATTGATGAGCAGACGACCTGCGCGGTCACTCTCACAACCGGTTGCCTCGCCGAGCACTGCGGCGAAGTCGTTGGCGCGTACACCGGCCGACCAGATGACGGTCTCGGCGTCGATGCGCTTCTCTTCCTTGGTCTTTGCCGAAGAGACGGTGACACCGTGCTCGTCGATGGCGGTGACCATGGTGTTGAGGACTACCTCGACACCCGACTTCTCGAGCGAGGCCTGCGTGTACTCACTGAGCTTGCCGCCGAAGGCCGGAAGCGCAACGCCGGCGCCCTCGACCATGGTGACCGTGACCTCGTCGGCACTGATGTTGTTGATGGCCTTCGCAAAGTAGCGACGCGCCAGTTCCTTGATCTGTCCGGCGAGCTCGACGCCGGTCGCGCCGGCACCCACGACAACGAAGCTCAGCAGGTTACGGCGAACCAGCGCGTCGTTGGTGGTGTGCGCTTCCTCGAAGCAACGCAGGATCTGCTTACGCAGTACCTCGGCGTCCTCGACTGTCTTGAGCTTGTAGGTGACCTTTTCGAACTCGTCATGACCGAAGTACGCCTGCGTGGCACCGGTGGCTGCGATGAGCGAGCGGTACCCGAGCGTGTGGCGGGTGCCCGAGGCTTCGTAGACGACGGTGTTCTCTTCGGCGTTGACCTCGACGACGCGGCCGAGGCGGACGTCGGCGTTGGGGTACTTCTGCAGGATCGTGCGGATGGGCGGAGCAACTTCGCCGGCCGACAGGACACCCGTCGCCACCTGGTAGAGCAACGGCTGGAAGAGGTGCTCGGTGGTGGCGGAGATGAGAACGAACGGCGTCTTGGACTTCGCGAGGGTCTTGGCCGCGGCGAGGGCTCCGAATCCCGAACCGACGATCACAACCTGAGTCTTCTCGTGTCCAGTCGCGTCGATGTCGGCGCGACCCGCAGCTGTTCTATCCACAACGAACTCCTCAACCAAATTGAAAGTATGACTATTACGGTATGGACTGATCATGGGTCGGGTCCAGCTAGCTGGAGTATTCGCAAGACTGTTATCTCGATTGCTCATAAGTAAGCTGTCCTCATGGACTTCCGCCAACTCAAGTACTTTCTCGTCGTGAGCGAGGAACTGAGCTTCAGTCGCGCTGCCGAACGCTGCTTCATCTCGCAGTCGGCGATCAGCCATCAGGTCGCACGACTGGAGAAGGAGCTCGGGGCGACACTCTTCGAGCGCTCGACCCGGGCGGTTCGCCTGGCCCCGGCAGGATCGCGACTGGTGCCCATCGCGCAGCAAGTCCTCAGTCTCGAAACGATGGCGTACTCCGTCGCACGAGACCCGAGAGCCCGGATCCGAATCACCGGAAACATGAGCTTTGCCGCTCAGACGCTGGACGCCATCGCACACGTGCGCGAACTTCATCCGGACCTGGACGTCGAGTTCGTCATCAAGAGCTTTGCCCACCGCATGGATGCTGTGGCCTCCGGTGACGCGGACATCGCCCTGATTCGCGGCGGCGTCGACCGCCCCGGACTCGAACCCTTGGACCTCGGCGTCGAAGATCTGCTGGTCGTCATGTCGAGTCGGCACCCCCTAGCCGGCCAGCAAAGCGTCGACCTCAATGATCTGGCCGCATATCCCCTGCTCCTGCCGCCGCGCCAAAGTCAGGTGCTCATTCACAAGGTGGTCGAGGACGCATTCCGCGAGATCGATCGACGCGTCCAACTGGGCCCCGCAATTCCGAGCGATCACACAGCCACGCTGGACGTGATCACCAACCCGCGCGCCTGGACCCTGCTCTATTCGATCACCGCAGGCGAATCTCCACGCGCTGGAATCAGCTTCATGCGAGAATCGCACGGCCGCTTGCGCATTCCTGTCTCGGGTGTGACCCGCAGCGGCGCTACCCACTCCACCGAGTTCGCCGATCTGATCCAAGCACTCAAGGACGCCATGAATCCGTCTTTCACTGAGTGAAAGTGCGATGGCGATCGACCCCCCCACAGAGCAACGTGGTGGGCAACCATGTGATGCGG
Organism: Rhodococcus sp. MPR-R1B; assembly: GCF_058793255.1. Lineage (NCBI taxonomy): Bacteria > Bacillati > Actinomycetota > Actinomycetes > Mycobacteriales > Nocardiaceae > Rhodococcus > Rhodococcus sp. MPR-R1B. The sequence continues at coordinate 146,181 of NZ_JBXAFO010000003.1, forward strand.
CGCGCGGTTGCATCCCTTTACCGAGGAGCGGCCATGACGCGTTTGCTGAGCGAACCTGTGTGGGAATCGAAGATCTTCGACGGCGAATGGGTTCGCGGTAGCGCCGACGATCGTATTGTCGTCGAGCCGGCCACCGGCAAGCAGTTGACGACGGTCGGCATGGCAACACCCGACGACGTGGCGGCCGCTGCAACAAAAGCTACTGCAGCTCAGAAGAATTGGGCGGCAAGGCCATACACTGAACGAGCCGCCGTTCTACGCCGCGCCGGTCAACTGTTCGAGCAGTACGCCGACGAAATCGGCGAATGGGTAATCCGCGAGGCCGGCAGCATCCCGGCCAAGGCCGGGCTGGAAACCCATACCGCTGCCGAAGAGTGCTACAACGCAGCAGCTTTGGCCGCACACCCTGTCGGCGAGGTTCTGCGCTCGGAGCAACCTCGGCTGAGCTTCTCTCGTCGCGTACCCGTCGGAACCGTCGGCGTCATCGCGCCGTTCAACTTCCCCATCATTTTGTCGATCCGTGCAGTCGCTCCCGCACTGGCGCTGGGCAATTCGGTGATCCTCAAGCCTGACCCGCGCACGGCGATCTGCGGCGGTGTGGTTCTCGCTCGCATCTTCGAAGAAGCAGGCTTGCCCGCCGGAGTGTTCAGCATGCTGCCGGGCGGCGCTGACGCCGGTGAGGCAATCGTGGTTCATCCGAGCGTTCGCGTCATCGCATTCACCGGGTCGACCCGAGCTGGACGCGCGGTCGGCGAACTGGCGGGCCGCTATCTCAAGCGCGCTCATCTTGAACTCGGCGGCAACAATGCGCTGATCGTCATGGATGACGTCGACCTCGAAAAGGCCGCATCTGTCGGCGCTTTCGGATCGTTCATGCACCAGGGACAGATCTGCATGACCACCGGCCGCCAACTGGTCCACGAAAGTATCGCCGCCGACTACACCGCACTCCTTGCCGAACACGCCGACAAGCTTCCGGTAGGCGACCCGTTCACCGGTCAGGTCGCACTCGGACCCATCATCGACGCCAAACAACGCGACCACATCCACTCTCTGGTCAACGGAAGCATCGCGGCCGGAGCAAAACTGGCTGCCGGCGGCACCTACGAGGATCTCTTCTACCGGCCCACCGTGCTAGCCGACACCCCACTCACCGCGCCGGCCTTCGCCGACGAGGTCTTCGGGCCGGTCGCACCGGTGACCTCCTTCGCCACCGTCGAACAAGCCGTCGCCATAGCCAACGATTCCGAGTACGGATTGTCGCTGGGCATTCTGGCCTCCGACGCCATGCGCGGACTCGAACTCGCCCAACAGATTCCCACCGGCCTGGTACACATCAACGATCAGACGGTCGGCGACGAAGCCGTCATCCCGTTCGGCGGCATGGCGTCTTCGGGTAACGGCGGCCGTGTCGGCGGTATCGGTGCAAACCTCGATGCCTTCACGGAAACACAATGGGTGACGGCGCAAAGTGCACTCCCGGTATACCCCTTCTAGAACGAATTCACAGGGCACGTCCCACTCGGTCGCTGACCAGCATTGACGGGATCGATCTCGCGGACTTACCATCCAGAGAAAATTACTTCGCCACATTAAGCATTTTCTCTTGTTGTTCCCGAGAAGGACCCGTTGACGAACACAGTTACGACGAGCAGTGCCGCGAGCCCCAGCGCCACGCCAACTGCCACCGATTCCCCGGACCAGTCCGTAGCAAGATCGCCGCGCCGGGAGGCCGTGATCATCGGCGCTTTGAGCCTGGCAGCGATGATCGTCTCGATGATGCAGACGCTGCCGGTTCCGATCCTGGGACGGATTCAGTCCGACCTCGGAGCCTCGTCCGCCGGCGTCAGTTGGGTGACGACGGCGACCCTGCTTTCCGCTGCCGTCTTCACTCCCCTGCTGGGACGCTACGGCGATCAGCACGGCAAGAAGCGCACCTTGGTCGGCGTCCTCGTCGTCATGGTGATCGGTTCGATTGTCGCAGCATTGGCACACAATCTGCCACTGCTGATCCTCGGCCGTGTACTCCAGGGAACAGCCACCGCGATCTTCCCTCTCGCACTCTCGGTCTTGCGCGAAGAGATACGACCACAGAAGCTTCCCGGCGCCATGGCCCTGGTCAGCGGAACTCTCGCGTTCGGCAGCGGTCTCGCCCTCGTGGCCACCGGTCTGCTCACATCGGCTCCGGATGCCGACTACCGCAACGCCTTCTGGATGGCCACCGGATTCGCAGTGCTGGCCTTGATTGCCGTCGCCACGCTGGTCCCGCCCACCACGCACAAAAGCGGTGGGCGCGTGGACCTCATCGGTGCGCTGAGTCTGGGCGCGGCACTACTTCTGCTTCTTCTGGCGATTTCTCAAGGCCACCAATGGGGGTGGTTGTCGCCCTTGACCGTCGGTGTTTTTGTGGCCTCGATCGTGATGTTCGCAGTCTGGGTGTGGATCGAGAAGATCGTCGACGAGCCGCTTGTCGACATGCGGATGTTCGTCCACCGCCCGGTGATGATGGCAAATCTTGCCGGCGTCGTGGTGGGCTTCGGCATGTTCGCGAACTTCCTCGGGATCTCGTATCTCGCACAACTTCCCCGCGATCTCACCGGATACGGCTTCGACGCGAGCATTCTGCGTGCGTCGGTCGAATTCCTGCTGCCTGGCGCGATAGTTTCGCTGATCGCCGCCCCGATCGGCGGTCGTCTCATCAGACTCCGTGGGCCGCGATTCGTTCTGGGACTCACTGCGATCCTGGGCGCGGTGCCGTTTGCGTGGCTCGCGTTCGACCACACGCACACCGCGTCGGTCATCGGTGCGGGCATGGTGATCGGCGCCGCCCTCAGCCTCGGCTATGCAGCCATGCCCGCCATCATCATGTCCAACGTCCCGCATCATCAGAGCGGCATCGCCAACGGCATCAACTCGATCTCACGTTCCACCGGCAGCGCCATCGGCAGCGCAGTAGTGACAACGATTCTGGCGTCGATGACAATCGCGAACCTCCCCGAAGGGGTTCCGGCGATGCCAAGCGAATCTGCCTTCACCGTCACGTTCGCGACCGCGGGCGTAGCCTTCGTTCTGGTGGGACTGGTGGGGTGGCTGGGGCTGCGACCGGCGCACTCCCCGTCCGCTTCCGAACAACCTCCCGCTGCGTGAGATCGGTAGTACCGCAGAGACTTAGACGGACCGTAGCCTGCGCACATGGCAGGTGAGACTCTCTACGTGATCGACCGGATCGTCACGAATCCCGGATGCGGGCAGAAGTTCGTCGACGAATGGCGTGCCGGCTACCTGCCGAACGCCCGGCGACGCAGCCTTACCCTCGACAACATACTTGTCAGTCCGCCGTTGTGGTCCGAGTACGAACCGAACGTCGTCACTATCACGTGGACCGTCGACGGAGCCTCCGGTTGGTGGGCAATGACTCGTCTGAGTCGCGGCGACACCACGCTTCGGCAGTGGTGGGATGCCATGGAACCACTCATCTGCGAACGTAGCCGCACCATGGCTGCTGCTGCCGACGACGTCGAGGCACTGGCCGATGTATAACGTCACGAGGGTTGTTTTTGCTGCCGACAGCACGGACTCGGACGGCTGGGCGAATGCGGTGAACACCATTGCGGCAGTGGCAGAATCGTCGGGCGCAGTTCGCCATCTCGTCACCGCTACTCTGCCCGGCGCCATCAACGGCGGAGATCTGACCGTTTATCTTCAGTTCGCGAATGAAGCCGCGTGGCGAGCCGTTAGCGATTCCGTCGACGCAGAACTTCACCACGATGCCATCGAACGCTTTCACGGCGCCGAGTACGTTTCCGGAACCGAGGGTCGCTCGCGCGCCACGGGCCCGAACGGGGTGTACCGAGCGCTGCTGATTCGCGTTGAACCCACTACCTCCGAGGACGAAATCGAACAGTTCGAAAGTGACCTGCTGAAGATGCCCGGGCATATCTCCTCGATCGCTGCCTGGCGACTCAGTCGGGTGAGTGCGGCGACCGGCGCAACACCTGCATGTGACGAAGCACCGTGGACCCATGTGTGGGAGCAGGAGTTCACCGACCTCGAATCACTGCAGACCCAATACCTCGATCATCCGATCCACTGGGGCGTCGTTGATCGATGGTTCGATCCCGAATGCACCGAAGTCATTGTGCGGGAAAGAATCTGCCATACCTTCGGTGAACTGGGCGACGAGATCCTATCGAGCGGCGGCTGATACCTCGCGGATCATCGCCCAAACTTTCTGGCGTGCCGGCTCTGTGAGCGACAATGACGGAATAGTGAGGAACCCGTGAAACAACCCGTCGAAGCGATGATGCTGCACGGGGACGCCGGCCGAGGCAAGCAGTTTCGCGTACTCGTCACCGGACGAGCACGGCGGATCCAGCTCGGCTGTCACGACAACAGCCGCGGGAAGATCGGCGAACGACTCTGTCCGAGTGGGTATCACCCGCACGTCATCTCGGCGTTCGGGAGCATATTGGTCCCAGTACCACTTCATGGCCGTGGTCGTGTTGTAGTGGTCGGTACCATAGAGACGGTAGGACTCGGTGTCGAAATCGTCGTCGATCACCGGATAGATGAGAACCTGCGCCGCAACCGCCGGCCCCCCACGATCGCGGGCGGCGATGGCAACTGTCGCAGCAAGATTGCCGCCCGCGCTGTCGCCGGCAAGGACTATCTTGCTCGGGTCTGCGCCGTACTGTGCCGCGTGTTTCGCCGCCCACTCCAATGCGGCGTAGACGTCGTCGTGTGCTGCCGGCGCGGGGTGCTCAGGGGCCAGACGATAATCGACGGAGACGACGACGGCGCCAACCCCTTCTGCCATGGACCGGCAGAATTCGTCATGGCTGTCCAGGTCACAGAACACGAAGCCTCCGCCATGAGCGAAGACGACCAGCGGTATGGCGTCGGAGGAAGTGTGCGGGCGGTAGACACGGATCGCCAGATCTCCACCGGGGCCCTCGATTGCGAGATCTTCGACCGTACGCAAATCGGGAAGCCGCTCCAACGGGGCGCGTCGATTCCGAAGCAGAGCACGTAACTCCGACGGCTCGAAGCTGGTGACATCCGGAAATGCGGCGTTGAGCGTGGCCAGCATGGTGATGACTTCCGCGTGAATTGTCATGTGCACTCCTGATCTCGGACGTCGGCATCCGCCAAGGTAGATCGCGCGCGGCCGAGTGAGAACACACCTTCCCGATCAGTGGTCTGTTTGGTCGCGAGAAGCGGTGAGAAACAGAAAGGGAGACCACACCTCGTTGTGTGGTCTCCCTTTTCGATTCGGTTCAGCCGATCAGGTGTCAGCTCCTACTGCGAGCATCCACCTTGTCGTCATCGTCGTCGTGCTCGCCGGCAGCAAGTGCGATGTCGGAAGACTCGACGCCCCCATTCGGGCCTGTCTTCTCGAGGTCGACCGGTGCCTCACCGGACGCAACCTCTTCGGCCTCAGGCTCTTGCGGTAGCGGTTTCTTGAGGCTCAGGATGATCGAGCCTGCCAAGACCACGATGATCACCGCGAGGCTGACCAGCGAGGGGATCTCGGGGATCGACGTGCTGATCACCTTGTGGCTGGCCTGCATGATCAGCTTCACGCCGATGAAGGCGAGGATGATCGACAGACCCTTGGAGAGGTAGTGGAACTTCTCGAGCAGACCCGAGAGCAGGAAGTACAGGGCACGCAGACCCAGGATCGCAAACGCGTTACTGGAGTACACGATGAACGGGTCGTCGCTCACTGCCAGGACTGCCGGGACGCTGTCGACTGCGAACACGAGGTCGGCGGCTTCGATGGCGACGACGACGGCGAACAGCGGTGTTGCGACGCGCTTTCCGGCTTCCTTGACGAAGAACTTGGTTCCCGCGTATTCCTCGCGAACCGGCATGATCTTGCGCAGCAGGCGAACTGCCAGCGACGTACCCGGATCGAAGCTCTCGTCGTCGTCCTTGAGCAGCTTGTAAGCGCTGTAGAGCAGGATGGCGGCGAAGACGAACAGGACGGCCGTGAACTTGCTGACCACGGCAACGCCGGCAGCGAGGAAGATTCCGCGGAAGATCAGGGCGCCGATGACACCGAAGAACAGCACACGGTGCTGGTACTCACGGGGCACCTTGAAGTAACCGAAGATCAGGGCGAACACGAAGAGGTTGTCGACCGAGAGGCTCTTCTCCAACAGCCAGGCTGTTGTGAATTCGACGCCCGAGTTCACCCCCAAGGTCAGGGTGACAACCACCGCGAACACGAGAGACAAACCGACCCAGAGTGCACTCCACCAGGCCGCTTCCTTGAAGCCGATGACATGCGCGCCGCGGTGGGCGAGCAAGTCGATGAGCAACATGACGACGATGACTGCGGCGAACGCGGCCCACGCCCACATGGGAACGTTCATCGCTGACCACCTACCCGAATGGCACTGATGACTGCGGTCACGGGGAGCTCCTTCACTGGGTTCGGACGGCCGTCTCGCCGTCTTCTCCAGTGTTCCTTGCCGACTTCTATCCATCCCTGTCGAAATATCGACGACTTTTGTATCTAAAGTTGCCGAGATCATGCAATCTAAAGGTGTTGCATCCGAAACCGCCGTTGGAAGGCAACTTGTTCTAGCCTGGCAAACATGAGCACCTCGTTGTACTACTCCGCCGTCCGCTCCACACCGCTGACCGACGACGAGAAGGCCGAAGTCGACCGACTCATCGCCGTCCACAACGACGAATTTCCGTTCGACTACGAGGTCCTGGACCTCTACCCGTCGGATATCCCCAACACTCTGCTCAACGGCTCGACCAAGATCTCGAGCGATCCGACCGAGGTGATTCCGTCACTCGTCTACTGGTTCAACGCCCTGACCGAACTCCGGCGAGCGGTGCCCGACGCCGACTGGGACGTTTCACTCGACGACACCCCCGCAGATTGGGATGACAACTCCGGCTACTCGCTCCCCGGTCTCGATGACATGCAGTAGCGAATCACGGCGCCGGCGCGATGGTGGCTCCGTAGCTCTCCAGTGCGATGAGGGCCAACTCCGTCGGCAGCCGACGCTGGTCGACGCTGCGACCCAGTAGCTTTTCGGCCTGATCGAGTCGATACCGCACGGTGTTCTTGTGCAGGCCGAGGGCTGCGGCAGTAGCGGCCGCGGTGCCGTTGTTCTCGTAGTAGACCCGGACGGTGTCACGGATGCGCGTCGTGACGCCGTCCGCGCCGGCCAAGCCTTTCAGTTCCCGAGCCACCAACTCACGCAGTTCGCCCAGATCTTCGGTGAGCAGACAGGGAACCTGAACATCCTCGTAGACGGTGATACCCGGCGAGCCCCCGGAACGGACCGCCACGCGCTGCGCGGCGAGCGCCTCGCGATGACTGCGAGCGAATCCTTCCATTCCGTAACCGCTCGCTCCCACTGCAACGCGAAGATCCGAATGCCGGGCATCAACATGTGACGCCCACTCCTGGCCGTCGAAATGCGCGACCCACGACCACAGCTCACGCGCGCCCGAAGGCAAAGTCAGAACACGCTCGCCATTGGACTCGTCCACAAAAGTACGGGCGTACGAGTCCAACCGCGCCAATACGTCTGCAGCCGGGTCGGTGTCGTCCGTCCAGAGAACAAACGCCGTGTGGTGGCGCCGCATCGGATAGTCCAGGATCCGGGACGCTTCGTCGGAGTGAAGGGCTTCGCCCGCGACAATCGCGTGCACCGTCTCGGACCGACGCGCAAAAGCGCCGCGCGCCAAGCTCTCCCGCTCCTTCGCGTACGTCGCGACCAACAATTCGGTGGTCACTTCCAGCCATCTCATCGCCGAACCCCACACTCGAACCAGAAGTGCGCGTTTGAGTTCCGGACCTATCGGGAGTGCTTCTATCGACTCGTCGACGAAGCCCAGCATCGCGAGGCGTCCGGCGCCGTAGATTTTGAGCAGGACCCGAAGATCCATACCGCGCCGAGCGACGGTGAGTGCAAGCGCAACCGACTCCGCCGGCGGCGTGACCTCCTGGGAACCGCCCGCGATCGCCGCCACGATGACGCGGAGTTGCGCCGCGGTGCTCGCATCCACATCGCGTCGTAGCTCCCGATCAGCCGCCACCTCGGGATTGGCCTCGGCAATGGCGTCGTCGATGCGTTGGACGAAACCGTCGATCACCTCCGGCTGGAGATAGATGGGTGCGAGATTCGCAATCCAACCGTCCAACTCCGATGTGTCCATGACGCCTCCCCGAATTGTGACTTAGTCATAAATCTATCGCCTTGGTTCGGCCAACAAGCCCTATCTACCCAACTTCAACTGGTCCACAATCACATCTCACTGCAGTTTCACGTCGCTGCAGATTTACGTCACTGCAATCCCATCCCTCTAGTTTTTGGAGACGCTCGCGATATGAACAAGCCTTTCGACGGTCAGGTAGTGGTCATCACCGGTGGCGCCAGGGGCATCGGATACGCCACCGCGAAACGGCTCATCAGCCTCGGCGCGAGGGTCGCGATCGGCGACATCGACGAAGCCACTCTCGCGCAGGCTGCAAAAGATTTGGGCATCCGTACGTTCGGGCGTCTCGACGTCACCGACCCCGCGTCGTTCTTCGACTTCCTCGACACCGTCGAAGGTGAACTCGGCCCGATCGACGTACTGGTCAACAATGCGGGCATCATGCCGGTCGGACGGATCGTCGACGAGGACGACACCGTGACCAGACGCATCATCGAGATCGACGTCCTCGGCGTGATCACGGGAACCAAACTCGCACTGCGACGGATGCTTCCACGTGGACGTGGACACGTCATCAACATCGCTTCGCTTGCCGGCGAACTCCCGTGCCCCGGTCTGTCGACGTACTGCGGCGCCAAGCATGCGGTGTTGGGCTTCACCGATTCTGTCCGCAAGGAAGTTCGTGGCACCGGAGTGAACGTCTCGTCCGTACTGCCGACGCTCACCAACACCCAACTCACTTCCGGGACTTCGGGAATGAAGGGTTTCCGTCAGGTTCAGCCAGAGGAAATCGCCGAAGCAATCGTCGGCTTGATCACCAAACCTCGACCACGCGTGCGCATTACGCGAGTGTCCGGACTGCTTGTCCAGGCACAGGGTTTCGTACCCCGACGGCCTTACGAGGCATTGAGCCGACTGTTCGGCGTCGAGACGCAGTTTCTCGGCGACGTGGACACCGCGGCCCGTGCTGCATACGAGGAACGGGCGCGCACCAGCTGATCAGGCCAGCTCCGTGGCCGGCCAGTCGAGCAACTTCGCGCCCAACACGGCAGCGTGGAGCGCGAAGCTGTCGTTGGGGTCGTTGACGTTCTGGCCGGTGAGTTCACGGATACGGTCCAAGCGGTACGTGACCGCCCGGACCGACAAATGCAGGTCTCGGGCGGTCTTTGCCGTATTGCCGCCGGCGGAGAAGTACGCGAGCAGGGTGTCGATCATCGGCCCAGCGCCGCCACGCGCCTCGAGCAGCGGCGTGAGCAGGGTGTGGATCAGGTCGGTGACCGCCGGCCTGTCGTTGACCAGAACGCGGTAGACCAGCAGGTCACGAGCATCGATGATCGGTGCGGTCAACGACAGGCGCTGCGCCAGGTCCAGTGCGTCGAGCGCCTCCCGGTACGACGCCACGACGCCCGAAGCAGTGGTGCGAGGGCGCCCGACACCGATCTGCCAGGTGCCGTCCAAAGCACGCCGCTGCAACTGAACTCGCCCGTCGTCATCGGTTCCCGGTCCGAGAGCCGACCGAATACCCGCCAGCACGTGGTCGACGGCATCACGGTCCGGCGCCGCGAAAACGACGACCAGTTTGCCGCTCTTGCTGGCAACCAGCGCGTCGGCGTCACCCTTGCTGCCGAGCACGGCACGTTCGACGGCCCGCACCAAGGGATTGTCGTCGGTGAACTCGCGCGTCGCGGTCACCACCGCGACGGCATGCGGACCGCTGAGATGGAGCCCGAATCCCGAAGCACGACCTAACAATCCGACGACATCGGCTCCACCGGTCAACAGGTCGTCGACGAACTCACGGCGTGCCGATACCTGCGAGCGGACCAGAGAACGCCTGGCCAACTGGAATCCTTCGGCCAGTTCGGCGACGGCATCGTCGACGGCGCGGAGCATGACTTCGCCGGCCGAGACGACGGCAGTCGGATCCGATTGTGCCGCAATAACAGCGGGGAGCTCACGCCACAGGCGCCAAGCCGAGGAGAGATAAAGATCGAGCAAGGCTCGCAGGGCAACACCCTGCTGCGCCGCTTCTTCACCACGGGCGCGGAAACGATGCAGCTGACGACGCTGCAGCGGCTTCCCCTCGCATACGGCGACACTGAGCACGTCCAGGAAATCACCCAGCAGTTCGACGGGTAGGCCACCGGCGTCGTCCGCCCCTGCCGCGGCTACCCGGGAAAGCACTTCTGTGGGTACTCCGGTTGCGTTCACCCCCCGCATTCTTCCACCACGTTCCGAAGGCGGGGGGACTGTCGTACCGGAACCGCTAGTCTTCGCCGACCAGGATGTGCGCGTAACTCACTCCGCCGGCTCCGATCATCTGCGCGAATCCGATCCGCGCACCGTCGTGCTGACGGACCCCGGACTGCCCACGAATCTGCTGAGTGATCTCGACGAACTGGGACAGGCCGGTCGCTCCACCGGGATGCCCACGGCCGATCAGTCCACCGCTGGGGCTGACCGCGACACGGCCTCCGATGTGGAAATCGCCGTCTGCCATCGCGAACGACGCCTTCCCTTCCGCCGCCAACCCGAGATCCTCGATGTACTGCAGTTCTTCGACGCTGAAAGCCTCGTGAACCTCTACGACGTCGACGTTGTCGGGGCGAATGTCGGCTTGCTCGTAGGCACGGGCGGAGACCCGCTTGGTCACACCGAGATCAGGCATGAACGCGGCAGCCCCGTGCCACTTGTCCGTCTCCGCTACGGCGGCAGCCACTCGGACGGCCCGACTGGCGTTCGCGAGTTTTCTGCTGGTGATGACGACTGCCGCTGCGCCGTCACCGATCGGGCAGGATTCGACGCGCCGGAGCGGATCCACCAGCGTCGGTGCAGCTTTCAACTCGTCCATCGTCAATGCTTTGTTACGCTGCGCCATGGGGTTTCGGCTTGCATTGAAGAGGTTCTTCTCCACCACCAGGAGGCTGGCGTCGGCCGATTCGCCGTGTCGATGCATGCGGGCCTGCTTCATCAACGCAAACGGAACAGCAGGAACTGCCATGCCGGATACAGAAATCAAGTCCGGTTCACGTTCCCCTTCGGCAGCGCGGCTCATCAAGAGAGCACCGAGGCTTCCGACTCCGACCACCGCGGCAGTTTCCACCTGCCCCGATGCCACAGCAGCGCGGGCCTGCTCGAAAGCCGCTGTGCCGGTAGCTGATGCGTTCTCTACCGCAACAGCAGGAATCCCGGTCCACGCCATTTCGTGCAGAACCAGCGGAGCGGTCGACATTCCGGTACCGACGGCACCGACCACGAGCAGGCCGACTTCAGCCCAGTCCAGTCCGGAATCCCCGAGGGCCGCGTTCAACGCCTGTCCACCCTGAACATGTGGCGGTGTCGTCGTTTTGGAAACGAACGGCGTCATTCCGACGCCCGAGATGTATACCTCACGCATCGCGCGCCTCCTTTTCGAAACCGTATGTCGTGAACAGTGAGTCTTCCGTGCCCGCACTCCGGGGAACAACGGAAACCACATCGCCGATTCGAACGGGATCGGCACTGACTCCCAGAATTTCGATGTCGGCGTCACCGATACGCACCTGCGCGATGGTCACGGGAGGTTGCGCTCCGGCAATCGGAAATGCTGCAGTGCAATGCGATAAGACGGTACCGGACTCGGCCAGTTCGATCTGGGTCGCCGGGGCGTAGCACTTGGCGCAACGCTCACGGCAAGGGAAGCTGATGTTCTCGCACCGACTGCACTGCGAAGCCAGCAGTCTGATGCTCGTGCCTTCACATCGCAGGGCGGCATCGTCGAATGAAGGGTGCATTATTCGTCAGTCCTGTTCTTCAGACTCGTCGAGCCTGATCAGCCCAGTAGAGTTCTCGGAGATCCTTCTTGAGGACCTTCCCGTTGACGCTGCGCGGGAGTCGTTCGACGAAGTCGATTCGCTTGGGACTACGAATACCTCCGAGCTTGTTGCGGCACAGAGCAATCAGCTCGTCGGCACCTACTTCTGCGCCCTCGTTGAGCTCGACGACAGCGGTGACGGCCTCGCCCCATTCCGGGTCCGGAATGCCGATGACGGCACAGTCCTGCACAGCGGGGTGCGACCAGATCACCTGCTCGACCTCAGCTGGGAAGACGTTGAATCCGCCCGAGATGATCATGTCTTTCTTGCGGTCGGTGAGCGTCAGAAACCCTTCGTTGTCGAGGTATCCGATGTCGCCGGTGTGAAGCCAACCGTCACGTATGGTGTCGGCGGTCGCCTCGGGGTTGTTGTAGTACCCCTTCATGACCAGGTCTCCGCGTACGCAGATTTCGCCACGCTCACCGCTCGGAAGCGCGTTGTCTTCGTCGTCGCGGATTTCGACTCTGATCAACGGCGACGGCCGACCACAAGACAGCAATCGGGCGTCGTCGGCGATCTCGCCGTCGACAAAGTGCTGCTCGGGGCGCAGGAAACTGATGGAGCCGGGAGCTTCTGTCTGGCCGAAGCATTCGATCATCACCGGACCCAGAACCTTCAAGCACTTGCGCAGCTTCTCGGCCGACATCGGGGCAGAACCATAGAGGAAGTACCGCAGCGACGTGAGATCGTAGTTCGCCAGATCCGGATGTTCGATCAACCGGTAGATCACGGTGGGCGGCAGGAACAGGTCGGTGACGTTGTATCGGTCGATCGACTCGAGCAGGGTCTCCGGATCCGGCCGCTTCAACACGACGACGGCGCCGCCGCGGGCAGTTGCCGGCAGGGTCAGCATTCCGGCGGAGTGCGTCATGGGGGCAGCCGCGAGGTTGACCACCTTCTCGTCGGCGCGATAGTGCATGGCAAGCATCAGCTGCGCAACACACATCGAGAAGCTGCGGTGGGTGTTCATCACGCCCTTGGGAGCGCCTGTCGTACCGCCGGTCGGCGAAATCATCGCCACGGAATCCTGCGGAACGTCGACCCTCGGATGCGTCGACGGAGAATCGCCGAGCCAGTCCGTCAAAGCGCGGGCGTAGTCACGAACACACTCGGCGGAGTCCACTGCTCCTTCGAGGCGGATGTACTGGATGCGGTCGCCGACTGCAGCGTGAATCTCGTCTACAGCTGCTGCAAGCGCAGGGTGATAGAAGAGAATCTCGCAATCGAACTGGTTGACGAATCCAATGCTGTCCGTGATCGGACTGTTCGGGTTGAGAGGCACCCAGGTTCCACCGGCACGCCAGGCAGCGATGACGCATAACCACGCCGCTGGATCATTGGGAGAGAGAACGCCGATCTTCGTTTCCGGCTTCATTCCGTCTCGCAGCAACGCGTTCGCGACACGACAGGACAGCGAACCCGCTTCTTCGAACGTCCAGTCGACGTCGCCGTGACGATATGCGATGGCAGCGGGATCGACGCTCCACCCTTGGTCGAAGAAATCGGAGAGGGCCATGGGAAACCATTCCTTCCTTCCTGCGGGCCGCAGCGTCCCAGGAAGTTGTCAGTAACTGTTTACATCTCGGCGAAACGTAAGCTCCCCCGGCCGACCTGTCAACCATCGACAACTGCAAAACTGTTGCACAACAACAGAATAGAGCTAACAGTCGAACAGACTCAGCAGAATCATCCCGTCTCGTACACTAAACCATACGCCATTAGGTTTACCGAAGGCGTATGCGTTGACCATTTAACCGAACTGCGTTAGATTAACCGATGTGACTTGAGGCACATCGATTCAGTGTCCACTCGAAAACTGCTGCTGGTGAACATCACCCGAGCGCACAAGCCAAGTCACACCCGCAACCACCCCTTCCGACTAAGGAACACGATGGCTTCAGCACGCGAACTGATCGATGCGTCTCCACTCAGCAGACTCCAAATACGGGTAATCCTTCTGTGCACGCTGGTCAACATGGCCGAGGGATACGACATCCTTTCGATGTCACTCGCCATACTGCCGATCACGGACGACTGGGGAATATCCGGCACCCAGTCCGGCATGCTTTTCAGCGCCGGCCTCATCGGCATGGCGGTCGGCTCGATCGCCTTGGGACCGGTCGGCGACCGATACGGGCGCCGCCCCCTGCTGATCGGTTCGCTGGTCGTCATCACAGTCGGTCTTCTACTGTCCGCAGCGAGCGGCGACGTCACACAACTTGCGCTTGCGCGTCTGCTGGCCGGCGTCGGTATGGGCGGCATCATCCCGAGTTCGCCGATCATCGTCGGCGAGTACGCACCTGCACGCAAGCGCTCGACGCTCATCGCGCTGTTCGCGATCGGCATTCCACTCGGGGGTGTACTCGGCGGCGCCGGAGCAGCGGTGCTGATGTCGACGTACGGCTGGCACTCCGCATTCCTGCTCGGCGCGGTCGTCACGGCGATAATGGCGGGCGTGGCCTATTTCGGAATCCCCGAATCGCCGGACTTCCTCGCCGCCAAGGGAACCGAGTCGTCGCGAAAGAAGCTGGACGAACTGATTTCCAAGATGAAACTGACCGGAGTCCCGGCCACGGGTAATCACACGACACCCGTGCGCCGGTCACCGAACGTCTCCGGATCTGCTCACCTGAAGTCCTGGGCCCTGGCGACGACATGCATCGTCTTCGGCCTGGTCAACATCGCATACTTCTTCGGCAATACCTGGACACCGAAACTTCTCAAGCTTGCCGGCATGTCCAACAACGCCGGAATCAGTGGTGGACTGATGTTCTCGCTCGGCGGCGCGCTCGGAACGCTGGTCTTCGCCGGCCTGGCCCTTCGATTCGCCTCGATGTGGATCACGATGGGCTTCATCCTCGCCGGCTCGCTACTGTTCGGCGTCCTCGCTCTGGTCTCGACTCAACTCAGCCCCGCGCTGGTGGCGTCAGCTCTGCTCGGGCTGTGTATGACCGCGGCCTACACCGGCCTGTATGTCATGGTGCCTATCCTCTTCCGCCCCGAAGCACGTGTCTCCGCTCTCGGAATCGCAGCGGGACTCGGCCGCATCGGAAGTATCGTGACGCCGTTGGGGATCGGTCTACTCGTCGACCGATCCTGGACGACGGAATCCATCTTCTTCCTCTTCGTCGTACCGACCCTGCTCGCCGCCGCAACGATCGCATACGCGCAGGTTCGCAATACCAAGGAATCAGTCGCCCTTGCCGTCGACGGCGAAAAGGCATCTGTACCTGCCGCTTGATCAGATCGAGTTATCCACCTGGTCGGCGTGAAGAACCCCGTAGAGGAAACTTCGCATCATCTGTTCGTACAACTGCCTGGGCGTACGTTGATTCGACTTCAGCGCGGCGTCGAGAACCGGGTGGGCAATTCGATCTACGTTGGCAAAAACGGCGGAACGCTTGGCCTCGGGCCTCATCGCCTCAGTGAGGGTGACACCCAAGGTCAGCTTCTCGAGGCCGTCGAGGATCTGAACATGCAGCCGCACAGGAACTCCCGAACCCTCGAGGTAATCTGCTGCAGCCTCGAACATGTCAGTCACGAGGTCTCGCGGAAGAAACTGCAACATCACCGGCGCGGCATTGCGGTGACGCAGAATCACATCCCGAAAGTTCAAGCCGTACGCGACAACCCAGTCCTGCCAATCACCTGACGCGGGCTGACGCGGAATCCTGGTCTCGAACACGATTGCTCGCGCAACCTCCGTCAAAATCTCGTTCTTGTCGGAGAAATGGTGATACAACGACGGAGCTTTGACGTCGAGGTACTTAGCCAGACGCGGAAGGCTGAAAGCGTCCAAGCCCTCGGCATCGATAATCGAGATTGCTGCGGCAACTGCGGTGGTTCGGCTGATCAACGGTTTCGACGGTCGAGCCATGTCGCTCTTCACTCCTGATTTGCTCGGCGTCCGAAGATCGTACAAGCACCGATCGGAAGGTCAGGACAAGCGCATCGAACCCGTGTCGATGTACCGCCGATGGAACGAGAATGCCTCGCCCAGGATGTGCGGCGTCTGCCCCGCGCCCGGCTGAGCGTCGGCGCGAGCGATGTAATCGCGGAGCAGTGGCCGGAACTCCGGGTGAGCACAGTTGTCGACGATCAGGCGCGCGCGTCGCCGCGGAGACAGACCGCGCAGATCGGCCAACCCCTGCTCGGTGACCAACACCTGAGTGTCGTGCTCGGTGTGGTCGACGTGCGGAACCATCGGAACGATCGCCGAGATCTCACCCCCGCGGGCCGTCGACGGGCTCAAGAACATGGACACGTAGCCGTTACGAGCGAAGTCTCCCGAGCCGCCGATTCCGTTCATGATCTTCGTCCCCATGACGTGCGTCGAGTTCACGTTGCCGTAGATGTCGGCCTCGAGCATGCCGTTCATGGCGATGATTCCGAGTCTGCGCACCACCTCTGGGTGGTTGCTGATTTCCTGCGGACGGAGCGTGATGTGGTTGCGGTAGAAGTCGATGTTCGCGGTCAGTTCTTCGATGCCCTCGTCGGTGAGCGCCAAAGCCGTCGACGACGCATGCGCGACGGTTCCGTCCTTGATCAGCTTGAGCATCCCGTCCTGGATGACCTCGGAGTAGCAGGTCAGGCCGCGGTACGGCCCCCGATCGAGACCGCCGAGCACCGCGTTTGCGACATTGCCGATGCCTGCTTGCAGCGGAAGCAAGGTATCCGCCGGCATCCGTCCGGCGCGCACCTCGAAGTCGAAGAATTCCAGGACGTGGCCGGCGATCGCCTCACTGACGGCGTCGGGTGCAGTGAGAGGGCTCGCGCTGTCTCGGCAGTCGGTCTCGACAACGGCCACAACCTTCGCGGGATCCACTCGGAATGTCGTCTGGCCGATCCGGTCTTCGACGCGGGTGATCTCGAGAGGCTTGCGATGCGGCGGCAACGCGGTGCCGTAGTAGACGTCGTGGATGCCTTCCATCGCCTCGGGCACCCAGGAGTTGACTTCGAGAATGACCTTGTCTGCGACGTCGAGCCACGTCTTGTTATTGCCGATCGACGCGGAGGGAATCAGTTCACCTGATTCGGTGATACCGGCGACTTCGACGACCGCGACGTCGACGTTGCCGTAGTAGCCCTCCCACACCTGCTGAGCAACGTGGGAGAGATGGATGTCGACGTAGTCCATGCGACCGTCGTTGATGCGGCGACGCGCGGTGGCCTCGGACTGATACGGCATACGCAGCGCGATTCCGTCGACCTCGGCGAGCAGCCTTTCGGTCTCGGTGGACACCGACGCGCCGGTCAGGAGATTGATCGTGAAGTTCGATCCGTTGCCCCGGGTGTGGTGAATGCGCTCGGCCAGCGCCGGAATGATGACCTTGGGAGTACCGGCACTTGCGAAACCGCTGATCGCGACCGTGTCGCCGGGGTGAATGAACTTCACAGCGTCGGACGCGGCCATCACCTTCGACGCAAAGGCTGTGGCGCGAATGCGGCTGGAGGTGGCTTTGTGTCCGGTTTCACCGAAGGTTGAACTCACGACACCAGGATAAACAGGGCACGTCGAAGCGATTTACGGGGATAACCCAGACAGAATCGCTCCGACGTGCTAGGGGCTCGGGTCAGCTGACGACGCCGTAGGCACCCTCGCCGACCAGGCTCGCAATTCGATATTTCTGAATCTTGCCCGAGCCGGTCAGAGGAAATGCTTCTGCACTGAACCACTCCTTGGGTGCTTTGTGGCGTGCCAGTCGCTCGCTGCAGAACTCGACCAGTTCGGCTGCGGTCGGCTGGTCGGACTCGTCTTTCCACCTGATGACGGCAACCACCCGCTCGCCCCATACCTCGTCAGGCACACCCACGACCGCTACATCGAGGATCTTCGGATGTGTGAAGATCACGGACTCGACCTCTCGCGGATAGATGTTCTCCCCGCCGCGGATGATCATGTCCTTGAGCCGGCCGGTCACCCGGACGTATCCACGCTGATCCATCGTCCCCAAGTCGCCGGTATGTAACCAACCGTCCTTGTCCACGGTGGCGGCCGAAGCCTCCGGGTTGCGGAAGTATTCGGTCATGACGAGGTACCCGCGCGCGCAGATCTCACCTTGTTCGCCGAGTGGCACGCTGTCCCCGGTCACCACGTCGGAGATCTTCACCTCGACCTGCGGCAACGCGAGACCGACCGTCTCCGATTTGTCTTCGGGGGTGTCGGCGGGGCTGGTCTGCGTGATCACGGGGCTCGCCTCGGTTTGTCCGTAGACGATGCTGAACCCCGCACCGAAGGCCGACTCCACCGTGCTCACGAGTTCGGGCGGGACCGACGACCCACCCGACACGACCACCGAACAGGTCGAGAAATCGCGGCTCGCGAAGCTGGCGTCGTTGATCATCGCGATCAGCATCGTCGGAACTCCACTGACCACATCCGCGCGAAAGCGTTCCGCCGCATCGAGAACCGCAGTCGGGTCGAAATACTGGATCAGACCGATGGACATTCTTCGCTGTGCGGCGCCGAGGACCAGGATGCCGCACCCAGCGGTGTGGAAGAGCGGCATCGCCGAGACCACCGAACCCCGTTCGGGGAATTGACCTCTCCGACTGACGAAATCGGCATTGTTGACCAGTCCTCGGTGATGCAGCAGCGCACCTTTGGGAACTCCAGTGGTTCCCGACGTGTACTGGATCTGCGCATTGTCGTCAGGAGAGACTTCGGGCAGTGCGCCCCGTTCGCCCGCCCAACCTCGAACCTGACGATCCCAGTCCTCGAAGTTCACTGCCAGAACTTCTGATCCCGCAATCGAAATCGCCTCGGACGCAACAGCCGCCATGTCACCGCCGCGAAACTTTCCGGTGTGGAACAACCCGCGGGACTGGGACTGCGACAAGACGTACGCCAACTCCTCGGCGCCCAACGCCGGATTGGCAGTCACCAGAACCATTCCGGCGAGCGCGGCGCCGTACTGCAGAATCATCCACTCCGGAATGTTCGGAGCCCAGACCGTTATCCGGTCGCCGCGGTCGAACTGCGACAAGAGGTAATGCGCGCACCCCTCCGCTTCACCCAGGAGTTCCGCAAAGGTCCAGGTGCGATCCGTCTCGGAGGCACCGGACAACGAATGCGATTGCGTCGGAACCACTTCTCTGATTGCAATCAGGTTCGGCGAGTCCGCGGCGCACTCTCGGAGCAGCCCGCCGACCGTTTGTTCCACTATCGGGTCCGACACGTCCGCGGGGAAGTACGACGTTTCGAGAACACTGCTCATCTCACATCCACTTTCTATCGTGAAGGGGTGTCGGATTCGGGGAGCGGCCCGCCTCCGTCTGGAATCTTGCGGCCGGAATCGCGGTACTGCACCGCGGCGTGAAATCCGTCGCGTTCGGCAAAATCCTTGAACCAGCGCCCTTCCGGCGAGTGACGCGTAATTCCGTCGAACAGGGTTGCCAGCACCTGGGTGCCCTGCAACCCCATGTTGTCGTACGCCTGATTGATCATCATCTTCTGCATTGCCAATTGATTGAGCGGGACACCGGCGATGCGATCCGCCAACGCCTCCACCGCAGCGTCCAGTTCGTCGGCCGGCACCGATTCGAGCGCCAATCCCCAATCGGCGGCGGTGACACCGTCAATGGTGTCTCCCGTCAACAACATTCGCTTGGCGCGTTGCGCCCCGAGGCGGTACACCCACATAGCTGTGGTCGGGCAACCCCAGACGCGAGCAGGCGGGTATCCGATGCGGGCGTCGTCAGCCATGATCAGCATGTCGCAGGACAGCGCAATATCGCTTCCGCCTGCGACTGCATGACCCTGAACTTTGCAGATGGTCGGCTTGAGCGATCGCCAGAGGGTGAAGAAGTCATCGGTGTTCTGCTTCATGCCCCGAAAGTCCTTGATGGGGTCCCACACCGGGCCTTGATTCCACTTTCCGTCGAGATCTCCTTCGGCGAACTTCTTGAGGTCGTACCCGGCGCAAAACGCCTTGCCTGCGCCTTGCAAGATGATCACGCGAACGTCGTCGTCGTCATTGGCCGCCGCAACTGCATTTCGGATGTCCGACGGCATCCGATCGTCGATTGCGTTGAGCCGATCGGGGCGGTTCAGGGTGATGTACGCCTTACCACCAGAGGTCTCGTATTTCAGGGTCGCAAAATCTGTCATCATCGGTCCTGTCGATCGAGCGCATCTCGAACGAAACGAGTTGCGCTAGTTCTGGGTGAGCAGCAGGCGAACGACGCCCGCCCATTGACTGATCGAACGACGCGCAGAGGCATCGCTCTTGTGTACCGCCCGGGACAACGCCAAACCACGGAGCATCAGCACGGTTAGATCTGCAATTTGCGAATAGTTCTCGGAAGCAACAATTTCAGGCCCGAACGCGTCATGGACAACTCGCTGCAAATCCCGCCCGGCGACGCGCTCCGATTCGCGGAGAACCTCCGCCAACACCGGATCCGTCCGAGCCGCCGACCACAGTTCGAGTTCCGCTTGGAACGGCGGCTGAGTCAACGCCGAATACAAAGCGGAGATCGAGTTCTCGATCGTATCCACCGACGGGTCTTGTCGAGACATCGCCGACCTCACCGCCGCCTCGTTCCGCACGACGATATTCGACACCAACGCGGCAGTGAGCTCCTGCATATTCGGAAAGTGGTGCAGGAGAGCGCCCCGACTGACTCCGGCAGCCGTTTGAACCGACTGCGTCGTCAACGACGAATACCCGTCCGCTATCAGTAAATCCGTTGCCGCATCGAGAATCCGGTGGCGCGTGGCTTCGCGCTGCGCGTCACGCAGGGTCACGGTCACACCTCCAGCCTCTCGAGTGGCATGGCTCACAGTTTCACAGTCCATTCAGACTGTCAACGGTTGAAGACCTCCGGCGTACCCTCGATCCACCGGACCTCGGACTGATCGGAGCAACAAGTGAGGACCTCACCGCCGACCGTCTCGCTGACACTCGATCAACTTGCCTCACGCGCCGCTTCACTGATCACCGACAACGGCCGATACATCCTCGGCATCGCGGGAGCCCCTGGAGCCGGGAAATCGACGGCTTCACAGGCAATTGCACAGAAACTGGACTCACTCTGCACCGTCGTCGAGATGGACGGCTTTCACCTTGCCAATCGGGAACTCGACCGACTCGGCAGGCGTGGACAAAAAGGCGCTCCGGAAACTTTCGACGCCGACGGATACGCGGCGCTTCTACACCGCCTCCGATCGGCAGACTCCATTGTGTACGCGCCCGTCTTCGATCGCGAGATCGACGAATCAATCGGTAGCGCAACCGCTGTCGAGCCTCGAACACCGTTGATCGTCACCGAGGGAAACTACCTCCTCCTACCAAACGGCAGCTGGCCACAAGTACGAGCGGCGATCGACACCGTCTGGTACCTCGAGGTTCCGGAGGCGACACGCACGCAGCGGTTGGTGAAACGCCACAGCCGCTTCGGGAGGAGTTCCGAAGCGGCCGCGGACTGGGTGAGACGGGTGGATCAACCGAACGCCGACATGATCGCAGCGGCCAGGTCGCGTGCGGATCTGATCGTCAGAATCGAACGGTCCGAGCCTCAGTGATGTCAGCTGAAAACCTAAGAACCGCCGCCGGTTCCGAGAAAAGTTGCCAGCCCGACAACTCCGGCGATTCCGCCGAATATCGCCGCTAATGCACCGGCGACGGTGATAACGCTGTCGAGCGCTTTGAGATCGGTGTCGGATGAACCCATGGCAGTCTCCTGGAGTCAATTGAAAGTGGGGTTGAATGTGCGCCGAAGTGCGCAATGTTGTACACGTCACTTTACCGGCATTCGCGACCCGGATCAACGAAAATTCTCTCCAAATATGCTGCACTGCAACATATTTAAACAGCAGCTTGCAGGTCCACTGAGACACGACGACGGCCACCGGCCCGCAGCGCGGACAGGTGGCCGTCGTTGTATATTGTCGAGGAGTCAGACGCTCGTCACATGCATGACGTGCTTGGCCCTCGTATACTCCGCCAGTGCGAGCTCCGACAGATCCTTGCCGTAACCCGACCCAGCGAAGCCACCGTGAGGCATCTCAGCGGCGAGCATTCCGTGGGCTCCCACCCAGACGCAGCCGAAGTTCAAGTCGGCCGTCATCCTCATCGCGGTGCCGTGGTCGGACGTCCACACGCTCGACGCGAGAGCGTACTTGGTCCCGTTCGCAAGTTCGATCGCTTCAGCCTCGTTGGAGAACGACTGCACGGTGACAACCGGCCCGAATATCTCTTCCTGGACCAGCTCGTCTTCCTGCTGCACCCCGGAAATGACAGTCGGCAGATAGAAAAAACCGGGTCCAGCTGGCCTTCCCCCGCCAATACATACGTTCGTATTTGCTGAGCGCCTCTCTACCAACTCCGCCACTCGATCACGGTGAGCGCGGCTGACCAGGGGGCCGAGACAATCGCCCGATTCCGGGCCTCCCAACCTCAAGTCCGCGGCCGCAGCCGTCAACTTCTCGGTGAACTCCTCCGCAACCTCCTCTTGAACGAGAATCCTCGTCACAGCGGTGCAATCTTGACCGCTGTTGTAAAAGGCTCCGGCAACAATCCCCGCGACTGCGCCGTCGAGGTCCGCGTCGGCGAAAACAACGGCGGGTGCCTTACCTCCGAGTTCGAGATGCAACAGCTTGACGTCTTCCGACGCGGCCTTTGCGACCGAAATACCCGCTCTCGTCGATCCCGTCAGCGCAATCATCCGAGGAACCGGATGAGCGACGAGCGCGGCTCCGGTATCGCGATCGCCGCACACTACGTTCAGCACCCCGGGCGGATAGATCTGCGCTGCAAGCACTCCCAGCATCACCGCGGTTTCCGGAGTCTCCTCGGCCGGCTTGAGCACGAGCGTGTTTCCCGTCGCAAGTGCCGGCGCGATCTTCCAGATCGCCATCATCAACGGGTAGTTCCAGGGAGCGATCGCACCGATCACGCCAATGGGTTCACGTCTGACATAAGACGTAGCACCCTCCATGTACTCCATTGCGGCAACGCCCGGCAGAGAGCGGGCAATACCCGCGAAGTACCGCAGAAAGTCAACACCCTGCGGGATCTCGTCGTCTCGCACCTGCCTGAGAGGCTTTCCGGTACTGCGGCATTCGACCTCGAGGAAATATTTCGCGTTTGCTTCCAGCGCGTCCGCGAGGGCCAGCAGCAACTCCTGACGGCGCGCAGGGGTGGACCGGCGCCAGGATCGCGCAGCCTTCTCGGACGAACGGCAGGCGCGGTCGACGTCATCGGCGGAACCGACGGCAGCACGGGCGTATGCGGTGTCGGTCACCGGATCGACCAGCACGGAAAGTCTGCCTGCCGGGCTCTCGCACGTTCCGTCGATCACGTGACCAAACGTTGCGACAGTCATCGAAGTTTCCACCGTCATGAGCGCGATCCGGGGAGCGCGACGAAGAACTTCTTCGACGGCTCAACCGTCTCCCAGGTACCGCGAAACGACTGCGGCACAAAAAATGCTTCCCCAGCCGAGAATTCGCGACGGTTTCCATCGAGGTCGGTCAGCGCCACCCGGCCGCTGATCATGATGCAGACCTCGTCGTACGGGTAAGGATCACACAAGAGCGTGCCGGGCTCGCCTTCCCAACCACCGCCGAAGTATTCCCCGTTCGGGTCTCCGAACGACCGCCATTCGGATTCCGACCAGTTCGGGCTCGCATCGTCACCCCACTCCGGGACGAACCGCGTCCCCAGTCCTGGCCCGAATGTTCGAATGTCGTTGACACTCATGTCAGTTTTCCTTCGTGTTGGAGCTCGAAATTTTTCCAGCAAACAGATTCAGTACGTTCGTAGTTATTTGCTCGGTAAAGGGATCGTGATGGATCAATCCGTTCACCCATTCGGTGGAACCAGCGTTGAACACCGTCCCGAGACCTCGCTTGTGACAGGCAACCATTCCCGATCCGTATTCGAGGTCACGGAGATGCTCGGGAGGCTCACTGCCGTAGAAGCATTCGATGATTCCCTTCACCTCGGCAAAGGGCGCACCGATCGGGACCGCCCCGTTCCACTTGTCTCGCGAACCCGAAACTGCCGGCGCCATCGCGATGATCTCCAGATCCTCGGGAGCGCCGTCGACGCCGGTCGCATACGGCTGGCCCTTCCGGAACGTGAAATCCACGCCGTCCATCTCGAATCCGGCAACACAGATCGGGGCGATCCCGAAGTTGTCTCCGTAGTACAGGTCGGTTCCGTTCAACGCCCAATGATCCGGCCGGTATACCGTGAAACCGCCCGACGATCTGGGAGTTGTTGCACCGTAACGATTGTAGACTCCCGCCATGCCGGTCAATCCCATCGTCCGCGCTCCCGGTCGGGCAACCTCGGGTGAATCCCACGCCGTCGTCACCCGGGTCGGGTCGACTTCTCGCATCGGATCTTCGAACGGATTCTTGTAGCAGATCTGTGCGTCACCTTCAATGCGTACCTGCCACAGGAAGTTCCCGCCGAATCGCGCCAGACCACCGCCCTCTTCTACGAAGGCGTCGATACGATCACGCATTTCCCACGACCAATACTCGTCGTGGCCGACGATGACCGCACATGAATATCCTTGCAGCGCTGAAGGATCCTCGTGCAGATCGTGTTGGGTGATGTGGTGGACGAGGAATGCCTGCTCTTCCGCCCACACCGTGAACGGGCGTTCGTACGTGGCCCAAAAGGCGTCCGCATGGTGACGCGAGTAGCCGTTCACCCACGCCCATTCGTACGGCGGGTGACGGGGTATCCATCCGATTCCCGGTGTGTCGGTGTGGATGTTGCGTGCTGCGCCCTCGGGTTTGCGCAACATCCCCCGTGCGACCGGACGCTGCGTCGAGGAAATCGGTGTCGGCACATCGCCGGAGCCGTCCGGAACACCTCGGTAGTGGTTTGCCCCACCCCAGTCGTTGTAGGCCAACATCGTGCTGGTGGTGTGAATGAGAACGAAGTCGGTGGGCTCGGGTTCGCGCGCCTTGACGACGAAGAAGCCCTCCCGCTCGACAACCACTCCTTGGTGGCGCATGCGCACCAGTACCAAATACATCCCCGATTCCCAGTTCGGCGCAACGGTGAGGGCAACGGATTCAGACCAATCGCAACCGGCTGCATAGGCGTCGTCGGGCGTGAGCTGTTGTTTGCCCGGCAAACCGAGGTACTTGACGATGCTCTGTGGACGTGCGCCGTCGCGCACCACCTCGAGGTCGTATTCGTCTGCTGTGGTGTGAACTCGAAGAGAGACGGTTTCACCGGCGAAGTACGAGAACTTGTCGGCGTACACCCAGATTTCCGGCTCTCCTGGAACCGATCCCGGCCGTTCGACCAAACCGCCGGGGACCGACCATGCGTATTCGCTCATGCTGACAACACCTCGATCGAGTGGTTACGAACCCACAGGCTCCGAAATACACCCACCGCAAAAGCAGCGATCAGTGGCGCCACGAACAGCAGATTCTGACCCGCGGTCAATCCAGTCATGGTGCCCATGTTCACTTGCAGGAATCCGAGAGCCACGACGAGTGCAACAGCAGCGAGCGAGGGGGCGATCAGCCTCTGCCACAACCCTTCTCCCCGAGCTCCTGTCGAGAAGAATCGGACTACGGCAATCGAGGTCAGGATCTGCAGAGCAAGTACGGCGATGATGGTGGGGGTATTCGTCCACAGAACAACCTCCGTGTACGGATCTGCCGG
The DNA here is from genome assembly GCF_058793255.1 of Rhodococcus sp. MPR-R1B. NCBI lineage: Bacteria > Bacillati > Actinomycetota > Actinomycetes > Mycobacteriales > Nocardiaceae > Rhodococcus > Rhodococcus sp. MPR-R1B. The sequence continues at coordinate 171,865 of NZ_JBXAFO010000003.1, forward strand.
GGTCAACGCAAATCCTGCAATCGCGACGAACACCAGAACGCCCTGGACGATTCCGGCGACGCTTGGCGTACCGGTCGTCGGTGACACCTTCGCCAGAACCACGGGGAAGACTCGCGCTCGGCCCATGGCCAGTAGATAGCGACTACACGCATTGTGGAGTGCCAGGCACCCCGCGAAAAAGCTTGTCACGATAAGCAGGTGCATGACGTTCGTCATCGCTTCGCCGGCGAATTCACTGTTGAGGTCGAAGATCAGTTCCGAAGGATCACCGCCGAGGAAGTCGACCATCCGACTCGGTCCCACGGCCTGCACGATCACCCAGGCGCAGAAGGAATAGACAACTGCCAGCGTGATCACCGCCGTGTACGTAGCGCGGGAGACAGTGCGCTGGGAATCGACGACCTCCTCGCTGTAGATCGCCGTTTGCTCGAAACCGACGAACGACGTGAATGTCAGCACGAAGACGCTGGCCAAGCCGGCGGTCAGGAAGGTCGACGGTGAGAAACTGGTCAGTGAGAGCCCTTCGTGTCCGCCTTTGACCAAGACCGCAATGCAGAAGACGGCGAGCACACCGAGCTCGAGTGCCATCAGCACTGCGAGCACCTTGGCGCCGATGTCCACCCGGTTGTATCCCACGACAGCTACCAGAACGGCGATTGTCAGTGCACATGCGTAGACGGGCACGGATATGTCGAACAGACTGTCCAAGGTGGCCGACGTGAAGATGCCGCATGCGACGACGAACCCGATCTGGCCACCGAGGTATCCGACGTAAGCCACTACGGAGGATCCCGCGCCGACGATCGCGCCGAGCCCTTCGGTGATGTAGGCGAAGAAGGCGCCGGCACCTCGGATATGCCTGCTCATAGCGGTGAATCCGACCGCGAACAGCAGATAGATGATTCCCGGAATGATGTAACCAACCGGAAGTGCAGCGCCCGCGGTCATCAGTCCGAGCGGCGCGAAGCCGGCCAGGATGGTCAGCGGAGCTGCGGCGGCGATGACGAAGAAGACCAGGTGTCTGCTGTTGATCGTCCCCCTACGAAGCCCAGGAGTATGTCCGGGCGGATGTGGGTCGGGAGCTGTGCCCACCGTTCGCGGGTCGGTGTTGTCGGTCATGGAGTGACTCCGTGCGTTATCGCAATTATGCGCTTGGACTGGAACGAGTGCGCCATGTGTGTCCAGGAAATCCATTCGGCGTTCGACTGGCGTTCCATGAGCGTGCCGAATCGTTTCGACAGTGTCAATAGCTGTGGTGAAACGATTCGGCATTTGCTTTCTCTAGACAACCGTCCACCAACTGCAGCAGCGCCCGATGTTCGAGCGTTACTCTGGGGTAGAAACCGACCGGCGAGTAGAGGAACGACCCCGATGTCCATGCCGAACACTCCGACGCTGCGCGATGTCGCGACTGCCGCCGGTGTCGCCGTGTCGACCGTTTCTTACGCGCTCAATGGCAAGGGCAGAGTCGACTCCGCGACTCGTGCACGCGTTCAAGAAGTTGCCGACCGCCTGGGATACCGGGCCAATCGCTCGGCACAGAATCTTCGGACAGGCAGAACTGCCACACTCGGACTGATGCTCCCAGCGCCGGACGAGTTGTCCTCGGCCGAATACCTCAACTTCGACTGGTACGGGCGCGTAGCGACCGCCGCGACCCAGGCTGCATTCCACGCCGATCACTCACTCCTACTACTGCCGTCGACGAAAGATCCGAACGGACTGCGACGCATCGAGATGGACGGCGTACTGGTCGTCGACCCGATGGTCGACGACCCACGCGTCGAGGTTCTGCAGAAGATCGGAATCCCCTCTGTCGCAGTGGGTCCTGGACACTCCGGACAGTTCAGATACTCCACTTCGCCGGACCTCGTTTCCACCACGGAAACCCTTCTGAACCACCTCGCCGAACGTGGCGCAAGGGACATTCTCGTCCTCACTCCCGGAATGCATTCGGAGTGGACCCGCGCAACGACTTTCGCTTACTTCGAGTGGTGCCGCGCCCGAGGCGTGGTACCACGCACCAGCGAGGAATTGACGTCGTTTCCGGGCGCCAGCACCGTCGAAGGCCTCATCGGCGCCGCGTATGCGGCCACCCGCGAGGCCCTCGACTCCGCGACTCCGCCTGACGCGATCCTGTCGTTGATTCTCGGTTGTGCCCCCGCAGCGGCGCGAGCTGCCCTCGATCTCGGGCTGTCGATTCCCGGCGACGTCTTGATTGCACAGGACAGCGACGAACCAGCCCTGCTGGTTTCGCAGCCCCCGATCACCGCCTTCGACTTCTTCCCCCAAGAACAGGCGGCAGCGGCCGTGCATGCACTGTTGGCGCTGGTCAACGGTGACGAACCCTCTGCGCCGACCCACACCCGTAGCGAACTACGAATACGAGCAAGCACCGCAAATTCGCTCACCCCATGAATTCACTCGGCACCGATAGACTGATTTCCTGACAATCGTCCGTCGCAGACCGAGAGGAATCAAGCCATCGCGCACCGCTCCCGCGACCGCTTGGCCAGGTACCTCGCCGTAGCGCTCGTCTGCATCTTCACGCTCGTGATCTCGGTCGCCAGCGCCTCCGGTCTCGACCGCGATGTCCCTCCGGTGCGCATCGCTTACGCCGCTGCCGCAGATACTTTCGGCGATCTGTATCTCCCACCCGGATCGGACGGCGACCTGCCAGTCGTCGTATTGATCCACGGCGGCGGCTGGGCGCAGAAGAGCAATCTCGAGTACGCGGGTGCGTGGGCAAAAACGCTGACCCCCTACGGAATTGCGGTCTGGAACATCGAATACAGACGTATAGGTGGGCAGGGCGATTGGCCGACTACTCTCTCCGATACCGTTGCGGCGACCAACGCGCTTGCCGGCATCGTTCAGGAAAAGTCCTCCGGGCGACTGGATTTGGGCCGCGTGCACATCGCCGGATACTCCGCGGGCGGACAACTGGCCGCGTGGGTCGCGTCGCGACCACAACAGGACACGGATGCTCCTGCGCCTGAACTCAACGTGCCGATTCGTTCGGCGACGATCATGGCCGGCGTCTTCGACATGACACTCGCCGCAACCGCGGGCAAAGATCGATTTGTTCGAAATCTTCTGGGCGGCATGCCGGTCGATCATCCTGACCGTTACCGCATCGCGTCACCGATCGAACATCTCCCCACCGGGCTCCCCGTCACGGCGATCCACGGACTCGGCGACAAGGTCGTGTCGGTCGAACAGAGCCGGCGCTATGCCCGTGCCGCACGAGCAGCAGGCGACGTGGTCGATCTGATCGAACTACCCGGCGTCGGCCACGGCGACTTCGGCAACCCGACAACCAACGCCTGGGCTATCACCAAGCAAGCAATAATCGATCACGTAAACACTCCTTGAGCAGGTGAAACCGTCTACTGTGAGCATGATCGCCCGCAAAAGGATTAGCTGAAACCAACTCCATGACGTACGGTGGGGTTATCAGAGGGCAGCCGTCAGTCAGGCAGCCGGTCGCTTCGCCCGGAACGACAGTTCCAATATTCGTTCCAGGGGCAGACTTCCAGTTCGGTGCAAATCCGCGCCTTTGATCACTACGCACTTTCATCAGTCCCGCAGATTGTTGACCAGGCCGAAGGCTCCGACAGAGTCCGCCGCCAATCGCGTACCGACTGCACCAGTATCAACATGCGCTACACACCGCACGGGTCCAAAACCCATGTGGTTCAAAGGAATACCTTGTACAACACCATGATTCACCCCGACGACACGAACAACCAGACGAACAGTGTCCCGACAAACGGACTACGGATCCCGACTACTTCGGGCCGTCTCCGCGAACGGGCTCTCGAAATTGTCTGCACGCTCTACCGCTGCAGCACAGACGAAGCCGCTGACCTGCTGGTACGACATTCTCAGACCAACAACCTCAAGGTCACCAGCCTGATCAAGGCGCTTGTCGCCTTGATCGACGAGGACACCTCCGGCACCGGCTACGGAAGCAACAACGCGCTGGCGTCTCACTTCTGGCTTCGCGAGATCAGGAATCTCAGCCAGGCCCACCGACGCAGCGATCACTTTCACCGCCATCTCGTCGGCGCGTAACAGTCGCTGAACGACAACTGACCTGAAACGACAGCTGGGGCAGTACACGGAAATCGTGTACTGCCCCAGCTTCGTGTTTTCAGTTGTCAGGCGGAAGCCGATTCTCGGCAGTCAGGCGGAAGCTGATTCTCGGCAGTCAGGCGGAAGCCGATTCTCGGCAGTCAGGCGGAGGCCGATTCTCGGCAGTCAGGCGGAGGCCGATTCCTTGTTGAGGTCCTGCCGCACACCGTCGGTGTCGGTCGCCTCGTCCACGTGCTGCGGAGCGAAGAGCAGGCAGACGATGCTCAGGATGCACATGCCGATCAGCAGTGCGATGACCGGCCAGATGCTGCCGGTTGCCTTGTACATCAGCGTCGAGACCAGCGGAGACAATCCGCCGAAGATCGCGCCGGCACCCTGGTACGCCAACGAGATACTTGTGTAACGAGCCTGCGGCTTGAACATCTGCGAGAGAACGGCGGCGATCGGACCATACGTGGCAGCAAGCACCAGTCGCATGACCGCAAACGTCAGGAAGATCAGGAACACGGATCCGGACTTCAGCACCAGGAACTGCGGCGCTGCGAGTATTGCGACCGCAGCAAGACCCCAGATGACCACGCGGACGCGCCCCACCTTGTCGCCGAGCCACGCAACTCCCAGGGTCGCGATCAACTCGACCACTGCAGCGACACTGAGCGCGTTGAGAATCAACGTCTCCGACAAGCCGACGTCGGGGTCGGTTGCGTATGCCGTGATGAAGGTCGTCACGAGGTAGTAGCCGCCGACTGCGACCGGCAGAATGCCGATACCAAGGATGATCGGACGCCAGTTGGTCACCAGCGCGTACTTGAGCGGCAGCATCTCCGGAACGTCCGCGGACTTCACCTCGGACTCGAAGACCGGGGACTCCTCGACCTTCAGGCGAACGACCAAGCCGACCAGAATCAGCAGTGCCGAGCAGAGGAACGGCAGACGCCAAGCCCACTCGCGCAGAGCGTCGTCGCCGAAGGTGGAGAGAATGCTGAAGAAACCGGTGGCAAGAAGGGCGCCGGCCGGGTTGCCCAGCTGAGCGAATCCGCCGTAGAAGGTCTTCTTGTCCTCGGGAGCATGCTCGACGGCCATCAGGACCGCGCCACCCCATTCGCCGCCAACGGCGAAGCCCTGGACGAAGCGGAGTACGACCAGCAGTAGCGGCGCCCAGAACCCGATCGACGCGTACGTGGGCAACATGCCGATGAGGAATGTTCCTGCACCCATCAGCGTCAGGGTGACAACAAGAGCGGTGCGTCGGCCCATCTTGTCACCGACATGGCCGAACACGATTCCACCAAGGGGGCGGGCGAAAAACCCGACGGCGTACGTCGCGAACGCCGCCGCAACGCCGGTCAGGCGATCGGTTCCGGGCGGGAAGAAGATGTCACCGAACACCAGGGCGGCTGCCGTGGCATATACGTAGAAGTCGTACCACTCGATGGTTGTACCGACGAAGGCTGCAAATCCCGCCTTGCGGGCCTTCACGATCTGTTGCTCTCGGTTCATTACTTTTCCTCGGTGGTCGAAGTGCTCGACAATAGGTGGTTATAACCTGAATGTGCGAGTTCGCCGTCGATCCAGGTCTCCCGGACCTCGATCTGCGCAATCGCGTCGGCCGGAACCTCGAGGAGATCCGCGCCCAGAATCACGAAGTCGGCCCGCTTGCCGACCGAGATGCTGCCAAGTTCCGCTTCACGGCCCAGCGCACGCGCGCCGTTGAGCGTGTGAGCCTGCAGTGCCTGGTCGGCGGAGATGCGGAGTGCATCGGAGCCGAGCTGATGGCCCTGACGTGTCACACGAGTGACGGCTGCCTGAATTGCCTCGAGCGGCTTGGGCTCTGCGACCGGGGCGTCGGAGCTGATGGTCACGGGAACCTCGGCAGCGATGAACTCCCCGAGCGGGTTGAACCGCTCGCCCGGAGTGCCGATCGCCGCGGTGACGCCCTCACCCCAGTTGTAGTAATGCTGCGGCTGGTTCACCGGGTAGACACCGGCCAGGTTCATCCGGGCGATCTGCTCGGCAGTCGGGAGTCCGCAGTGCTCGATGCGGTGACGCGCGTCGGCGTCGGGGTGAGCCTTCTGCGCTGCTTCGATGGCGTCGAGCACCATGTCGATGGCGGTCGGCGACTGCGCGTGCGTGGCGGTCTGCAGACCCACGGAGTGTGCCTTGGCAATGAGCTCCGAGTAGTCCGCCGGCTCATGGTAGAGCTGCCCGGTGCGGCACGGGTCGCCCACGTAGCCGTCGGGGAAGTATGCGGTCCAGCCGCCGAGAGTGCCGTCGGCGTAGAACTTGATGCCGCCGAACGCGAGCCGCGAATTGCCGAAGGCGCCATGCATTCCCGTGTCGATGACGTGATCGAGGAGATGGCTGAGCATGTACATGCTGACGCGCGTCTTGAGCTGATCCTGCTCGGCCAGACGCAGGTACATGTCGAATTCACGACGCGTCACCTGGCAGTCGCCGATGGTGGTGACGCCGCCGGCCAGGAACTTGTCCTGAGCGACCGACAGCTGGCGAAGGTGCTCTTCCGGCTCGTCCTCGAGATGGAAGTTGGGTCCGTGATGGCCGACCTTCACACCGTTGACACCGGTGAGGATGTTGCACGCGGCGTCGGACAGCTCGCCCGTCAACTCGCCGTCTGCGTCTCGGAAGAACTCGCCACCGGCCGGGTTCTCAGTGCTCGCATCGATGCCGTGCTTGTCGAAAGTGAAGGAGTTGACGACGCCGCCGTGACCGCTCGCGTTCATGAGGTAGACCTCGCGATCGGTGGCCACCTGATCGAGCTCTTCCTTGAGCGGATGACGCCCTTCGATCAGGTTGCGGTGCTCATAGCCGTATCCGCGAATCGGGACACCTGCAGGAGCTGTGAGTGCCGCTTCCTGAAGCAGGGCAATGATTCCGGGAATCGAGTGCGCCTTCTCCGGCCCGCAGTCCACCCAGCTGAGCATCTGTCCGTACATCAACGGGTGTGCGTGCGGATCGACGAATCCGGGGACGACGGTGGCGCCGTCGAGTTCGACCACCGCGGTCGTGCGAGTGCTCAGGCGTCGCGCCTCCGTGCGGCATTCCTCGAGTGTCCCCACCGCGGCAAAGCGGTTTCCGAACACCAGGAACGCTTCGGCTCCCGCCGTGCTGTCGTCAACGGTGTGGATCTTGGCGCCGGTGAAGATCGTGGCGGTGGCGTCGAGCGGCGAGGCTTCGTGCGTGTGCAACTTGCGCATGGTGGTCCTTCGTCGAGATGGTGGTGCAGGTCACTGCGTGTTGAGCGAAAACTACGCCCTGACCTGGAGCTATGCAATGCATCAAAGTTTCAGACCAGGTGGTACACAACTTTTTTGTACAAGTTTTCGAGCATTTCTGCACTTATCCACATCATCTATGCCCACATGCGACTGTTCTAATAGGAAGCTCATACAGAAAAATCTCTGGAAAAGTTGGGGCATCCATGACGGTCGATCTCGATTCCAAGCTCATAGCTGCTCTTCAACGCAATGGGCGAGCGACGTACCGCGAACTGTCCGTGGCGGTCGATGCCCCACGCGCGGCAGTGTCCACCAGGGTGCAGGCACTACTCGACTCGGGAACGGTGTCCGTGGTTGCCGTCGCACACCCCGAACTTCTCGGCCTGAAGGCACTCGCACACGTGTCGATCGCCGTGTCCGGACCGATGACCCCGGTACTGGACGCGTTGATCGGATCCGAGGCTGCGGTCTACATCTCGGCAGTCAGCGGGCAGTACAACGTGATCGCAGAACTTCGGGTGCCCAGCCACGACGATCTGTACCGCGCCATCGCCGAACTCCGCTCACAGCGTGGCGTCAGATCCGTGAGCACGCTGGTCTACGTCGACGTCATCAAGGGAATCTTCATGCCCGAAACCGCTTTACAAGCCGACATCCGACTCGATTCGACGGACGTCACCTTGATCGAACTGCTCGAACGCAACGGGCGCATGCCATTTCTCGAGCTGGCCGAACACACCGGCCTGTCGCCGAGCGCTGTGCGCAATCGCGTCAATCACCTGATCGCGAGCACGGCACTGCGCGTCGGCGCTGTCGTCAAGCGGCGAGGTGGTGGCCGGACGCTGGCGATGGGCATCGGCGTCAATCTGGGCTCACGGGACGACAACGCGGTATCGGAGATCGAGTCCCTGCCCGGAATCGAATTCCTCGCGCGGACCCTCGGACGGTACGACGTGATCGCGACGGTCGCCGCCAACTCGTCCAACGACCTCCATGCCCTGTCCGAGCGAATCCGGGGCATCGACGGTGTCAGCGGCTTGGAATCGTGGGCGCATCTCGAGGTTTTCAAGGAGCACTACGCCCGCAGCCTGGACGTACGCGGATAATTCCCAAGTCATTGACCCACTCGTGAGAGCGCGCTAACCTCGGACAAAGTCATTGACTCACTTACCCGAGGTGGCACACATGTCCGACTCCGGACGCAAGGTAGACATCGTCGCTGCGGCGATCGAGGAGGCGATATCGACCGGCCGATGGCCCGTCGGATCAAAACTCCCGCCGGAGACCGCACTGGTCGAGGAATTGGGAGTCGCCCGAAACACCATGCGAGAAGCGGTACGGGCGCTTGCACACGCCGGAGTTCTGTCCGTTCGTCACGGTGGCGGCGTGTACGTCATGGCGGCGTCGCCGGTCGAAGGACTACTCGGGCGCAGGCTCGCCAGAGGTGACGTTCTCGACGTACTGAGCTTGCGACGCGGACTCGAGGTCGAAGCCGCGCGACTTGCAGCGCAGCGCCACACCCCCGAAGATCTCGCGCGGATACATGCAGCCTGGAATGCCCACCCCGGTCACGTCGGCGGCTTCACTGTCGAAGCCGGCATGGCCCTGCACCTTTCGATCGTCGAGGCGTCCCACAATTCCGCACTGATCGACGTCTACCGGGGAGTCCTTGCCGCCGTGACGGATTCGCTGTCCGCCGTCAGTGTCGGTCCAGGTTTCCACGTCGACGAGCACCGACCCTTGATCGCTGCCATCGAGAAACGCAACCCCGACGAAGCAGCGCGCGCGGCGGGCGCAGCGCTCGATACGGTCATCGACGCAGTCGAAAGGAGCTTGGCGTGAATCAGGGAAACTGGAACGGTACGACGTATTCGCCTCTTGCCGAGCAACTCTCACCGGCATCGACGGAGGCACTGCGCTCGATCGGGCATGTGAGCACGGTGTACGACGTCTGCGCCGGAACCGGGAACTTTGCGCTCCCGGCGGCTCAGTCAGGCATGACGGTCCACGCACTCGACCTCTCCGCCAGCCAGCTCGAGGTCGCACACAAACGCTGGATTCCCTACCCCGGCACTACCCAACCCACCTTCACGATCGGCGATGCGCAGTCTTTACCCTGGCCGAATTCGAGTGCCGACGCCTGCGTCAGCATCTTCGGGATCATCTTCTGCCCCGACCCCTCGATTGCCCTCGCAGAGATGATGCGGGTGACCCGGCCAGGCGGAAAGATCTGCGTCGCGACGTGGTCGGAGAACGGGTGGGCAGCAGCACTCCGCCGGGAGGCCGCCTCGGCGCGGAATGGCATCACACCACTACCGACGACATGGTCGAGCTCGAGCGAATTCGAGAAGGCAGCAGCCGGATTGGAGTCGGTGAGCTCGGCCTCCCACCTGCTCGAGTGGCAACTACCAGCCGGATCGGATCCCGTCGAGGAACTGTGCGACCAGGCACCGGCGTTGAAGAACTTTCGCGAGGCCGTTCGAAGCACCGGGAATTGGGCTTCGATGTCAGCGCACCTCCGCTCGACGCTCGAGCCCTATCTCAGGTCGAGTGCGCCAGGCCCCGTCGCCACCAGCGAATACATCCTCCACGTTGGCACTGTCCCGAACTCTGACACCGCGTTCTTCCGAACGCGCGGGTAACCCTCTTTGCCGGATACGGTCTCTTCACCGTCCACCGACCCGAAGAGGCCCGCTCGATGTCCGAATCGAACTCCCTGCCCGAATTGAAGCAAGCATCGCAGCAAGCATCGAAACAAACGTTGTCCATGACCGTCCTCATGACGCCGGACATGTCCAATTTTTCGGGCAACGTTCACGGCGGAACGATTCTGAAGTTTCTCGACCAGGTCGCCTATGCATGCGCGAGTCGATACGCCCAGACGTACGTCGTGACCCTGTCGGTGGATCGTGTGGTGTTCCGCGAACCGGTGCATGTCGGAGAACTCGTCACGTTCAGCGCTTCCGTCAATTACACCGGGCGCACCTCGATGGAAATCGGAATACGCGTCGAAACCGAAGACATTCTTCTCGGAAAATCTCGACACACCAATAGTTGCTACTTCACGATGGTCGCAATGGGCAGCGACGGAAAACCGGCCGAGGTACCCCAACTCCGGCCGACCGGAACAATCGCGAGGCAGCGATTCGAGGCCGGTCGTCGGCGTCGTGAACTGCGCAGAGAGAACGAGCTTCGTGAACAGTCCATCCGGGCCGCGGTTCGGGACTTAACGCCCGAACACGATGACTAAATCCAGTCAAATTTAAGTTATAACCTTATGCATTAAACTGATCGAGTGACTTCGAAGGCACGGAAAAACTATGACGTTGTGATTGTCGGCGCGAGCATCGCAGGATGCGCGGCCGCAATCATGTACGCCCAGCAAGGTCTGCGGATAGCGCTTCTCGACGCTCGCTCCGACATCCGGGCGCACAAAGTCCTGTGCACTCACCACCTACAACCCTGCGGTGCCCCGATCTTGCAACGACTCGGCGCCACGGAAAAACTGCTCGCCCTGGGAATGGTGGAAACCGTTCCGAAATTCTGGACCCCGTGGGGAATGATCACCCCTGATGCTGCAGAGAACTCACCGCCGCCTGGATTCAACGTCCGAAGGGAAACTCTCGACCCCCTCCTGCGCCAACTCGCGAACGACTACCAGAACGTCGACCTTCTTCTCGGACATCGTGTTTCCGGACTACTGACCAAGAACGGCACTACTGCAGGCGTCTACGGCACCGAACAGGGTTCGGCCTTCACTGTCGAAGCACGATTGACCGTCGGAGCAGACGGCAAGGATTCGACCGTCGCACGATCCGCGCGTTGCGACTCGGTGAGTGCGTCCAACGGGCGCTTCAGCTACTTCGCTCAACTCTCCGGACTCGAACGACCCGACGGAGAATCTTCATTGTCGTGGTTCATGGATCCCGACGTCGCCTATCTGCTCCCCAACGACGGCGGAATCAGCGTGCTGGTCGTCTTCCCTGCCCTCGACAAGCTCGGCCCGTTCACTGACGACCTGTCTACTGCTTTCCTCGCGTACGCCAACGCATTACCCGGCGCTCCGCCAGTTCGCCGAGAGCACATCGTCGGGAAGATCGTTGGTACCAAACACTTCTCCACAATCCTCACCGACCCGGTAGGTAACGGGTTCGCACTCATCGGCGATGCCGCGGCAACCAACGACCCGTTATGGGGCATCGGATGCTCGTGGGCACTGGAGACCGCTCAGATGCTGGTCGACGCGACCGCCCAAATGCTGACGGAGACGACGTCACACACACTCGACTCGCATCGGAACGTGAACGCTGCCTTGACCGAATACCGCAGCGCCAGAGCGAGTATGACGAAACACATCGATTACATGAGCGGTTACGCCGGTGGGCGAAAGTTCACCGCGATCGAACGTCTGCTCATCTCCGCGGCCACCTATGACCACGACGAAGCCCAAAGGTTCTACTTGTTCGGTTCCCGGTTGATACCCGCCGAGCAGTATCTCTCGACTCGCTCGGTCGCGCGGGCAGCACAAAAACATCTCAGACACCGTCTGCGTCGTAGATCTGTGGCCGGGACGTAATCTGCCAAGCGTTTTTTCGGCGCCGGCAACGGGGAACCCTCCGATCGCAACCGAGCCGGAGGAGCGACCATGCGTGCACACATCGCCATTCCGAGTGAATCGACTTGTCACAGGTACGTAGTCGCCGTCGCCAGCTCCACCTTCGCCGAATCGGTCATCTGGTGCGACGGCCCCGCGTTCGACGCAGTACTCGTTCTGGGCAGCGAGATTCCGCAGCACAGTGGCCACCGAGCCGTACTCGCCTGGAATCACTACTTCGGGTGGGCGCTCGGCGTGGAAACGACACCGGATACGTCGTTCGCCGTTGTCGAATGCCTCGGTATCGGGAGAATGCCGGACCCGGAACTGTGCGCCGACCGCGCTGTCGAGTTGATTGCCCAGGCGGGTAGTTAAGGAACTCGTCGCGCGGCGCGCAATCCAGCGGGCATAGGATCGAGCGCGAGTTTCGCACGCCCGACGAAAGAGAGCCCGACATGGACCCGGTGAACAGGCCTGCCGGTCAGCTGGCTCTCGAGAACGAACCGGACGGCAGGGCGACTTTGCGGGCGCGTCAGACGCCCCGCAGTGAGCGTCGCAAAATCGGGAAGGGCCTGCGCAAGCGAGTAGCACGATCGTCGCTTGGTGATTGGACGCCCCCGCCCAACCGACGCGATCCGGTCGATCAGGTCAACACGGCACACGAGGGAAGACTCGACTGGTTGGTTCCGATTCGTGTGGGACGCATGGTCGCTTCACCGTACGGTTTCCTGCGCGGGACCGCCGGCTTGATGGCAGAGGACATGGCGCAGCTCCCGTCCACCGGCATCACTCCCGTCATCTGCGGGGATGCGCACGTCGGAAACTTCGGGTTCTACGGGTCCCCGGAACGCGAACTTGTCATAGACCTCAACGATTTCGACGAAGCACATCCGGGCCCCTGGGAATGGGACCTGAGAAGGTTGGCTGCGAGCATCTGGGTGGCCGGGCGGCAGAACGGTCTCACCGAAGCTCAATGCGAAACAGCGACAACCTCGTGTGTGTCCGCATATCGCCTCCACTTGGCAAAGCTTTCCGAGCGTCCACTGTTCGATCGCTCCTTCGACCGGGTCGATCTCGACGGACTGACCGACCACGTCACTGATCCCGGGTTGCTGGCCGAGATCCGACGCGCCGCGGAGCGCGCCCGACGGCGTACGAGCGATCACGCGGTTCCCCGGTTCACTGTCGAGGATCACGGACGGCGCCAGTTGGTCGAGAACCCGCCGCTCACAACACGACTCACGCCGCAGGACACCGACTTCCTCCTGGAGGGTCTGGACGAGTATCTCGAAACCCTTGCACCACACTGGCGCCGAGTCGTCTCGGGATACAACGTCATCGACGTTGCGCACCGGGTTGTCGGAGTCGGAAGCGTCGCTCTGCGTGCATACGTCGCCTTGTGCGAAGGGAGCATCCCGGACGACGTCATCTTCTTGCAGCTCAAGCAGGCTCGCCGATCCGTCGTCGCCCCCTTCGTGCACGGCGACTCGGCCTGGCACGACCATCAAGGACGACGCGTCGCGGAATACCAGCAGGCTCTCCAGACAGTCAGCGATCCACTGCTCGGGTGGTGCACCGTGGACGACCGCCAGTACTACGTCCGTCAGTTCCGGAACATGAAAGGTTCTGTGGACCTGAACAATATCGATGCAGCAGCCTTGACCGACTATGTCGCGATCTGCGGTCGCCTACTGGCCAAAGGACACGCACGAACCAGTGGCGCGTCACTGATTTCCGGTTACCTGGGAACCTCGGACACGGTCGACACCGCCCTCACCCGGTTTGCTCGGCTCTACGCCGATCAAACCGAACGTGACCACGACGCTCTGTGCCGGGCGGTATCGGCCGGTACGATCGCCGCGGAGCCGGGAATCTGATCCCTCACGCCGCGACGATCCTGCCCTGCTCGAACTTCACTCCTCCCCAGATTCCGGTCTGGCCAGTGGCAGAGGCGAATTCGCGACACGATTCCGCAATCGGGCACCTGTTGCACACGTCGGTCGCGTAGTCGTATCCTTCGGACGGAAAGGGAAACCAGCGGTCCGGCTCGGGGTCTCCTCGACATTCCGCCTGCCACCAGGTTCGGTCGTCCGAGATCGGCAGAAGCTCAGCCAGATTCGAGATTTCGTCAGCGCACATCACTTACTCCTTTCGACCGTCACGTCCGACTCAATTCACGCCAGATCTTCTGCTGCACTTTCTCGATGCGTCGAGGCGCCTTCGGTTCCCACAGCAACCGCATGCCGGCCTCCGCCGGTGTGCGATCCGCTTTGCGCTGATTGCAGGAACTGCAGCACGCCACCAGATTTCCCCACGTGTTGGGCCCGTTGCGGCTTCGCGGCTGGACGTGGTCGATAGTCGTTGCTCTGGCGGCGCAGTACGCACATTGACGACCGTCCCGGTCGAAGATGCCGGCGAAGGTCGCTCGGCTGGAATCGGTGACCGTAACCCGGTGGGCGACATACACGTACTCGGCAAGCAGGATCGTCCGAGGCAGTGGTATCTCGACGTGCTTGGAGCGCACCGGAAGTATCGGGATCACGTCTTCGGTGGACTGCGCGGAACCGGTGGCGATCAGGACGATCGCACGATCGGCGCTCACTTCACCGAGGTACTCGTACGTTGCGTTGAGTACCCGGACGGACCGGTTCATCCAACTGTGAGAAGCGGCGGTAGATGCGCGGTTCGGGTTCCGCATGAGACGTCTCAGTTCATGTCGAGGAGTGGAACTCCTGGACGTGAAGACGGGTCAGGAGCAAATGCAAGAAACGGGGAACGGCATATATCCAGCGCCACTCTGTTCCCCGAATGCAGGAAGGGAAATGCCGCGGGGTGAGTGCCCGCGCAGGTGCAACGCTTGCTTCGAGTCGCGCATGCCTGTCCCTTCCACTTCTTGTTCTCTTCACCGACGATTGCCGGCGCCCATCATCACACGGAAGGCATCCTCAGCGATATTGATTTATCAGGCCGGAATAGCCGTCCAGCAAAGGCCGCGGTTTGACGCCGGAACACGCGGCTTGATCGAATGAGCCATGACTTCGTCGTACATCGACCTACGCTCGGACACCGTCACCAAGCCTGATGCGGAGATGCGGAAGGCGATGGCTGACGCCGAGGTCGGTGACGACGTCCTCGATCACGACCCGACCATGGCGGCGCTCGAGGAAGAGGTCGCACATACTCTGGGCTTTCCGGCGGCCTTGTGGGTACCGAGCGGATCGATGGGCAACCTGATTGCGCTGATGCTGCACCTTCGCCGCGGCGATCAGTTCCTCGCACCGGAACACTCTCACGTCTTGGGGTCAGAGTTGGGCACCGCTGCTTGGCTCGCACAGGGAATGCCGATGGCGCTGCCGCACGACGGCGGACCCGGACGTCCCAGTCCCGAGACCGTCGTGAAGGCGGCGGGCTCCCCCGGCCCGTACTTCACGTTGAACACCACGCTGCTCTGTCTCGAGAACACCCACAATTTCGCCGGCGGCGCCGTCATGAATCCGACGGAGTGGACGAAACTGGTCGACGCGGCGAGATCACGCGGCTTGAAGATTCATCTCGACGGCGCCCGCCTCTGGAATGCCGCTGCTGCACTCGATGTTTCGCCCACCGAACTGACTTCCGGCGCCGATACCGTCCAGGTGTGCCTGAGCAAGGGACTCGGTGCGCCGGTCGGCTCGATTCTGGCCGCATCACCTGAATTGATCACCGAAGCCCGAAGGATCCGCAAGATGCTCGGCGGCGGCGTTCGTCAGGGCGGGGTGCTTGCCGCAGCCGGCATCGTCGCGCTTCGCTCACAAGCTCGCCTGTCCGACGATCACGACAATGCGCAACGCCTGGCATCGGGCCTTCGTGAACGCGGTTGGGCTGTCGACGAACCCGCAACCAACATCGTTCTCGCCGCCACAGCCGATCCGTCGGCCACCGTTGCTCAGCTCGCCGCTGTCGACGTCGGCGCAGTCACCGTCGCCGGGAAGGTTCGGTTCGTGACACATCGAGACGCGAGCACTGCCGACATCGACGAAGTTCTGTCCCGACTAGCCGCCTGAGCTACACCATCAGCGGTTGAACCTCCTGCGCGACAAGGCGAATGAACTCGCGAACGTCCGGCTCGTCAACGGTCGGTTGGAGTACCACGGTGGTTGCACCCGCGTCCACCCATCGCACTGCTGCGGCCGCAACGTCGGCCGCGGTCCCCACGGCAATCGCTTCCTCCGGCGACTCGCACCCTGACGCTGCGGCCTCGGCAAGGGCGCGCTCACGACCGCTGGAACCAAATGCACAGATGACGTAAACGACCACCTCGAGATCCTGCGCTCCGATATGAGCGATCGCCCGGCGAACGCCTTCCGGGGTCGTCCCACCCGAGAGCACGGTGCCCTGCGCCAACTCACCACTGAGCGCCAAAGTCTTTGGCCCCGTGGCACCGACGAGCAACTGCGGCACCTTCTCGGGCGGCCACGCCAGCTTGACGTCCGTGAGATTCACGTATCGACCGGATACCGTCACCGACTCACCGCGCAGTAATCGCTCGAGTGCTCCGAACTGCTCCCGGAGGAGGGTCAACGGCGATTCGACCTTGGCGCCGATCTGCCGCATCCAACTCTGAACGCCGTGACCGAAGCCAACCCGCAGTCGATCCGGATGAACTCTGGCCAGCGCCGAAATCTCCATCGCCGTGATCGCGGTGTTGCGCATCGGAGTCGGCAGCACACCGATCGCTACTCCCAGGCGCGTGGTTTCGGCCAATACAGTTGCAGCAGTGGCTATTCCTCCGCCGAAGAAGCAGTCCTCCCACAGCCAGACCTCGTCGATACCGACTTCGTCGGCATACCCCGCATGCCGAACCAGATCTTCCGGGGATTGCTCCGGGCGCAGGACCACGGCAATCCGTGCGGCGCTCATGCCGTCACCAGAAACGCAGCGATCTCGTCAGCTGTTCGGCGACCCTGTTCGCGTCCCAGTTCGGCTGCCGGGCGCCTTGTCGCCGGCGAGAGAGAGTTGGTTCCGATCGCTTCCACGACGGCGTCGTCGGCGAAGATCGCCAGTACCCGTGACTGCGTCATCGCGTCGATTTCCTCTCGTAGGCTGCCGCCAAGCAGATTCGAGGCGGGATCGGCAGCAGGTGAAAGAACCACGACCACATCGCAGTCGGCAGCCAAATGAACATTCGAGCCACTTGCCATTCCGCCGTCCATGTACCGGTCGCCGTCGATCGTGACCACCGGCCACACCCCTGGTACGGCGCAACTCGCTCCAACTGCGTCGATCAGGTCTACGCCGTCAGCACTGCCGAACACCCTCAACTCACCGGTCTGTGCGTTGATCGCCGGGATGCGCAACACCCGCTCGGGCCACAACCGATTGGGCAGCCTTGCCTCGATGACCGCACGACGCACGGCGGGTTCGACGGTGTCGGCGGCCATCGCTGCCTCGCCGAGCGCACGAAGTTGTTCGGACCGATCCGCGGAGCCCGCGATCGCGTCGACGAACATCTGACCGAGGACCTCGACATCTACCTCCGGATCGATCTCACCGGTCGCAGCGGCCGTTTGTGCGTCGAAAAGCTCCTGAAGTGTCGCGCCGCCCGCAATCTGAGCAGTCACGGTGGAACCTGCAGAAGTGCCGATCAATACGTCCGCTGCCAGCAGCGCTGCGGCAGCGTCCGGCGATTTGTCCTGAACGCCCAACAGAAAACCGGTTTCCCAGGCGATCCCCGCAACACCGCCACCGGCAAGTACCAACCCCAATTTCACGCCGTCCACCTCTCGTCGATCACGATCCGTGCCCGAACTCGACGTTAGACCTACTCTGAAGTGATGTTCATGCGCAGCGCAAAGACATTTGTTCCCGACGCACTCCGCGGGTTGATCGCATCCACCGACGACATCGCGTGGAACCCCGATCCCGGATACCTCACTCGTGCACAGCCCCTTCCACGCGGGCGAGTCGCGCTCGTCTCCGGCGGCGGCTCGGGTCACGAACCCATGCACGCCGGATTCATCGGCGAAGGAATGCTCACGGCCGTCTGTCCCGGGTTGATCTTCAGCTCACCCAACGCACTGCAGATCCATGAAGGATCCAAAGCTGCCGACGCCGGTGGCGGCGTCCTGCACATCGTGAAGAACTACACCGGCGACGTGATGAATTTCGGTATCGCACGGGAACTACTCCGCGAGGACAAGATCGACACGGACGTCGTCTTGGTCGACGACGACGTCGCGACCGAACGCGCAGACGGTAGCGGCCCGGGGCGACGCGGCACTGCGGCAACGATCGTGGTGGAGAAGGTCTGCGGCGCGTCGGCCGCCCGCGGTGACGACCTGGCCGAGGTGACCCGGATCGGACAACACGTCGCGCACTCGGCTCGCAGCATGGCCGTCGCTCTTCGCCCATGCACCTTGCCGGGGGCTGACGAGCCGTCGTTCGACCTACCGGACGGGCAGATGGAACTTGGTATCGGAATCCACGGCGAACGCGGCACAGAACGCGTGGACGCCCTGCCCGCACCGGAATTGGTGCGACGGCTGACGGATCCGATCATCGAGTCCCTGAGTCTCGCCGAAGGTGATCACGTCATTGCGGTCGTCAACGGGCTGGGAGCCACCCACCCAATGGAGCTGCAACTACTGTTCGCCGAACTCGGAGATTATCTGGCCGACCAGGGAATTCACATCGAGCGGACGCTGATCGGAACGTTCGTCACTGCATTGAACATGGCCGGAGCATCCATCACCCTTGTTCGCACAAACAAAGAAATCCTCGAATTATGGGACGCGCCAACAAAAGCGCCCGCCTGGCCGAATGCTATGGCACGTGAGTACAGCGGCATGGGCAAGCGTGAATCATTCGGTCCCACATTCACACCCGACACCTCACGCACTGCCGAAAGCAGCTTCGTCGGCGGCTGGATTGCGGACTGGGCCGCGAAGGTACTGGAGCAGGAACCTGCCCTGACCGATCTCGACCGACGAGCAGGAGACGGCGACTTCGGGACCAACATGGTGGCCGCACTGGATCAGCTCGACATCTCGGCGATCCGTGACACCTATTCCACTGCAACGATATTCGATGCAGTCTCCCAGGCGTACCTCGGTCACGCCGGCGGTACGTCCGGCGCGTTGTTCGGCATCTGGTTCCGGCATTTCTTCCGCGTCGCCGCAGAATCAGCGGACTCCGAACTCGACCTCGGTGCGATCGCGACTGCAGCACGGGCGGGGCTCGACAACATCACCTCGCTCGGCGGCGCACGCGTCGGCGACAAGACGATGGTCGACGCGATAGTTCCGGCGGTCGAGTCGTTGGAGCAATCCGTGAACTCGGGAGCCGATCGGGACGCTGCTCTGGCCAGCGCAGCGGCAGCGGCGGCGGCCGGCGCGGAGTCGACCGAAACCATGCTCGCGAACCGCGGACGTGCAAGTTATGTGGGCGAAGCCGCTCGCGGAGTGGTCGATCCGGGAGCGCTACTCATAGCGTGGTTTTTCGCTAGTGCAGTGGGTCACTAGCGAGCACTTCGCAGCTGTGACTAATCTGGCAGCCACAGCACATCGTTTGTGAGGGCCCGTGGGCAAAAGCACCGGTCTCACACACCACACAGGAGCAGCCCATGCTGAGCACCATGCAAGACGCCCCCCTCTCCATTGCTCAACTTCTCCGCCACGGTGCCTCCGTTCACGGCGCTTCCGAGGTTGTCACGTGGACCGAGTCCGGCCCGCGCCGTGTGTCATACGCAGACGTCGGCAAGCGCTGCGCACAGCTTGCGCACGCCCTGCGCGGACTCGGTGTCGAGGGTGACGAGCGAGTCGCCACGTTCATGTGGAACAACTCCGAGCACCTCGAGGCGTACCTGACGATCCCCTCGATGGGTGCTGTGCTCCACACGCTGAACATTCGCCTGTTCCCCGAGCAGTTGATCCACGTCGCCAATCACGCCGAGGACCGCGTGATCATCGTCGATCCGTCCCTGATTCCGCTTCTCTCTCCGCAGCTTCCGTCGCTGACAACCGTCAAGCACATCATCGTCACCGGTTCCTCCACTGCGGGACTCGAAGCTCCCGAGGGCGTGCAGGTTCACACATACGAGGGCTTGATCGCCGATCAGCCAACCGAGTTCGACTGGCCCGAGGTCGACGAACTCAGTGCTGCCGCAATGTGTTACACGTCCGGCACCACGGGCGACCCCAAGGGTGTCGTCTACTCCCACCGTTCGATCTACCTGCACTCCATGCAGGTCTGCATGAGCGACGGCCCCAACCTCGCGCAGGGCGATCGTGCACTCGCCGTAGTGCCTCAGTTCCACGCCATGTCGTGGGGACTTCCCTACGCCGCGTTCATGATCGGCGCCTCGCTGATCATGCCCGATCGCTTCCTCCAGCCTGCTCCGTTGGCTGCGATCATCGCCAGCGAGAAGCCGACGTTCGCCGCGGCCGTACCCACCATCTGGCAGGGCCTGCACCTCTACCTCGAGCAGAACCCACAGGACATCTCCTCGATGCGTGAGGTTCTGATCGGCGGCTCCGCGGTACCGCCTGCCCTCATGCACGCATTCGAAGCCGACCACAACGTCTCCGTCCTGCACGCCTGGGGCATGACCGAAACCTCCCCACTCGGATCCGTTGCCCGCCCGCCGGCCGGTGTCACCGGCGACGCGATGTGGAAGTACCGCTACTCTCAGGGCCGCTTCCCGGCATCCGTCGAGGCACGTCTCATCGACGATGACGGCAAAGTTGTTGCACACGACGGCGTTTCCGTCGGCGAGCTCGAAGTGCGCGGCCCCTGGATCACCGGGTCGTACTACGGCGTCGATGCGGAAGACAAGTTCAACGACGGCTGGCTCAAGACCGGTGACGTCGGATCCATCACGGCCGACGGCTTCCTTAGCCTGTCCGACCGCTCCAAGGACATCATCAAGTCCGGCGGCGAATGGATCTCATCGGTCGACCTCGAGAACGCCGTCATGGGTCACCCTGACGTCACCGAAGCTGCCGTCATCGGCGTGCCGGACGAGAAGTGGGACGAGCGTCCGTTGGTCGCGGTAGTTCTGCGCGCCGGTTCCGAGACCACGATGTCCGAACTCCAGCAATATCTTTCGGACAAGGTCGCCAAGTGGCAGCTCCCCGAGAACTGGGCTGTGGTTCAGGAAGTTCCGAAGACGAGCGTCGGCAAGTTCGACAAGAAGCGTCTGAGGGCCGCCTACCACGAAGGCGGACTCGAAGTCACTCGCCTCTGACACGGAGTGAATGCTAAAGCATGAATACTGAAGGTGGGCAACAGGTTTTCAATCTGTTGCCCACCTTCGTTTAACGAGCAATGCACTTTACGGACGATAACCGACCGTGTGAAAAGCGATGTCGACGTACTTCTGCGCCAATTGCGTCGGCGACATCGGCCCGCCGGTCTGGAACCAACGCGGCAGTGACTGCGCCATACCGAGTATGGCCCGGACGGTCTCCTCGGTGTCGGTGACCGCGAAATCTCCCGATGCCACACCGTCGTCGACGATCCTGCGCATGAGCAACTCGAGCCGCTTACGACTGGCGGCGTATCGACTTCGGCTTTCCGGTGAGACATGCCGAATCTCGGTGTCCAACGCAGCATGCCGCGACCGGTGGGTCATGTAGAGAACAATTGCCTCCACCACCAAGGCGAAGCGTCGTACCGGATTTTCGCCGGCTTCCACCTCTGCCGCTTCGGTTCTGGTATTCAGCTCACTCATCGAGATCTCGAACAGAGCGACGAGGACTGCCTCTTTGTTCGCGTGGTGGTAGTAGAGCGCGGGAACGGTTACCCCCACACGGTTGGCAATCTGCCGCACCGTCGTGCCGTGGTAGCCGTTCGCGTCGAACAGCTCGAGCGAAGCCATCAGGATGTCGGTCATCACCAGCGGCGGGAAAGTCCTCCAGTCCAATGCCACCGAATTCACGGGCTCCACCTCGCCAGTCATGAATAGCCGAAATTACCGCGGTGCCATACGGATTGCACCGTCGAGGCGGATCGTCTCACCGTTGAGCATAGGGTTGGAGACGATATGCGCAGCAAGCGCGCCGTACTCGCTGGGATCACCCAGGCGAGAGGGGTGAGGCACCTGCTGACCCAGCGACGCCTGGGCTGCTTCAGGCAGTCCGGCCAGCAACGGGGTCTTGAACAGCCCGGGAGCGATGGTGTTGACGCGGATCAGCAGCGACGCGAGGTCACGGGCGATGGGGAGCGTCATACCGACGACGCCACCCTTCGACGCGGAGTACGCAGCCTGCCCGATCTGACCGTCATAGGCTGCGACGGAGGCGGTGTTGATGATGACGCCGCGTTCACCGTCGATGGGTTCGGTCTTCGAAATACGTTCCGCAGCAAGACGAAGAACGTTGAAGGTGCCGATCAGGTTGACGTCGATGACCTTCTTGAATGCGTCGAGCGGGAATGCCCCCTTCTTGCTGACCGTCTTGACTGCGTTGCCGATTCCGGCGCAGTTGACTGCCACGCGCAGGGGTCCGAGGGACTCGGCCACATCGAGTGCAGCGGTGACCGCAGCCTCGTCGGTGACGTCTGCAGCCGCGAAGCGGACCCGGTCGCCAAGTTCCTTGGCGATGGCTTCACCGTTGGACGACGGAAGGTCGATGATGACGACGCTGGCGCCGTCGGCAAGAAGGGCTTTGGTGGTGGCCAGGCCGAGGCCGGATGCTCCACCGGTGACGACGGCGACGCTGTCGTTGACGATCATGAGAGTTCCTTTCGAAAGGTTATGTGTTTCAGATGCGTTCGATGATGGTCGCGTTGGCCATGCCGGCGCCCTCGCACATGGTCTGCAATCCGTAGCGTCCGCCGGTGGCCTCGAGGTGGTTGACCATCGTGGTCAGCAGTCGAGTACCCGAGGACCCCAGGGCGTGTCCGAGGGCAATCGCGCCGCCCCACGGGTTGAGCTTTGCCGGGTCGGCGCCGAACTCGTGAGCCCAGGCGAGTGGAACGGGAGCGAAGGCTTCGTTGACCTCGTAGGTGTCGATGTCGTCGATGCTCAGACCCGCGCGAGCGAGCACCTTGTGGGTGGCTGGGATGGGTGCGGTGAGCATGAAGATCGGGTCATCGCCCGCAACGGAGAAGGAATGGAAACGAGCTCGCGGCGTCAGCCCCAGCTTCGACGCCATTTCTTCGCTCATGATCAGTGCTGCGGACGCGCCGTCGGTGAGCGGCGACGAGTTACCGGGAGTGATCGACCACTGCGCCTCGGGGAAGCGCTGCGCGTACTTCTCCGAGTAGAACGACGGCTTCAAACCGGCGAGTCCCTCGGCGGTAGTAGACGCGCGAACCGTCTCGTCGACGATATGCGAGACGGTCTCACCGGCGGCGTTGGTCACCGAGATCGGCAGAATCTCCTTGTCGAAGAGCCCCTTCGCCGCTGCCTCTGCTGCCCGCTGGTGGGACTGCGCGGAGAATGCGTCGAGAGCGTCGCGGTCAAGCTTCCACTTGGCGGCGATCAATTCTGCAGAGATTCCCTGGTTGACCAGGCCTTCGGGGTAGCGAGCCGCGACGCCCGGACCGGAAGCGTCCTTCCCCATCGTCGTGGTACCCATCGGGACACGACTCATGGATTCGACGCCTGCCGCGATCACGATGTCGTAGGCCCCGGCGATCACGCCCTGCGCCGCAAAGTGCGCAGCTTGCTGACTTGATCCGCACTGGCGATCAATCGTGGTGGCGGGTACCGACTCGGGGAACCCTGCCGACAGGACCGCGCTGCGGGTGATGTTGAGCGCCTGCTCACCGGCCTGGCCGACGCAACCGCCGATCACGTCGTCCACCAGGGCGGGGTCGAGGCCGTTTCGCGAGGTGATGGAACGCAGAACGTGGGCCATCAGTTCGACAGGGTGCGTCCCGGACAGTGCTCCGCCCGGCTTTCCCTTGCCGGACGCGATCCGGACTACATCGACGATCACTGCCTTGGTCATCTTCGTT
Organism: Rhodococcus sp. MPR-R1B; assembly: GCF_058793255.1. Classification (NCBI taxonomy): domain Bacteria; kingdom Bacillati; phylum Actinomycetota; class Actinomycetes; order Mycobacteriales; family Nocardiaceae; genus Rhodococcus; species Rhodococcus sp. MPR-R1B. The sequence goes on from NZ_JBXAFO010000003.1 coordinate 195,733, forward strand.
CCCTTCGAGGACGTGCATTGCTGGGGCGGTCCGGCACCCGTGTTTCGTGGCGCCGGGTACCGGACCGAGATCGAGGGAGCACCCTGACTTAGCGCTCGCTAAAGAACTACCACCGACTTGATCCTCTCGTCAAGAGGGGGCCTCCGAACTCGAAACAAATGCGGCCGACCAAAAGCTAAGCGATCAGTGACCTCGCCTGGCCCACGCCATTCATTAGTACTTTCGAATGATAGGTTTTCAATCTTCGCCCGAAATGTCCGGAATCGGATAACCTTCCGCCACAAGCAATCCAAGCCACAGGGGATTCGGGGCGTGGCACCAATCGATGACAAACCGCAGGGGGACTGACCCGGAGGTAGAGCGTGGACCTGCGATACGTTGCATTCACACGTGCCGACTCGCATTTCTACGACCGAATCAGAACGGCCACTCGACCTGACGCACCGACTGACCAGCACTTTAAGCCTGCAAAGTCGGTGGACTGGTCACTCTGGCGACGCGGTCCCCAAAGCGGACCGTGGAACTACTTCCAACCGCCTGACAGCGTGCTGCCAGAACAGGGATGGAAGATTCACTGCTCCGCTACCCAAGCCAACGCGCAGGAGCTGCTCGATACCGTCTCCGCGTATTGCGGCCACAATCTGGTGCCTTTCAAATTTCTTCGGACGGCAGCAGACCTCATGTTCTCCAACAGCAAGCAGGCCAATCGAACATCCAGCGGAAAATTCATCACGATCTATCCGGCGGATAGCGTTGCCACACAACGTGTCATCACCGAACTGGACCAGCTTGTCACGGCTGCCGACGGGCCATACATCCTCAGCGATGTGCGATGGAACCGGGGACCACTGTACTTACGGTACGGCGCGTACCTGCCCATGCACACCAACGATTCATTCGGCGATCGCGTCCCGGCAATACGGCGCCCCGACGGATCGCTCGAACCCGATCTGCGCGGCACTTCCTTCAGAACTCCAGACTGGGTACAAATCCCGGACTTCGTTCGCGCGCAGCAAGACAAGCTGAAATCACGCGACGCCTTCCCCTATTCGATCACTGAAGCCCTGCACTTCAGCAACAGCGGGGGGATCTACTCCGCATTCGACGACGCCGGCATCGATCTGGTCATCAAAGAAGGCCGTCCCTTTACCGCCCCGGACGCAAACGGCCGGTACGCAATCGACCGCATCCGTAACGAGTACGACAAGTTGACTCACCTTGCCGACAACCCGTACACACCTTCTGCGATCAGCTTGTTCGAGCGCGAGGGACACCACTTCCTTGTCACCGAGCGCGCTGCCGGCACTCCCCTGAATCAGGAAGTTGCGCTCCGCCACCCACTGATACGCGCGGACCAGACACTCAGTTCCCGAACGGAATACAGAACCTGGGCACTCGACATTGCACAACAGTTGACTACCGCAGTCGAGAGCTTCCACAACGCCGGAATCGTTCATGCCGATCTTCACCCTGGCAACGTCATGTGCTCACCGTCCGGTATTCGGATCATCGACTTCGAGATGGCCCACAACATCGACGAGCATCCGCCCCGGTCCACCGGAGCCCCCGGATACACAGCACCTCGACAGTTGACAGGAATCGCGGCGGATCGATACTCGTTGGGCTGCATCGAGCTGGGACTCTTTGTTCCACTTACTACATTGTTCCCTCTCGATCGCAACAAGATTCCCGAACTCATCGACTATGCGGTGTCTCGATTCGATCTTCCCCGCGCCTTCGGTGCCTCGCTCTATTCGATGCTCGACGTACTCCCGCCGGAACCGGAGAATCGCCCGCATCGTTGGGACACGTCGTCGAACGAAACCTTGCAACGCACGGCCGCTCTATTGCGCTGCGGCATCCTCGCCTCGCTTGATCTCGCCCGCGCTGATCGACTCTTTCCCGGCGACATCGCCCAGTTCGAGGTGAACGGCTACGGCATTGCTCACGGCTCGTGCGGAAACCTGCTCGCCGATGATCTTCCCGCAGACACCTTGGAGTCAGTTCTGGAATGGACTGAACATCAGGTTGATTCGGATACTCAACCAAAGTTCGGCTTCTTCGACGGGCTCGCGGGTGCGGTGTATACCTTTCGGCAACTAGGGCGACATTCGACAGCCGACAGGTGGGTCGAGACTTTGCGTCGAGCCCCACTCGACGACATCGACTCCAGCCTTTTCAGCGGCCTTTCCGGAATCGGTTGCCTCCTACTCGAGGAATCGGTTTCACGACCGACTGTGTCACCCACTCTCGCTGTCGTGACCGAGACTCTGCGCGAACGAATTTCAGCTGCTCGCTTGCATGTCCGCGACGCCGGCGGAACACCTTGGGCAGTGGCCGGCCGAGGTGGGCTGATGCGGGGACCGAGCGGACAAGCACTGTTCTGGACTCGCCACTACGAACTGAGTGGTGATCCTCGATCGCTGGAACACGCACGCCAGCTCGTCGACATCGATCTGTCTGTGATGTCGATGTGCCCTGACGGGTCGATGCAGCTGAGAGAGGAGCGCCGGACGATGCCGTATCTCGGATCCGGGTCTGTCGGTGTGGGCCTGGTACTTCTACAACTTCTGCGCCATGTCGACGAACCGCGTTACGCAGCTGCGGTGCGTGCGATATCCCGCGCCGCCACAGTCGAATTCACTGCCCAAGCCGGACTACTCAACGGGCGAGCCGGGCTGATTCTGTTTCTCAGCGAACTCTCCAAGACTCCATACGCCGGCGCCGATTGTGAACAGACGCTTGCACAGCAGTTTCAGCTTCTGGGCTTGCACAGCCTCAATCACGCAGGAGGCCTGCACTTTCCAGGTGAACAGAACCTGAGACTCTCGACAGACTGGGCAACCGGATCCGCGGGAATACTGGCATTGCTCCGTCATGCCGGATTGCCAACTGTCCGACAGTCGTTTCCACTGATGTGCGTGTCGAACTGCCACATCTCCTAGTTGTTCGGAAAGTTATCACCCCGGAAGATTGGAGCACAGAAGCATCAGGCCAAAAATCTGAAATGGAATCAGCACCGCAAGACAATTCGATCGATCAAATCCATCGGTAAACATGCCGATCAACAAAGGAAATGACAATGGACGCTATTCTCTCCCTTCAAGATCTGTCAGTCGCCGCCGGCAACGTCGGAGACGCAGGCCAACTCGAGCAGAACGCGGCAATCAGTTCGCTCAGTTTCTTCTGCCTCTGACCTCAGGCCGATACCTCGGAGCAAGTCCGGGGTATCGGCTTTTACAATCCATATCGAAAAGAAAATACGGGTCGCCGCGTCGACTATCGACGAAGCGACCCGTATTGCAATGTCATTCCGCGCTGAACGAGGGAATCATCATGCTTCCCATCACTGCCAAGCCGCTGACATCTCGAAGCGAACCCAGAGCATTACTCAAGAAAGAAAAAAGCATCAGATACTCACCTCCTTAAGCTGCGAGTTGGCGGATCGGAAGGTCATCCCTGCACCCACCCGTCGCTCGACAATGCAGTCAGCATCTCGAAGAAGCTGACGTGGATCGCTGACAGTGACCCGGTGAAAAGACCAAAAACATCTTCCAAGGAACCCATTTTCGCCCTCCCTAATCTATTTGAACGGATTGAACGGGACGTCGAGGCCGAAGTCCACGGAGAGCGCGAAAGGCATTGTGATGATGGACTTGAAAGCAGTCAGCATCATGGGCAAGAGCGCCGAAACCGAACCCAGATCAGATGAATTCATCTCACATCCTCCTATTCGCTCGAGATTCCGACGAGTCCGTCGATGACAACTCCACCGGCATCGATTGACCCGTAGGCGAAATTCAGAATCGCCTGCAAGAACGGAACTAACATTTCCCACTCCTTCGCAACGGACATTCGCATGTCGTCAGTACTATTATCCGTCGCCCGTATTGCGGGATCTGGGGCCGAGCGATCACGATGTGGATGTAACCGTAGACAAAATCCTAGAACATGTGCCAGTTTTTGCGCTTTATTTCAAAGATCCCACCTTAAGTAGGATATTAGACGATTTACTCATAGGTGAACTCGTACTTAAGTCCTACACAAAATGTCGAAATTTGGCGGTTCCGCGTGGCAGGCCCATTACAGAATGAACGGTATCGTTTCATCATGGAACGCATCCACACTTCACCGAGCTGCATTCGCCGATGATCTACGCGACCTGGCGGCAATGCCGAGGGCAGATCGTATGGTCACTGGCGATGATATTCCTCCTGATCCTGACAGCCGCACTTTCAGGCTGGTTCGTTCAGCGTTCGGGCGAGAGTTGGGACTTCGGCGACATCTGCTCACGCTGGTACGACGGAGGTGGCAGTTGCCGTGCCGACACCGCTCTCACCTTGACGACGCTTCTCGTACTCCTACTACCGTTCGCCTCAGGAATGCTGGTCGGCGTCACCACATTCGCCCGAGACTTCGAGCAGGGTCCCGAAAACCTCGATTTTCTCGAGTCCACCAGCCTTGTTCGATGGTATTTCTTGCGGGTCCTGGTGGTCTTCGTTCCCATCACCCTTGCGATGGCAGTCCTGGGCCTGGTGCTCGGCTGGACCCAGACGCTTGGCCGGGGACAGGCGGCAACAAATGAGGCCACCTCGTTTTCCTTGATGGAGTTCCCCAATTTTCAGACGACGGGAATCGTCGTCGGCGCCTACACCTTTTTAGCAATGACTACCGGCAGCGCAGCCGCATTGCTCATCCGCAACACCGTCTTCGCGATGGTCATGACTCTTCTCGCGTTCTTGATCGTGCCCGTCGCACTGAGCGCGACGATGCGCGAGCATTACTTGGCCCCCGACACTGAAGTGCAACCCATCGACGGACTGGCACGTGCAGCGGAATATGCACCGTCGCCGTATGAAAATCTCGACTCGAGGTGGGTCATCGATGCCGGCTTCGCCGATACGGATGGCAACATGATGGACGCCGATTACACAATGTGCTGGGGCTCAGACAATTCCGATCGCAAGCAGCAAGACCTCGAGGTCGACAACTGCCTTCGAGAACAGGGAATCGATCACTATGCCGTGATCTATCACCCACAGAGCCGGTACTGGCAATTTCAGTTCATCGAGACTGCCGTGATGCTGTTGTGCTCCGGGTTGATGGTGGCGCTCGCACTCGTCGGCGCACGTGGACGACGTCGGCGACCCGCCTATAACCGACTGTCCGAAATGTCGAAATCGATTTGATAGCAGCAATTTTCGATCCACCTTCTCTTGTGTTCGAAACTTTGTTCGATTATGCTTTCGGCATGGACAGTCGGGATGCGTGGCAGCTGGATGGCGAGGACCTCAAGGGTGAGGTTCTCGATCTGGTGCGTGCCCGACACGAGTTGCAGTCGCGGATGGTGTTGCTGATCGTGGAGATGTTTTCCCGGGACGTTCTCGGTGGGAAGGGTTTTCGGGCGATCGCTCAGTGGTTGCATGGTTCGACGAATTTGGAGATCGGTGAGTGCAGTCTGCTGGTCGGGTTGGCGCGGTTGTTGATGCTCGAACCTGTTGTCGCGGATGCGTTTCATCGCGGTGACGTGGATGCGTTGAAGGCGCGGCAGGTGGCGTCGTTTTGTCAGCATCCGCCGAAGAACATGACCCTGGCGGATGTGGACAAGGCTCGCGGGATTTTGTTGTCGTTGGCGTCGAAGAACATTGCGGATTGCGATGCAGTGCGGGCAGCGATCCGCCGAATCGAGAAGCAGTACGGCAAGCGCGAGGACGGCATCCCGGTCGGCGAGGATTCCGAACGTAACGAGTTCTACGCCTCGAAAGGCTTGTACGGGCGGGTCACTGTGAAGGGGGATCTGGATGCGATCAACGGGGCCCGGTTGATCACGTTGTTGTCGAGCCTGTCGGCTCCGACGCCGGAGAAGGACGGCGTGAAGGACACCCGTACGCCGGCATTACGACGGGCGGACGGGTTCTGCGAATTGTTGCGGCGGTACGAGCGGGCGGGGTTGGGTCCGATCGAGGGCGGGGTGAAACCGCACATCACGGTGACTGCGTCGGCGAAAGACATGACGGACCTGCAAGCGTTGAAAGACCTCTTGCCGTCGACTCAGGAACTGGGTTTCGCGTGGACGGATTGGGTGGGCCCCATCAGTATCGATACCGCGCGGATGTTGGCGTGCGACTGCACCGTGACGCGAATTTTGTTGGATGAGAACGGTGTTCCGCTCGACTGCGGCAAGGAAGCGAGAACAGCGACGGTTCCGCAAAGGCGAGCACTGGCCGTCCGGGATGGCGGGTGCGCGTTTCCGGGGTGCGGGACTCCGTCGGGGTGGTGCGATGCCCATCATATTGTTCACTGGAACGATGGTGGCCCAACAGATCTCGACAACCTGGTTCTGTTGTGCGGTCATCACCACCGGACGATGCACCACACCGAGTGGCGTGTCGAGATCGGCCCGGATCGGAAGACGGTGTTCTATCCACCCATGTCGATCGATCCGTATCAACAGCCGATCGGCGGGAACAGCCCACCCACAGCAGCCTGAACCGCGACAATCGAATACATCAGCACCGGGGACGAACCATGCCCCGGTGCTGGTGCACGTTTCTGGTCAGATCCCAACCCCTCAAATCCCAGCCCCTCAGATCCCGGCCCTTCGCACGAGAGCGTCAGTGGCAGAAGGGGATACAACGTCAATCGCTCGTAACAGCCCCGCGTACCGCGGATACAGCTCGACGGGACGCGTATTGATCGCCCTCAAGATCCACGATGCAGCTTGATCGGCCGTCAGCGCCGGCTGGCTCACGTAATCCGCCGTCGGCGCGATCATCGGTGTTCGTATGAGTGGGAATTGCACTGTGGTGACATCGACACCGGTGCCGTGACATTCCGCGCCGAGGCTTCGGCCGAATGCACTGAGAGCAGACTTCGACGCGTGATAGGCGCTGAACCTGGGCATCACGCCCGCAGTGACTCCCCAGGTTCCGACGTTGATGATGTGTCCGGACTTCGCCCCGAGCATCGCGGGCAGTAGCCGCAACGTCAGTCTTGTCGGCCCGAAGTAGTTCAGCGCCATGGTGCGCTCGTAGTCATGGAATCGGTCGACCGAATCCAACGCGGTACGCCGGATCGAGCGACCCGCATTGTTGACGAGGATGTCGACCGACCCGAATCGATCCGCGATCGTCTCCGCGAGTTCGTCAACGGCTTCACCGCGGGAGAGGTCCGCAGGCACGATGTGTGCCCATCCTCCCCTGCGGTGAATCTCGTCCCGTACGTGTTCGAGGTTTTCCTCACCGCGCGCGACCAGGATCATCTCGGCTCCCCGACGAGCCAAAAGATGAGCTGTCGCCTCACCGATCCCCGACGAGGCTCCCGTCAGGACGATGGTCTTGTCGGAAAGCGTGACGCCGCGAGACGGAACAAGGGAGCGCAGACGCGTCGGCGGTCTCAATGCAAGATTGCTGAGAATCGATCTGATCACGTCGGCCTCGGTTCGATCTTCGCGTGCGATTCGGTGCGAACCCGTCCCTGAACAGCCCACTTCGGACGCACCGCGGAAATTACTCAAAAGTAAGTTATGGCGCCGTTTCGGCCGTGTCAAGAATTCGTCGGGATTCAGGAGTATCTGCCACTAGCTTTTCCTGATACCTCGGGTTACATTAAATCCAGACCGAGTGCCAGCGATCACACAACCGGCCCTCGATTCCACCGAACACCGCGAGAAATACCAGCGGTGACCGAAACGAAGAGGAGACGCCATGACGCTCACATCGCCGCTCGACAAGCGCGGAGAAGCATCCGACGACTCGTACAACGAGACGCTTCGACTCCTGTCCGAGGGCTCGGTGCACAAGCACTTCGACCCGTACCTCGACATCGACTGGGACTCCCCCGAGTTTGCCGTCGTCCCGAACGATCGCCGCTGGATCCTCCCGGCCGAGACAGATCCGCTGGGTGCTCACCCGTGGTACCAGTCGCAGTCCGAGGCCAGGCAGATCGAAATCGGCATGTGGCGCCAGGCCAATGTCGCGAAGGTCGGTCTCCAGTTCGAGAACATTCTGATCCGCGGCATGATGCAGTACGTCTTCTCGCTGCCCAACGATTCGGCCGAGGCGCGTTACTGCACGCACGAGTCGGTCGAAGAGTGCAACCACACGATGATGTTCCAGGAGATGGTCAACCGCATCGGTGCCGACGCTCCCGGCATGAGCCGTCCGATGAAGATGCTTGCACCCTTCATCCCCCTCGCTGCGGGTCCGTTCCCCGAACTGTTCTTCGTCGGTGTCCTCGCCGGTGAAGAGCCGATCGACCACATTCAGAAGAGCATCCTGCGCGCCGGCGGCCAGATCCACCCGATCATGCAGTCGGTCATGGCCATCCACGTAGCCGAGGAAGCGCGTCATATCTCGTTCGCGCACAAGCTTCTGAGCCGTCGCATCCCGCTGATGTCACGCCCGAACCGGTTCGTCCTCTCGCTGCTGTTCCCGATCGTCATGCGCATTCTCTGTGACGCCATCGTCATCCCGCCGAAGTCCTTCTGGAAGCAGTTCGACATCCCGAAGTCCGTGAAGAAGGACCTGTTCTGGGATCTGCCCGAGTCGCGCCAGACCCTGCGCAACTACTTCGGTGACGTCCGCATGCTGGCCACCGACACCGGCCTGATGAACCGTGCCTCGCGCCTGGTGTGGAAGGCCTGCAAGATGGACGGCCGCGCATCACGCTTCCGTAGCGAACCTCACCGCAGCTCGCACAACGCCGCCGCGTAGCTCCCGGACAGTCGAGATCGGACTCATAGCGCCATGCCACACGTAGTCACGCAGTCCTGTTGCAGCGACGCCTCGTGCGTCTACGCCTGCCCGGTCAACTGCATCCATCCGACGCCGGACGAGCCGGACTTCCTCACCGCCGAGATGCTGCACATCGATCCGCAGGCCTGCGTCGACTGTGGCGCATGCGTCTCGGCCTGCCCGGTCGACGCCATCGTCCCCGAGTCGAAGCTGACCGACCCGCAGCGAGTCTTCCTGTCCATCAATGCGGACTTCTACAAGGAAGAGCGACCCAGGCCGCTTCTCGCCAAGGTCATCCCGGCAGCCCACGTCGACAAGGGCCGACCGCCGTTGCGCGTTGCGATCGTCGGTTCCGGACCGTCGGCGATGTACGCCGCGGACGAGTTGCTGACTCAGCCTGACGTGCAGGTCAACGTCTTCGATCGCCTTCCTGTGCCTTACGGCTTGGTTCGCGCCGGCGTTGCTCCGGACCATCAGAAGACCAAGCAGGTCACTCGCTTGTTCGACAAGATCGCCGCACAAAAGGGTTTCGAGTTCTACCTCAACGTCGAGATCGGCAAGCACATCTCGCACAGCGAACTGCTCGAAAATCACCATGCGGTGCTCTACGCAGTCGGCGCTTCGTCCGACCGTGGTCTCGGCATTCCGGGCGCTGATCTGCCTGGCACGGCCTCGGCCACCGACTTCGTAGCCTGGTACAACGGCCACCCCGATCACGCCGACGACGTCTTCGACCTCTCACATCGCCGCGCGGTCATCATCGGAAACGGAAATGTCGCGCTCGACGTCGCTCGCATTCTGACGGCCGATCCCGAGAAGTTGGCCGGTACCGACATCTCCGCTCACGCACTCGCCGCTCTGCGGAAGAGTCGCGTCGAAGAAGTTGTCATCGTGGGTCGACGCGGAATCGCGCAGTCCGCGTTCACGGTCCCCGAGTTCACCGGCCTGATGGCACTGCCGGACATCGAACTCTCTGTCGGACCCGACGACATGGTTCTCGACTCGGCCACCGAAGAACTGGCAAAACGCGGCGAACTCCCGCATGCCGTCGAGCAGAAGTTGCGTCTCCTCGAAGCCCTGAAGAACCGCGATCACGTCGACGTCGGCAACAAGCGCATCACGTTGCGCTACCTGCTCACGCCGACCTCGATCACCGGCGACGATCAGGTCAGCGGAATCGAGTTCGCTCGCAACGCTCTTGTCGACGCAAACGGAACCGTGCAGATCGAAGCAACCGGCGATACTGAGACCATCGATACCGGCTTGGTCCTCACCTCGATCGGCTACCGCGGAGTGCCCATCCCCGGCGTCCCGTTCGACGAGCGTGCGTCGGTCATTCCGAACGAGAACGGCCGAGTCCTCGAAGCTCCGAACGGTGATCCCGCCACCGGGGTCTACGCGACCGGTTGGATCAAGCGCGGACCGAGTGGGTTCATCGGCACCAACAAGTCCTGCGCGCAGGAAACGATCAGGATGCTCGTCGACGACTTCAACGACGGACGCCTGACCAACCCGGTCGCCGACGACTCCGCAGTCGATCGTCTGGTCCGGGCGCGACAGTCCGACGTCGTCGACCGCGAGGGCTGGCATGCCATCGACAAGGCGGAACTGGAACGCGGCGCTGCGCACGACCGTGTCCGCGAAAAGGTTCTGGATCAGGTCGAGATCACCTCCATCCTCGACGCTGCGGCCCGGGTGAAACCGACGCGTCGATTCGGTCGACCCGTTCGCGCTCGCTGATCCGCTACAGGTAAACAGCTACTTTCACGCACACGGCCCCGCCTGCAGACTCGTCTGCCCGGCGGGGCCGTCTGCGTTCCGGCAGCGTCCCACTCAGCGAAAATTTTTGCCCGTCAGCGGCCGAAATCGTGTAATACTGCAACCTGTTCCAGTAAGCGGCACAGCGGGCCCACGATCCCCCGGATCAGGCTCGCCAACCAGATGAGGATTGCATGAGCGAGACTGCAACGCCGGCGCCGAACGGGAGTGTGACGCCTGCAGTAGAGGGTTGGTTCACCACCGGCGACGAACCTGCTCTGATCGGCACGAAGTGCCAATCCTGCGGCACCATTTCCTTCCCTCGTGAGGCGACGTTCTGCAAGAACCCGAGCTGCTTCAGCGAGGAGTTCGACGACGTGGAACTCTCCCGCCGCGGCACTGTCTGGTCGTACACCGACGCGCAGTACCAGCCCCCGCCGCCGTACATCCCGCGCTCGGATCCGTACGAGCCTTTTGCTCTCGCAGCAGTCGAACTGCCCGAGGGCATCGTCATCCTCGGCCAGGTGGCCGACGGATTCGGCGTCGACGATCTCAAGGTCGGCAATACCGTCGAATTGGTTGTCGAGCCGCTGTACACGGACGAAACCGGAGTACGTACGACGTGGCGCTGGAAGCCTGTCGGCGCCGATCAGGAGTTGCAGTCATGAGCAAGGACGTCGCAGTACTCGGTGTCGGTATGCACCCCTGGGGCAAGTGGGGGCAGTCGTTCGTGAAATACGGCGTTGCGGCCGCTCGCGCCGCGCTCGCCGATTCGGGTGTGAATTGGCAGGATGTCGACTTCATCGTCGGCGGCGAGACCGTCCGCAACGGGTACGGCGGATACGTCGCCGGAGCCACCTTCGCCCAGGCACTCGGCTGGAACGGCGCTCGCGTCGCCACGTCGTACGCCGCGTGTGCGACGGGAGCCCAGGCACTCGACACCGCTCGCGCACGAATCCTGGCCGGCCTCAGCGAAGTTGCCCTGGTCGTCGGCGCCGACACCACGCCGAAGGGCTTCCTCGCTCCCGTCGCCGGTGAGCGTTGGGACGACCCGGACTGGCTGCGCTTCCGCCTCATGGGTATGACCAACCCGGCGTACTTCGCGCTCAACGCGCGTCGTCGCATCGACCTCTACGGCGCCACCGCGGAGGACTTCGCCAACGTGAAGGTCAAGAACGCCAAGCACGGACTCAATAATCCGAATGCGCGCTACCGCAAGGAAGTCACCGTCGAGAACGTGCTGGCATCCCCCGTGGTGTCCAATCCCCTTCACCTGCTCGACATCTGCGCGACGTCCGACGGCGGCGCCGCAATCTTGCTGACGTCGATGGAATACGCCCGCAAGATGGGCATCGCGGAACCTGTTCGCATCAAGGCTATTTCGACGGTCACGCCGACGTTCCCGCAGACGATCATGGATATGCCGAACTTCTCCACCGATTCCAGCTCCGCCGTCCCGGCTCCGGAGCGCACGTTCAAGGAATCCATCGGCTACGCCGCGTACGAGGAAGCCGGAATCTCTCCCGAAGACGTCGACATCGCCGAGGTCTACGACCTCGCTACCTCGGTGGAACTGGACTGGATCGAAGACCTCGCGCTGTGCAAGCGGGGCGAGGCCGAGCACCTTCTGCGTGCGGGTGACACCAGTATCGGAGGCCGCATCCCGGTCAATCCGTCCGGTGGTCTCGCGTGCTTCGGCGAAGCCGTTCCCGCACAGGCACTTGCGCAGGTGTGCGAGCTCACCTGGCAGCTGCGCGGACAAGCCGAAGGCCGTCAGGTCGAAGGCGCCCGCATCGGTATCACCGCCAACCAAGGTCTGTTCGGACACGGCTCCTCGGTAATCGTTTCCGCCTGACCCTGTTCTACTTTCGTGGCGGTCGCACACTCACCCGTGAGCGGCCGCCACGATCACGTCTGCCACTGCCCCTGGCTGTGAGACCAGCGAGGCATGGGAGGTCGGGAGTTCGCTGGTGTTCGCGCCCATCCGGTTTGCCATGAACCGCTGCGCCGATGCGGGGATCACGCGATCCTCACCGGCAACCAGATACCAGCTCGGTGTGTTCGCCCACGACGGTGGCCCGCCGAGCTCGAGGTTCGCCCACAAAGCCGCAGACTTCTGATGCGCCAACATCGTTGCCGCTGTCTCGTCGGAAACATCCTGAGCGAAGACGGAATGGAAATACTCGTCCGTGACGTAGCCGTCGACGTTCTTCCCGCCGATCGCGTGAGGATCGTCGACGATCTTCAATCCCAGAGCCGGAGGAAGCAATTGGCTGCCAGGAAACCTGATGGGATCGATCGTGATCTGCACCGGCTCACCCTGAACCGGAGCAAACGCAGCGATGTACACCAACGACTGCACCTTCGGGTCGTGAACATTGGTGATCACCGCGCCGCCGTACGAGTGACCGACGAGCACGACAGGTCCGTCGATGTCCGCAACCGTCTTCTCGATCACGGACGCGTCGTAAGCGGGCCCGCGTAGAGGATTGTCCGGCGCCACGACGCGATAGCCACGCGAGCGTAGGTCGGCGGCAACGCCGTCCCAACTGGTCGCGTCGGCAAAAGCGCCGTGGACGAGAACGACGGTTGGCTTGGGGCTCGCCACCGCAGCGCCGGAGCCGAAGATCACTCCAGCCGCGACTGTCATGAGTAACGCCAGAACTGCGGTGAATACACGTGAGATCTTCATGCGTTTCCTTCACTCTCGTCGAAAAGCGAGAAACTGCGGTAGGCCGGGACACGCCCGTTTCGATCCTAGAAATACCTGCTGCGACGGACGTGACTGTCCGTGCAGACTTTTGAGCTCACACTGCACAACTTCTGGTTGAGCGTCCGCATCGCGGGGTATCAGGGCTGCATGGCTTTGCTCCTGGATACTTCCGTGTTGGAGCCTGACCAACGCGCGGACGCCTTTGTCGACGCGATGGGTCGTGCCTCGGTCCCGTGTGCAATCCACTTGGAGAACCCGGAACGGGTGAGCGCGAGAATGAACGTGTGGAACCTCGGTGCAGCATCACTGTTCCGCTCCGAGTCGACCAGTATGCGGTTGACCCGAACACCACGTCACGTCCGGTCCGCGTCGATGCCCGTCCTTGCGATTGCCCTGCAGGAGATCGGGATCGGCCATCTAGATCAGCACGACGAACAACGCAGAGTGCCCGCCGGTGAGCTGTTGATGACGGACCTGACGTCGACCTACGATTTCTCCTGGCCGGGAACGGGCGCTTCCCAGTGCCTCTACGTTCCGATGGATCGGCTGGGACTGCCGATCGACACCGTGCGGGACGCAGCTACCCGGCCTCATCACAGCAATCTGTACCCCGTGATGATCGCGCACGTTCGTGAATTGTTCCGCAGCGCCGCTCTGTTGGAGACCGATCCTGCCGCCGAACAATTGGGCGAGGCCTCGATCGAACTCGCACGTGCTTTGGTCGCTTCGATCGCACATGCGAATCCTGACGCATCCGCTCCGAGATCGTCCCTTGCCATGACTTCGATCCGTCGATACATCCGTGAACACCTTCACGATCCGACACTGAACCCCGCACGAATTGCTCACGCCCACAACATCTCACTGCGACAGCTGTACAAGATCTGCTCGGACAACGGCTTTCGGATCGAACAGTGGATCATCACCCAGCGCCTGCAGAAGGCTCGGGACGAACTGGCTCGACCCGCTACCGTCGATCTGCCGATCGCGACCGTTGCGCACCGGGCGGGGTTTGTCGACGCCGGACACTTCAGCCGACGCTTTCGACAGGCCTACGGGCTGAGCCCGACTCGTTGGCGTCAGCTCCGCGATTGAAGCAGCGCCACAACGTCCGACTGACCACGACTTTCGGCATTGTCCAACGCGGTCTTCCCCGATGCATCGCGGATCGAGGGATCTGCCCCCGCGTCGAGAAGCTGAGTGATCACGTCGATATAGCGCGCCGAACCATCGCCGTACACAACGGCTTCGAGTAGCGCCGTCCACCCGGGATCGTTGATGTGATTGACCGGAACCCCGGCAGCGATCAGCATCCGGACGGTCTCGACATGCGCGTGTTCACTCGCCGGAATCAGCGCCGTACCGCCGTAACGGTTCACGCTGTCGACGTCCGCGCCGTGGGCGAGCGTGAGCGCCAGAATCTCGTTCAAACCCTCGGCTCCGGAATACAGGAAGGCCGAATCCTGCATGGAGTCCTTCGCGTTCACGTCAGCGCCGGCAAAAATCAACGTAGAAGCCGCAGCGACGGCGTTGTTCTTGGTGGCCTCGACGAGTGGAGTCCGTTCGCCCTCGCCGCGCGCTTCGATGTTCGCGCCGGCAGTCAGGGCAGCGGTAACAGCTGCGGGATCATTGCGGTCCACAGCATCGAAGAGCGCGCGTTCGGATTCCGGCGTCGATGGTGGATTTACACCCGTAGGCGGTACAGCTGCCGTTGTTGGTGCTGACGCCGCGGTTGTCGGCGTCAGCGGGGTGTCGGACGAACTGCAGCCAGCCAACGCTCCGGTCACCGATGCCGCGAAGATTGCGCAGGCGAGGACAGACTTGCGCGGCCGCGCCATCACAACGAATCACTTTCTTGGACAAGTGTTTCGAGCGTCATCCTGACGGCGTCCAGGTGTTCGGCCATCGCCCTGGAGGCGTGGTCGTAACTCCCGGATGCAATTCCTTCGACTATTCGTTCGTGTTCCTCGTTCGACTTTTCCTGGCGACCTGCAACAAGATTGAGTGTCTCGGATTGCCTTGTCAGCGCTTCACGGATATCGACGATTACCGACTCGAAGACCCGATTCCTACTGGCTTTTGCAATCAGTCCGTGAAATTGGGCGTCGAGTGCAACCCATACGAGCGGATCGTCCTCGTCACGCATCTGCTGTACCAGTCCGCGGAGGGCTGCCAGTTCCTCCGCTGTGTGCCGTTGGGCAGCCCACCCTGCGGCCGGAATTTCGACATGCGGCCGCGCTTCGACCAACTCGTTGGCCGCGTAGCTGCCGAAGTCGAGGTCTCGCGCTATCGAATCGCTGACGACGAAGGTGCCGAGCCCGGATTTCGTCTCGGTGAGCCCGAGGGCATGGCACGAGCGCAGGGCTTCACGGATGACCGATCGACTGACCCCGTGTCTTTCGGCCAGGGACGCCTCGGACGGGAGACGCTCTCCGACTGCCAGTTCGCCGGAGGTTATTGCGGCACGGAGGTCGGCGAGAACCGCCTCGGCAGCACTCACCCGCGAGGCGACGGGTCGCCTGGTGGCCCAGCTGTCTGACAGGTTCATGCCGTCATTGTTGCGACTGCCGAAGACCCGCGTCAAACATCGCACTTGATGAAGGGTTGACGTGCCGGAGTGAGCGAGGTAACAATTACACCTGTCAGACAGCCTGATAGCCCGATAGCTGGGCGGGACTACTACTCGACCGTCAGCGCTGCGATCCCGAAATACACCCACCGCGCAGAGTGATGCTTGCGCGAAGAGACACGAGGAATTGATCAAGTGCTCGAAACGCGAACAGAACACGATCTGCTCGGCGATCGCGAGGTTCCAGCCGATTCGTACTGGGGTATCCACACCTTGCGCGCAATGGAGAACTTCCCGATCACTGGTCGAACAATCGCCACGAACCCGCATCTGATCCGCGGCATCGCTTACGTCAAGTGGGCCGCAGCCAGCGCAAACGAAAAGCTGGGCATCCTCGACCGCCCGCGCGCGGAGGCCATCTCACAGGCATGCAAGGAGATCGTGGACGGGCGGTGGCACGAACAGTTCGTGGTGGACGTCATCCAGGGTGGCGCCGGCACGTCGACGAACATGAATGCGAACGAGGTCATCGCCAATCGCGCGTTGGAAATCCTCGGCCACCAGCGCGGCGACTACGAACGGCTTCACCCCAATGAACACGTGAACCTGAGCCAATCGACCAACGACGTCTACCCCACGGCCGTGAATATCTCGACGATCTTCGCGATCGATGACCTGCTGGATGCACTTCTTACACTCCAGAACGCATTCACGACCAAATCTCTTCAGTTCGCCGACACAGTGAAGATGGGACGCACCCAACTGCAGGACGCCGTGCCGATGACCCTGGGTCAGGAGTTCGGGACCTACGCGGTCATGATCGAGGAGGATCGGGCGCGTCTGGCTGAGGCCGCTCTTCTCGTTCACGAGATCAACCTCGGTGCGACTGCTATCGGCACTGGCCTCAACGCACCCGCCGGCTACGCCGAGGTGGCCTGTTCCGACCTGGGCGCACTGACCGGACTGCCGCTGGTGTTGGCAACGGATCTTGTCGAAGCGACCCAGGACGTGGGCCAGTTCGTCCACCTCTCCGGCGTCCTCAAGCGGGTCGCTGTGAAGTTGTCCAAGGTGTGCAACGATCTCCGGCTGCTCTCTTCGGGCCCGCGAGCCGGATTGAACGAGATCAATCTTCCACCGGTGCAGGCAGGTTCGTCGATCATGCCGGGCAAGGTCAATCCTGTCATTCCCGAAGTCCTCAATCAGGTCGCGTACGAAGTCATCGGCAACGACGTGACGATCACGATGGCTGCGGAATCCGGTCAGCTCCAACTCAACGCTTTCGAGCCGATCATCGTGCACTCACTGTCCGAAGGAATGCGACACCTCGGTGCGGCTTGCCGCATTTTGGCGGACCGGTGCGTACTCGGCATCACGGCTAACACTGAACTGCTGCGCGCCCGAGTCGAAGACTCCATCGGCCTCGTCACCGCGCTCAACCCCTACATCGGATATACCGCGACCACTCGGATCGCCCAGGAGGCGTTGATTTCCGGGCGTCGCGTCGCCGATCTCGTAATCGAAGCCGGCCTGCTCGACCGCGAGGAACTCGATCGGTTGCTCAGCCCCGAACATCTCGCCAATCTCCGCGTTTCGGGGGAGAAGCCTCATGCCACCGCTGTTGCGGAGGAGGTTTGATGACCGTCGAACGGGAAGAGACAGGCCGCGCCGAAGTTGCCACTGAGGAGGATCTCGGATATCAGAAGGCGCTCGGCCCCAGACAAATTCAGATGATCGCGATCGGTGGCGCGATCGGAACCGGCCTTTTCATGGGGGCGGGAGGGCGACTACAACAGGCGGGCCCGGCCTTGGTTCTCGTGTACGCGCTGTGCGGATTCTTCGCGTTCCTGATCCTGAGGGCGCTCGGCGAACTGGTGATGCACCGACCGACTTCCGGATCCTTCGTTTCCTACGCACGCGAATTCTTCGGCGAAAAGATGGCTTTCGCTGCGGGCTGGTTGTACTGGATGAACTGGGCAATGACTGCCGTGGTCGACGTCACGGCTGTGGCGTTGTACATGAACTTCTTCAAAAAGTACTGGGCGCCACTGGGACACATCGATCAGTGGATGTTCGCTCTGATCGCGGTGTTGCTGGTTCTCGGACTGAATCTCGTGTCCGTGAAAGTCTTCGGAGAGTTGGAGTTCTGGTTCGCGTTGATCAAGGTCGTGGCCTTGACCGCATTCCTCGGGTTCGGTGTCTATTTCGTACTCTTCGGCACGCCCATCGAAGGGCATTCCTCCGGATTCAGCCTGATCGCCGACAACGGTGGGCTGTTCCCCAACGGAATACTGCCGGCAGTCGTGGTGATTCAGGGCGTCGTGTTCGCCTACGCTTCAATTGAACTCGTGGGGACCACGGCTGGAGAGACCGAAAATCCCCGGAAGGTGATACCCAAGGCGATCAACACAGTGATCATTCGGATCCTCGTCTTCTACGTGGGGTCGGTCCTGCTGCTCTCACTGTTGCTCCCGTACACCGAATACCACGCCGGTGAAAGTCCATTCGTCACATTCTTCGGTTCGATCAACATCCAAGGCGCAGATGCGATCATGAATCTGGTCGTTCTCACGGCGGCGTTGTCTTCCCTCAATGCCGGATTGTATTCGACCGGACGAATACTCCATTCGATGGCGACGGCCGGTTCGGCGCCTGCCTTCGCTGCCAGAATGAACAAAGCCGGAGTGCCGTACGGGGGAATCGCACTCACCGGCGTGGTCATCCTGTTCGGCGTCGGGCTCAATGCTGTTGTCCCAGCGCAGGCCTTCGAAATAGTCCTCAATCTTGCGGCACTGGGCATCATCAGTGCATGGGCGGTAATTGTGCTGTGCCAGTTGAGGCTCTGGCAACTTGCGAAACAAGGCAAAGTCACTCGCCCTTCCTTCCGCATATTCGGCGCACCGTACACCGGGATCGCGACACTGGTCTTTCTTGCGGTCGTTATCGTGTTGATGGCATTCGACAACCCCGTTGGAACGTGGACCGTCGGATCCATCGCGATCATCGCACCGCTCTTGATGATTGGTTGGTACGCCGCCAGGAATCGTATTCGCGAGTTGGCCATCCACCACCCCGCAGCTTGACGTGAAAGGACCACAGTGTCGAAAGTCGCAGTTGTCACTACCGGTGGCACCATCGCCAGCACCCGGGATGCGCATGGAATCAGCCGGCCCGCAATCACCGGTGCAGATCTGGTCGGCAACGAGCAGACCGACATCGAGCTTCGAGTCGTCGACGTGATGTCGAAGGACAGCTCGAGCATGACCTTCGCGGACATGGATCGTGTTCGCGACGCCGTAGCCGATCAATTGAAAGATCCCGGACTCGACTCGGTGGTCGTGCTTCACGGCACCGACACGATGGAGGAAACTGCGTTCTTGTTGGACCTGCACCACGACGACCAACGCCCGGTGGTCTTCACCGGCGCGCAGCGCACTTTCGACCATCCCGAATCCGACGCTCGTTCGAATCTCGCCGCGGCGATCTCAGCCGGACTGGACATCTCGTCACACGGGCGTGGTGTCCTCATCGCCTTCGGCGGTTCGGTCCATCCAGCCGCAGGTACGCGAAAGTCCGATACGACGGCACTCGATGCCTTCCGCCGCGTGCACATCGATCCGCTCCTGCTGCGTAATCCCGAACCATTGCCGTGGCATCCGATTTCGGACACCCGCGTTGACATCATCGCCGTGTATCCCGGGGCAGACCGCGTACAAATCGACGCCTGCGTGCACGCCGGGGCGCAGGGACTTGTTCTCGACGGACTCGGTTCGGGAAATGCCAATCCGACGATAGTCGAGGCCGTACGAGACTGCGTAGGCGCTCACATTCCGGTAGCCGTGACAACTCGGGTGCCCTCGGGGCCAATCTCCCCGGTTTACGGTGGCGGTGGTGGCGGGCACGACTTGATCGCCGCAGGCGCTGTATTTTCCACCGATCTTCGAGCCGGGCAGGCACGTGTACTTCTGGCAGCCTTGTTGTCAGATCCGGATCTCGTGGGCCTGGAAAAGGTATTCGACCGCTATTCGAGGTTTGCTCGCACCCCGCCGTTCGGGCGGTAGAACTGGCGACACCATTCATTGTTCGAAATTCACTCCACTAAATCAGGGACTTTGGTCCGAATTTTCGACTTGGACGCTTATTTGGTGTCCGAATTGGGTAGTTTCACATCATCTAACTCGTTCAAAATTTCGATCCAGCGGTCACGTCCAGTGCAGCCAGTCGAACAGGAGTCGGATGAGCAGCCCATTTCGTGATGCCGCTGCAGTAACGCTCGACGCGGCTCACCGCGTCGGGCAAGCGCACGTGCCAGGCGCCGCACTCAACGGTCGTTTTCACCCGCCAACTGCCGTGAAAGGACTGGTCGCGCGTCCGCGCCTGCACCGCAAACTCACCGCATCCACTGCCACCAAAGGCTCAGGCCCCGGGCCTGTCGGGTTGCTCTCGGCTCCGGCCGGTGCGGGGAAGACCCTACTTCTGGCCGATTGGGCTCGCGAATATTCTCGAGCCTCCCCTGATGTTGCGCTGGCCTGGCTGACGTTGGCCGAGCGCGACAACAACGTGTCGATACTGTGTGAATCCCTCGCCGAGGCGATCGCGACCTCCGTCGATGCGGCCGGCCAGAGGCTCCCCGTGCAGACCGGATCCAGGCCGCCCGTCGAGCAGTGGCTCGCGCACTTTGCGGAAACCCTCGAAGCGCACGAGCGCCGAACAACGTTGATCCTCGACGACGTTCACACCCTCCACGATCCGATGTCGATCGGTCTCCTCGATCGGATACTCACACAGACCCCGGGCAACCTGTCGATTATCGTTGCCGCCCGCTACGAACCACCGCTCACGTGGCATCGTCTGGCTCTCGACGGCCGACTCACCCGCTTTGCATCCACCGATCTCGCTTTCGATCGCTCCGAGATCACCGCGATATTCGGCGAGTACGACATCACGCTGCGCGACGACGAACTCGCAATCGTCGAGAACTTCACCAAGGGGTGGGGCGCCGTCGTTCGCCTGACCGCCGCGTTTCTGGCCGGCCGCAGTGACATCGGCGATGCACTGAACGAGTTCACGCACACACCCCGCCCGATCGCCGACTTTCTCGTCGACGAGGTACTGACGTCCTTGCCCGAACATGTCACCTCGTTCATGTTGCGAACATCGGTGGTCGATTCTTTCTCCGCCCAACTGGCGGAAACTCTACGGACTCGAACGCTCTATCCGAGATCGACTCGCTGATTCAGTTCAACTTCCCCGTGACCCGTACCGATTCCGCCGACCACACAACGTGGTTCAGCTATCACCCTCTCTTGCGCGAGCACCTTCGGGCAGAGTTCCGTCGCGTCGATCACGTCGAGAGAAACCGCGTACACCTGCGAGCAGCAAGCTGGTTCGAAAGCAATCACTTCGAACTCGAGGCGCTCGAACTCGAGGTGTCGATCGGAGACCCACACCGCATTCTCGCGTTTCTCGAACGCTGCGGGCTGGGCCTCGTACTCGACGGGCACTGCGGGGACGTCGTGCGAGTCCTGGAATCGGTGTCGACGCAGGTTTCGGAATCCCCGATCACCCGACTGGTGCTGGCGGCGGCCGCCCTCCACTCCGGTGACGTGACCTCGGCGACCACGTGCCTCGATCTTCTCGAGGCAACTCATCCACCGATTGCAGAAGATCCATTGTTCCTGGCGATGAGCCTGGAAATCTCCTGCGTTACGGCGACTTCCGACAACGAGCCGCTGGCGGCACGTCTGGAGCGGCGTCAGAAAAGCACCCACTCCGACATCGAAGCCTACGCACACATGGAATTGGCGACGGCACACTTACTGCGACGTGAGTTCGACAGGGCGACTGTCGAATACACTCAAGCCGTCGCACTCGGGACAATACGGGGCAGGGCGCGATTCGTCTTGAAGTCGCTGACCGGACTGGGCTACGTAGCTTCTCTCAGCGGAGACATCGGGGCGATGAGGGCTCACTCCGTCTACGCTCTCGACTACGCGGTCGAACATCGCATCACGACGACTGCGGAGTACGAGTTGTCCGCGTCAGTGGCCGCCTTTGCCACATATCTCTGCGCTTCGAGCGAACTCCCGTACCGCATCCCGACAATCGGAAACTACCGGAGCACAGACGTTCTCGGCGCCAGCGCGCCGGTGTTCGGGTGGCACTCCGTCGTAACCTTCGGCCTTCACAGTCTCGACGGCTCGACCGACCGACGCTCGTCCGCCGCCGATGTTCGCGACGCGATGCTCAGCGCGATCGAATTACGTACCTTTGCGTTCGCGACCTTGGCACTTCTACCACCCGTCGTCCACGCATGCCTTTCCGTCGGCGAAGTGGAATGGGCAGCGAGACTCGTGCGTGACGCAGCCGATCAATTCGGAGAAACGTCGGAGATACATCTCGCACGGGGTGCCGTCGCCTTCTCGTCCAACAAGTTCGCGGAAGCACTCGTCGAAGTTTCCGAAGCTCTCGGGTCCTCCGAAATCCCGTTGCTCGCACATCACGTCTACGCCTGGACACTCGAAGCCGGGATCCACGCTGCAACAGGTCACGAGCGCAAGTCGTTTCGCTCCCTCCACAAAGCGCTGCGCGCCGCGGAAGCCGGTAGCCTGCTACGCCCCTTCCTCGACTACGGCGCATCCCTGCGACCGGTGTTCGACGAGTTCAGTGGACATTTCGGCGATCAGGAAGCATTTGCCGAACAGGTACGTAGCCGCATTCGCCCACAAGAATTGGTGAGTGCACCGATCCTCACGCCAGGCGAATACACCGTGCTCCGTGAACTGGCTTCCGGAGACACCACCGAGTCCATTGCCGACACGCTGTTCCTTTCCGTCAACACCATCAAGACGCATCTTCGCGGGATCTATCGCAAGTTGGAAGTGAGCAACCGACGCGACGCGCTCAAGGCTGCGCGACGCGGCGGACTCATCTGAGCAAGACTGCTTCCATGCCCCCGAAGCTGTATTCCGATACGCGCGATCGATTGACCGTGTGGGCGAGACGTACACCCAGTCGACGGTTGGCGACTGATGCAACCATCAGGGTCTTCGAAGTCGGGCTCGTGGACAGCGCCATGACTTTGGCGGCCCAGGCCTTTACGTCATTGCTCCCGGTCATGATTGCAGCGTCGACCTTGGAGAAGCTGAAGCCGTTGGCTGATGCCGCCAAAGACGACCTCGGCGTCCAACTCCCCGACACCGTATTGACCAGTACCTCTACCGCGGCAGCGTTCGGGATTGTCGGCTTGCTCATGCTGCTGATCAGTTCCACGTCCTACGCTCGCGCTCTCGGCCGGATGTACGGACGGATCTGGAGCGTGCCGACGGCGACACTCCGTCAGGCGTGGCGGTGGTTCGCGGTAGTGTGCGTCGTGGCCGCGTCGGTGGTCGGTGCGGCCCTGTGCCGTGAACTGAATGGTGTTCCGGGAGTGGGCAGAGTCCTGGAATTCACAGCGGTCTACGTCGTGTGGGCACTCGTGTGGACAGCCGTGCCCATGCTGCTGACGGCCAATCGCATGACCACTCGAATGTGCGTCGGGTCAGGATTGCTCACCGCGACGGGCCTGACCGGACTGCACGTGGCCGGCACTCTTTTCCTCCCCCGAATGACAAAGACGTCGCAGGACGAGTTCGGTCTTCTGGGCGTGATGTTCACCGTCATCGGCTGGCTGTTCATCTTCTCGGCCATCGTGGTTGTCGCGTCGTCGATCGTCGGATCAGTGGCCAAAGATTCCGGTCCCCTGGGAATCTGGCTACGGACATCACGCTGAGGTGTTGTCTCGACCTGCAAGCGCTTGCGAGACGGTCGGATAGACGTCGACCTTCAGCGCGCCCTGGTCGGCACCGGACAGAACGTCGCGGAACTGCCCGATGTCGCGTGCCACTCGGAAGCTCACATTCCTGCGTGCCAACGAATCTCGAAGCTGAGCCAACATCTGCGCAGCGCTGACGTCGATGAACGGTGACGTCTCGGCGTCGAGAACGACCATGGTGGTGCCGGCGGTCACCAGACCGGTGATCTCATCACGCACGTGATCGGCATTGGCGAAGAACATCCCCGCTTCGACCCTGACCACTACGACGCCGTCGAGTGTCTTCAGATCAGGATGCCCACTGATGTCGACCCAGCGCGTGCCGTCCTTGACCAGAGCAGCCACGTGCGGTTTGGAGACTCGATACAGGAGCAGCAACATCGAGACGGCGATTCCGATGATCAGACCGGGCAACGTGTCGAAGAGGAGAACCCCGAACATCGCCGCGATCGCCGCGGCGAAATCGGCCCGGGCAGCGTGCCCGTAGATACTGCCCAACCTCTTCGTCCACACCCGGTACAGCGCTGCGAGGGAGGAGAAATCGACCAGTTCGATCACTGCTGCGATGACCACAGCCGAGAGCGTCGCCTCTGGCAACTTCTCGAACAGGCCAGTGAGAAACAGCAGTGTCACCAGCGTCAGTGCCGCGACCACCAGTCCGCTGACCTGAGATTTGGCGCCCGCTCCTCCGTTGACAGCGGTCTTCGACAGGCTGCCGTTGACCACCATTCCCGAGCAGAGACCCGATCCGAGATTGGCCGCACCCAGTCCTGCCAGTTCACGATTGGCGTCGATGGTGTAGCCGGCCTTGGCCGCGTATGTCTTTGCAGCGCCAAGACCTTCGGCGAAACCGATGAGCAGAACGCCGACCGCCGGTCCGACCAGGTCGAGGTAGTCCTCAGCTCCCACACCGTTCGGCAGGCCCATCGACGGCAGGCCCGAGTCGATGTGTCCGACAATGTCGATGCCACGATCGTCGAGGCCGAACAACGCTACTGCGGTAATGCCCAGCAGCACGACGAGGAGCGAACCCGGTACGAGCGGAAGCCATCGCTTGACGCCCAGGACCATTGCCAGGCTGAGCAATCCGATGATCACGGTCGGTAGGTCGACCTCACCCAGTTCCTTCACCACTGTCCACGTCTGGACGAAGAAGTTTCCCTCACCCTTGTCCACGCCCAGGAGTTTGGGTACTTGACCGATGATGATCGTGAGCGCCAGACCGACGATGAATCCCTTGAGAACCGGCTCGGAGATGAAGGACGCGATGAATCCGAGGCGCATGAATCCTGCGAGCAATCCGACGAGCCCGGTCACGATCGCCAATGCCGCCGACAGCGCGATGAATCGGCCGTCGTTTCCTGAAGCCAATGGCGCAATCATCGCCGCGGACAACGCTGCGGTCGCCGACATCGGCCCGACGATCAGATGGCGCGAACTGCCGGCTGCTGCGTACAGAATCAATGACGGAACCGCAGCATAAAGCCCGACCACCGGCGGAACTCCGGCGATGGTGGCGTACGCGAGCGCTTCCGGAACAAGGACAGCCCACACCGTAAGGCCCGCAATGATGTCGGGGCGAAGCCAAGCGCGTTGATAGTCGGACAACGATCCGAAGACCCACCAGGTCCGCGTGTGCGGAGCACTCATAGTCCTTGCACCCCTTTACTGATCTGCATCGCCGCGATCAGGACGAGGAGCCCGACGTTCAGCAAGTGCGTGTTGGTGGCTATCCAGGTGCGGATCTTCAGCAGCGGTTCGGTTGCCTCGTCCTTCTTGATCAGCAGGAGGGCAACAGGTACCGCGACCGAGGTCACGGACACCAGCGAGAAGATCACGGCCGAGACGATCTGCGACGTCGGTGCCACAGTGCTGAGACGAAGGTTCATCGCTGCTGCGATGGCACACGACATGTCGATGGGGTTGAGAACGAACAGCGCGAAACCGAGCACACCGGATCGCATTGGTTGGAAGTGCTCAACCGATTGCAGCATCTTCGGCAGCTGAGGGGCCGCAGCCACAACGTCGCCAGGGACAACTGCAGCCGCCATCGCCTGAACCCCGCGACGACTGCGTGAGTAGACGAACCAGGCACCCGCCAGCAGAGTTGCCCCGAGAACGAGATGGATGACGGGCACCCACAGCGGAGGGTGTGTGCGCTGATGAACCTGGAGTGCGGTCAAGATGACGTACGAACCGGCCAGCGCGACAACTATTCCGAGATACCACCCGATCAGGTACGCAATGCTGTTGATACGCGCTCGTTCGGAAAAGAGTACGGCCACAACGGCGACAACCGCCAGCGGGCTCATGATGATCCCGAGCGCCAGCGGGATCTGTTGCAGTAGCAGCGATCCCATAACTACCTCCAGTTGTCAGAGACCGCCGATGCCCTTGCCGATGAGAACAACACCGATAACCAGGATCAACACACTCATCACCGTGGCGTTGTTGTCCTGCAACCACACCTTCAGCTTGGCCAGCGGACCACGCAGTCGCTCCGCGGCAACGAGGTAGCCGATCACGGGCACGCACACTGTGCAGGCCGCGATGATCGTGAAAACCAGAATTGCGACAACAACTTCTCCGGAGCCCAATGACGCGGATCCGATCGAGATTCCGGCCGCGATACACATCATCAGATTCTTCGGATTGATCGCAGCCAGAGCGAAGCCCAAGCCGAGGCCTTTGACAGCGGTCATGTCATCGATGGCGTGCATCCACTTCGGGGT
The DNA here is from genome assembly GCF_058793255.1 of Rhodococcus sp. MPR-R1B. Lineage (NCBI taxonomy): Bacteria > Bacillati > Actinomycetota > Actinomycetes > Mycobacteriales > Nocardiaceae > Rhodococcus > Rhodococcus sp. MPR-R1B. The sequence goes on from NZ_JBXAFO010000003.1 coordinate 222,050, forward strand.
TTCGTGCTCGCCTCCGCGTCCGCGCCATTGCTTCACTCCGAACGCAAGAAGCAATACACCCAACGCCAGCTTGATCCACGACACTGTCGCTGACGGATCACCTTCGGAGTCACCGAGCTTGCTGGACAGAAGCACGAAGATCACGGTGGCGACGACGATTCCCAGTATCCAGCCCAGCGCGAACCCGACGCTCGTGCTGCCGGCACGCTTGGACAACAACATCAAGATTGCCGCGATGATCGGGATCGGCGATACCGCAACGCCGACCGCGAGGGGTAACAGATCCCCGATGACAGATCCCATGCCGACCTCTTCTCTCTCCCGGTCGACACTAGGGGTGGCGACTCTACGGAGCCTCACACAAAAGGGATGAACGGACCCGCGACGACATTCACCCGTAGGGGATGACGCCCCGAGCGCGTACGGGAGTAAGACTGGATCCCACGGATGCGGAGTCCTGGATCGGGCAGCGACGCCGATTGCACTTGACGACATGCGATTTCGAGGCTCGGAGCGCTGCCTTCTCGAACCTCATGGCCCTACGAAATGGAGCGGATACTGATGAATGCTCCCACTCGGTATCAATTCCTCATCGACGGCGAAGTGTCGGACCGCGTCAAGGCCGCATTTCCTGAACTCAGTGTCGCCAGTGCGGCCGGCGGGTTCACCAGTTTGTACGGACCCGTCGCGGACCACACGGCTATGCGGAGCATCATGGCCCGTCTCGATTCCCTCGGCCTGACCGTCGCCGAAATGCGTCGACTCCCAGACTGATCCGAGCCACACCCTGTCGAAATGTCCCACGCACGAGCGATGGTCCCGACCGAGTCGACTCGGTCGGGACCAACTGCTCTCGGGTTGTTCGGTGCCTAGACTCTGTCCCTGTCCCAGGTCGCGACCGCCCAGATCACAACGACATCGAGCGCGATGACCAGGATCGACCACAGTGGGTAATACGGCATCCACAAGAAGTTGGCGATGATCGAGAGCGACGCAATGACGATTGCCGCCGCCCTGGCCCACACTGCACCGGTGAAGAGGCCGAGGGCCACCACGATCCCGATGATGCCCAAGATGATGTGGATCCAACCCCACGTCGTGATGTCGAACTTGTACGTGTAGTTGATACCCACGACAAACAGATTGTTGTCGGCAACGGCCGCGATGCCCTGAAGCAGAGCGACAATGCCTGCGGTGAGCAGCAGAATTGCTGCTGCAAACGTCGTACCTACCGCGAAACCCTGCCGGACAGGGTGATTCGCGGGTTCCCGCGGTGGAGCAGTCATCAGCGTTCCTTTCGACAGAATGCACTTCCCTTACTCAGTCTCGAGGGGCTGGAAGGCGAAAACATCACCCGTCGCGGATGAACCGCAGGTCACCGACCCGTACCCGTTTGCCGGGATCGCAAACCAATGTTGGCAGACTGGCACTGTGCAACACACCGTAGTCGTGATCACCGATATCTATGCTCCACCGGCGGTGATCTTCGATCTCGAACTCGACATGGACGAACACTCGGCCTCGCTCCGCGCAACAGATGAGGTGGCAGTCACGAGTACGGGTAGATCGACGCTGGGAGAGGGCGACGAGGTGTCGTTCACTGCTCGGCATCTCGGGTGGAGATTCTCGATGACAAGCCGGATCACGCAGTACAACCGTCCGTACTCGTTCACAGACGAGCAGGTCCGCGGCCCGTTTGCCGCAATGCGGCACGAGCACGTCTTCGACGTTCAGCCGGGTGGGTGGACGCGGATGCATGACCGCTTCACGGTTACGGCCCCCTTCGGAGTGCTCGGACACCTGGCACTGAGGTTGGCTGTCGGCCCGTATCTGCGGCGCCTTCTCGAGCAACGCGCCGCGCACATCAAGGGCCGCGCAGAAGTCGGCACGCCTTTCATCGAGTGAACACCCGCTCTGACGCACCGCAGCGAGTGCTCACTCGACAAAACCTGTGTTCACTCAGCAGCAGTCGCACTCGTCACCGCTCTCGGGCACAGCCACAACCGGGCAGCACGGATCACCCTTCCACGCGTTGATGCCTTCTTTCACCGCGATGACGGCGATGACCAGTGCCGCAATCGGATCCGCCCACGACCAGCCGAGCAGCGAGTTGAGCAGCAAACCGACCAACAAGACAGCAGAGAGGTAAGTGCAGAGCAGCGTCTGCTTCGAATCCGCGACCGCCGACAGCGAACCCAACTCCCGACCGGCTCGGCGTTGCGCATAGGACAGAGCCGGCATGATCGCCAAACTCACCGCAGCCAAGAGTATTCCGACGCTCGTGTGCCGAGCTTCCCCCAGACCGAACAGCGACCGAATCGCGTCGAACGAGACATACGCAGCGAGCCCGAAGAACGAGAATGCGATCACTCGCAGTGCCGCCTTCTCACGGCTCGTCGGATCCGGCGCCGAGAACTGCCAGGCAACAGCTGCCGCCGAGGACACTTCGATCACCGAATCGAGGCCGAAACCGAACAGTGCTGCGGACGACACTCGTGTGCCCTCCGCCATCGCGATGATCGCTTCGACGACGTTGTAGCTGATCGTGATCGCCACGAAGATGCGAATTCTTCTCGACAAGAGCGCACGCCGGTCAGTCGAGAGCCCGACACCGTCAACGGGCGCAACCATCAGCAGCACCCCTCTGATTCGCTGTCCGGGCAGTACGACGGATCCACCGCGAGTACGACCCCGAGCAGGTCGTCGAGGGCCCGACCGATATGTACATCGGCGAGTTCGTATCTGGTCCGGCGCCCTTCCGGGACGGCCACCACCAAGCCGCAACCGCGCAGGCAAGCCAGATGGTTGGACAGCTTCTGCCTGGTCACAGCCAGTGTTTCAGCGAGGTCGGACGGATACCGCGGGGCGGTCTTCAGTTCGAGCAGTATCCGTGTCCGAGTCTCGTCGGACAGTGCATGCCCGAACCTCGCAAGCACCGCCACGTTGGTCACCACATCTACGCCCTCGATATCCATACGTGCGACAGTACATCGAAAACTGGATTCAGAAAACGATGAACTCCGATGGTTCAAGATCCCACCATCGGGTAACGCAAGCGTGAAGCCACCCAACCAAGCGAACACCGGGAGCCCACATCCGATGAACCGTACAAAAGTCGACGACCACGTAGCGCTGGCCGAACTACCGACAACCGGAAGCATCTTCCAGGCCTCGTGGCCGGTGCGTACGGGTGACATCCACACCGACAAACAACTGCGCCTCGACGCGATCGCGCGCTACCTCCAAGACGCGGGCTTCGATAATCTCGTCGACCGCGGCGCCATGGATACACACCCGCTGTGGATGGTACGAAGAACGGTGATCGATGTACTCGAACCGGTCGTCTGGCCGGATCGAGTTCACCTGCAGCGCTGGTGTTCAGGCCTGTCGAACAAGTGGTGTTCGATGCGAGTTCGCATCAGATCCGATGGCGGCGGGTTGATCGAAACCGAGGCGTTCTGGATCAACATCGACCCGAAGACGGGAATGCCGGCATCCATCAGTGAGAAGTTCACCGCCGCCCTGGCATCGACGGCCGTGGACCAGCATCTTCACTGGCGTCGGTGGATCGACCCGACCCCGGACACGACGCCGTCAGCGGATACGCCGTTCCCGTTGCGCTCGAGCGATTTCGACCCCTTCGATCACGTGAACAACGCAATCTACTGGCAGCCCGTGGAAGATGCGCTGCCCGACAGATTACGAAGCGGGCCCTTTCGCGCGATCCTCGAGTACACCCAGCCCATCAAGAGAGGTGAGCAGGTGAGCGTGCGAACCGGCACGAACACGCTGCACATCGACGCAGGCGACGAGGCACGTGCGTCGGCGCGGTGGTTCGCCTTGTCTCCGAAGAGCAACGATCAGGGGTGAAGTTTTCCGAATCCCACGACGGCAGAGTCGGATTGCCAGTCCAGATCATGAACCCGCACCTTGCCGAACTCGTTGCCGCCAACCGTGACCGCAGAGTTGCCGTCCACTGCCACAACGATGTTGGTGTGCTGACCGACCCATCTCGAACTGTCGTAGATCACCACATCACCCACATTCGGGGTGTACCCGCTGCCGTTCTCGGCGTACGCGCCGATCCCTTGGTAATACTCCTGCAAGGTGTACACCCCCGGGATGCGCCAACTTCCGGAGTTCGGGTTGGACAACGGTCGACCCGCTTCCCTCATGATCCAGCTGACAAAGTCGGCGCACCACTCTTCGTCGATGCCGTCGGAATAGAAGGTGCCCGGACGGTCCTGCTCATGCTCGGATTGCAGTAGCTCGAGCACCCGACCTTGATCAGACGTGAGCGCACTCGCGTCCACCGCCGGGAACTCAGCCGTGTCCCAGGGCAGGTACCGCGATGGTGCGATCGCGACGACCACCACCCCAACCACGATCACGACGCCGAGCACCCCGGCAATCCAGAGCACGATGCGGCGTCGGCGGTTCGATTCGGCAGGACTCACCCTTACGAGTGTGCCAGCCTGCCGCGGACCGAATCGCCAACCACCCCGATGACCTGGCAATTCTCACCAAATTCACACGAATGTGCCACCAAACTATTGCGGTGGCACCAAAGTGGTGCCATAGTGATGCCATGGACTTGACACCGTACGTAGACAACCTTCGCCACGAACTCGCGGTGGCGGCCGAAGCAGGCGGAGAAGACGCAAAGGCACTCGCCGATCGTTTGACCGCACCGCTGGAATCAGCAGTGCGACTCACCCTTCTCGACGCATTGTCTGCGGCAGCCGCCGAGATCACGCGTGACCTCGCCCCGGGTTCGGTGGACCTGCGCCTGCGGGGACGCGAACCCGAATTCGTGGTGGCACCAGCCATCAGTGAACCGGTTCCAGCCCCCGTCGAAGAGGACCCGACTCCGGCACCGCGCCCCGTCACGGAGTCCGACGACGCCTCGATGACTCGAATCAACTTGCGGCTGGGGCAAGACCTCAAAGACCGGATCGAGGCGGCGGCCCGGGAAGCCGGTATCTCCGTCAACGCGTGGCTGGTTCGCTCGGCTGCAACGGCTCTGGAAGGCGGCGCGAACAGAAGCACTCCGAGACAGCGCACGTCCCAAGGTTCCGAAAGCTTCAGCGGCTGGGTGCACTGACACCGGCTTCATCTTTCGCACCACCCTCTTTCATCAACCGAGACAACCTCATCGGGAGTATCACCATGCCTACATTCAGCACACCTGACCCCATCACCTTGAACTTCGACGTGGCAGTCGCACAAATCCGGATCACGGCGAGCAGCCGCAACGACACTGTCGTGGAAGTGTTGCCCAGCAACTCGTCTCGCGAGGTCGACGTTCGAGTCGCCGAACAAACGCGCGTCGAATTCGCAGGTGGCCGGCTGCAGATCAAGACTCCGAAACAGCGCGGCCTCGGCATCTTCGGGAAGACAGGATCTGTGGACATCTCCGTTCAGCTTCCCTCCGGCTCGGAACTCGAAGGCACTGCCGCAGTTGCCAACCTCCGTAGCGAAGGCACTCTCGGACGATCACGGGTGAAGGTTTCCGCGGGCGATTGCACACTGGAAACCACCGGGCCGCTCAACGTCAGCACCGGGGCCGGCGCGATCATCGTCGAGCACGTGGCCGGTGACATCGACACGAGCACCGGGTCCGGAAGCATCCGCATCGGCCGCGTCGACGGCAACGCGGAGGTCAAGAACTCCAACGGCGACATCAACATCGGCACGATCACCGGCGCACTGAAGGCGAAGACCGCCAACGGCAGTGTCGCCGTCGAGCACGCCGAATCCGACGCGAGCGCCGCAACCGCCAACGGCGACATCCGTTTCGAGACCATCGAGAGTGGAGTCGTATCCGCCAAGACGGCCGCCGGGCGAATCCATATCGGCGTTCGATCCGGAACCGCCGCACGATTCGACGCTCATACGTCCTTCGGCCGCGTCGACAACCAGATGAATGCCACGCACGGTCCGGCTTCCACTGAACGCCGGGTAGACGTCCGGGCACAAACCAGTTACGGCGACATCGTCATTCGACGTTCGGAGCCTCGAGAAGAATCCAACAAGAAGATCTAGCGAAAGGAACGCTGATGTCCCGTAAACCAGCCATCACCGCGACGGGCCTGAAGAAGGCCTACGACGACAAGACGGTACTGGACGGAATCGACATCTCCGTCGACCGCGGAACCGTCTTTGCGCTCCTCGGCCCCAACGGCGCCGGCAAGACCACCATCGTGGAAATTCTCTCGACCCTCGTTCCGGCAGACGGCGGCAACATCCGCATCGCCGGGTACAACCCTTCCGACGATCCCGACGCGGTGCGTTCGCGCATCGGCGTCACCGGGCAGTTCTCAGCGGTCGACGACTATCTGTCCGGTGAGGAAAACCTTCTCCTCATGGCCGACCTGCACCATCTCGGCAAGGACGAACGTCGAACGCGCACTGAAGAACTCCTGAAGAAGTTCGATCTGATCGACTCCGCGGACAAGCTGGCGTCGACCTACTCGGGCGGCATGCGTCGACGGCTCGACCTGGCAATGACGTTGATCGGACGACCGGAGATCATCTTCCTGGACGAGCCCACCACCGGCCTCGACCCCCGAAGCCGACGCACCATGTGGCAGATCATCCGGGAGTTGGTCGAGGGCGGTGTCACCATCTTCCTCACGACCCAGTACCTCGAGGAAGCTGATCAACTGGCCGACCACATCGCCGTCCTCGATCAGGGACGGATCGTCGCCCAAGGTACGGCAGCGGAACTCAAACGGCACATCCCCGGCGGCCACATTCGTCTTCACTTCTTCGACCGAGATCAGCTCGATTCTGCTGCAGCTGTTTTCGACGAATCATCACGTGACGATGCCGCCTACGTCCTCCAGGTCCCCAGCGACGGGGGTGTCCGCTCGCTGCGCTCTCTTCTCGACCAACTCGACGCTCACTCGATCGACGTCAAGGAACTCTCCGTGCACACACCCGACCTGGACGACGTGTTCCTGACTCTGACCGCCACCGAAAGGACCGACGCGCGATGACCACCATGACGCTTGCCTATCAGGACTCGAAAACCATGCTGCGTCGCAGCATTCGACACATCCTTCGATATCCGTCGATGACGGTGATGCTCGTCGGAATGCCAGTCGTTTTCCTACTGCTGTTCGTCTACGTGCTCGGCGGAACGCTCGGGAACGGCCTCGGCCCCGGCGGTGGCGGCCGAGCCGAGTATGTCAATTACGTTGCACCGGCGATTATTCTGATGACCGTGGCATCAGCGGCACAAGGTACTGCCATCTCCGTCGCAACCGATATGACCGCCGGGATCATTGCACGATTCCGAACGATGGCGATCACGCGCACGTCCGTCCTGACCGGTCACGTTCTCGGCAGCCTCCTTCAGACGATCGTGAGCCTCGTTGTCGTCATCGCCGTAGCGATAGCCGTCGGCTTCCGGCCCACTGCAGGCTTCGTGGAGTGGGCCGCGACGTTTGCACTCCTCGTCTCGGTCTCCATCGCCATGATCTGGTTGTCGGTCGCCTTCGGCCTCGTCAGCAAGAGTGTCGAGACGGCCAGCAACCTTCCAATGGTGTTGATCCTCTTGCCGTTCCTGGGAAGCGGCTTTGTCCCCACCGACTCGATGCCGACCGTGTTGCGATGGTTCGCCGAGTATCAGCCGTTCACTCCGATCATCGAGACTCTTCGAGGACTTCTTCTCGGCGAAGCCATCGGAAACAACGCGATACTCGCGATCGGATGGTGCGTCGCAATCACCTTCCTCTCCTACCTCTGGGCACGGAGTTTGTTCAACCGACGCCCGGTGCGCTGACCTCGAAACACACGATCTTCGAGAACAGGTACGGTGTCGCTGTCGTCGAGTTCCGAGGCGATGGCGACGTCGTGTGGAAACCCCATGGCGATCAACTCACGTCCTGAGGCACAGTCCCGCAGGCGGTCCTCGTACGAATCCGCCACCGCCGCCCACGCATCCGCCGCCATCCGAGCCTCGGGCGATACGTGGCCGTCCCAACCAGCAGCGGTCAGCGCCGTGACAACCGCACCGGCACCCCACAGATCCTCCACCGCCGGGCGCAACTCTCCACCGGGCCACTTCTCCCCGGATGCGACTATCGCAACCCGCGATCCCGGACCATGTTCGTGCACAATCCAATCCGCGACGGCATAAGCGTTCCTCAAGGAAGCGCCGACACACACCGCAACCTCGGACGCCAACGCAAACGCGATAGTCGACCCGTTCGGAGACGGCAGCACCAGCCGACTTGGCGCCTCGGTCTCGCGAATCGTCTTGGGAGACAGACTGATCTGACCCTCTCTGGCCACACTTCGCCGTACAGCCAGAACCGCATCGGCATCACGCGCGTAGTCGACCGCACTCTCGTCATTCCAGGAAAAGGGAAGTACGTCGATTCCCGCGTCGGCGGCAACGCTCAGCGTCGTCGTGAACGAGAGAACGTCTACCACCACTGCCACATCGACGCCGGCAGCAACCGCTTCGGCGCCGCGCAACCCCCAGTCGAATCGAAGTCCGTAATCGAGTTGGCGATGCTCCGGATTCATCGCACCAGCATCTCAGAAACGAATCAGCTTGTCCGGCACGCGCAAGTCATCGTGCTCGTACAGTGCTCGCACGGCAACGGGATCGTCGGCGGCGCACACCGCGGCGACATCGTCCAACAGTAGGTCGTAGTCGGCGCCTGTCTTTCCGTCGTAGGCGTCCGTCATACGACCCCACTCGTCCCACGGCAGAGTTTCGACCTTGTTCATCGCGGCAAGATCCTTCACTGCGTTGCCGCGGATCTCGGCCGGCCCCCAGTTCTCGGTGCCGTACACCCCGAACTGGGACCCGTCGATCACGCCGCGTCGATACGCCAGCCACGCCTCACCACCACTGAGGAATTCTCCCGGCTGCAGATCATGGGCGCGAGGAAGGACGTTTTGTCCGAGGATCTCCGAATCGATGCGGATCCACCGCTTGCCGGCGTCGTCCCAGTACTCGGTGATCCAGTGGTCCACGCCCTGTCCCGGTTGAAAGTAGGTGGCAAAACCACAGCGGACGCGAGCGGCAATTCCGCGATAGCGCAGAAACGCACAACTCGAAACAGCAAAGTGCCGACAGGTTCCGACGAGCCGCTTGTCGGGTTCTCGGGCGGAGGTCACCGGTGCCGGATCGAGCGCAAGCAGGCGTTGAAGCAGAACGCTTGCCGGCCGGATCTGGTTTTCGTCGAATCGGTCGGCAGGCAGATTCAGCGACTGAGCATCGGTGGGTTGGACCACCAGGTACGGCACTACCCGGCATATTTGCATGGGGTCGGTGGGGAGCGACTCGAGGGCGAGCATGTCCACCCCGTCGATGCGGGTGAACGGTCCTGCTGATGTGTAGTCGAGAACCGCCGTCATGGGCGGAGGTTAACAAACACTGCCGACACAGCAACTCCACTATGGTTAGGGTCCCATAACCATGAAACCCGAGGTTGCCGTGAACCCTATGTTGAGCCGCCGTGCCATGCTGTCCGTCACTTTCGCAACAGCAGCCGGTTTCGCCCTTGCTGCCTGCGGCGACAGTGCGAAGGACGAATCCACTCCCGGCACCGAAGGTGCTCACGCCGAGGCCAACGCCTTCCCGGTGACGATCGACCACAAGTTCGGCTCCACCACCATCGAGCAGGCACCCAGCCGCATCGCAGCGGTCGGTATCGGCGACGCGGACGTTTTGCTTTCCCTCGGGCTGACGCCCGTCCTGGTCCCGGTGTGGAAGGGATCGACCGACGACGGAATCGGCGTCTGGGCCGACTCCGCAGTCCAGGGCGCCGAGCCGACGCCATTGGCCAACGCCACCACCGATTTCGACATCGAAACGATCGTGGCTGCAGCGCCTGACCTGATCATCGCCGTCAACAACGCGATCGACGAGGATCTGTACAAGCAGCTCAGCGCCATCGCGCCGACGGTGCTGCACGCCGCCGATCAGACGGATTGGGTTCTGCCCTGGCAGGAAGTCACGACCCGCATCGGTACGGCTGTGGGCGTTCCCGCGCAGGCAAAGAAGGAGGTCCAGGAAGTCGAAGACCTCATCGTTCGCACCCGCGCGGAGAACCCCCAGTTCGAAGGCAAGACAGCAGCTCTCGTCATTCGCTGGAGCGACGGAAATCTGCGAGCGTTCAGCCCCGAGGCAGCGCGGGCTCAGCTGCTCACGCAATTGGGATTCACGGCGCCTGCCGCACTGAAGGATCGGTTCGCGGGCAAGCTGAACTACGAGATCTCCGCCGAGAACTACGACCTCCTCGAGTGCGACTACCTGCTCTTCGACAACTACGAGAAGGCTCGCGCCGAGATGGAGTCGCAGCCGGCGTTCACCAATCTGAACGTGGTCGAGACCGGAGGCCTGATCAGCTTGGACCCCATCGTCAGTGACGCGGTGTCCATGCCGAACCCACTCACCATTCCGTTTGTGCTGGAAGATTTCGTCGCAAAGATCAATCAGACGATCGCTGGTCGATAACTTTCGTTCGGCCTGACCACACCCACAACACCACAGCCGACACGGCCACGCAGAGCGCAACGATCACCCATGGTGACGCCGGCGCTGCGTGGCCGTTGTCGACGAGGTCGTACACGAATCCGACTCCCACGGTTCCCAGGAGCGCGAGCAGACCGCCGATCGTGTTGAGCATGCCGAAGTGCGCTCCGAGGTTGCTTTCACGACCGAGGATCGCGATGGTGTCTCGCATCGGCGGCACCATCAACATCTGTCCCAGGTGCAGCAGCCCGATCCACACCGCCAGACCGACTATCTGCGTCGACGCCGAAGCTGCGGAGTCGACGCCGGTGACCAGCGGAACCAGGAACGACACCGAAATGAGCACAAGCCCGAAGGTGATCGCGCGCCGATGCCCGATGCGGTGGGCAACCGCGACCGTCGGTCCCTGCCCGACGATCACCAACACCGCCGCGCCCACGTAGAACCATCCCAGCGCCGACTGCGAACCGATTCCGCGCTCGAGCTGTTCCGGAAGCATCAGGTACAGCTGGCTGTACGCAACCAGCTGAAAACTGCAGAGCGTCGCGAAGAGCAGAAAGTTGTTGTTGGTCAGGACGCTTCGCCAGACGTCGCGCAGCGTATAGGTCGACACCGGGCCGTCGTGGGCATCGCCCGGTCGGGGGAACCAGATGAAGAACCCGACCCACATGATCGCGAAGAGCAACGCGGCGCTCGACGCCGTCCACGAGAACGGAAACATCAGGAGAGCAGCTCCCAGCGCCGGACCGATCACTGTTCCCAGGCGGCTGCACATCTGTTCCACTGCAAACAAATCGGTACGACGCATAACTCCGGCGGACTCGAGTTCGCGTCCGTACTCCGCGTTGGCCGACTCCACTGCGGGCGCGAAGAGCGCGGCAGCAAAGCCGACCAGGAGCACGCCGACGATCACGGCGCTCATGCTTTCTGCCAGACCGAGCATCAGAAAACCGACTACACGAACGGCTATGCCCAGCAGGATGATCGGACGCTTGCCGAACCTGTCGGCGAGGCTTCCACCGATGAAGAACATGCCCTGCTGACTGAACATCCGCAATCCGAGGACGAGGCCGACAATCCAGGCCGCAAATCCGAGGTCCTCCGAAAGGTGCACCGCCAGAAAGGGGACAACCAGATAGAACCCGATGTTGAACAGCACCATCGAGAGGAGGAGCAGCTTCACCACCGGCGGCAGGACACGAACCTTTGCGAAGGTCTTGTTACCGGGGAAACGCTCACTGAGTACCACGATCAGAAGACTATTGCCCGCACGGCGTTCTGTGGAAATCTGCCATTTTACAATTGGTTAACTGTCCGTTTAGGTAGCGATGGTAATCATCTTCCGGGGGTTCGAGCACACGACAACGAGAGCCAGGATTTGATGAATGGATTGACGCGCCGCCAGATGGTCAAGGCGATGGCGGTAGCCGCGGGCACAGTCACCGCGAGCGCATTTACATTGGGTGCCAATACCTCCGTCGCGGGGGCGAGCCCCGCGCAGGAGATCAAAGTGCTCTCCCTCAACACCTGGCACGGCGGAACCAAGATCAACGGTGGCCTGCAGCTGATCGCCGACATGATCATCTCGACACAGGCGTCGATAGTACTCCTGTCGGAAGCCGGCACTGCGACAACTGCATTGGCGGACATGCTGACCAAATCAGGAACCACCTTCTACGGAGCAGCGTCCTCCGACGTGGGGATTCTCTCCAAGTTTCCGATCGAGGAAACAGCCGACCTGAACTCGATGATCAAGGCAGTCGTGACGGTCGACGGCAAACAAATCGCCGCCTACTCGGCACATCTGGCCTACACGTCCTACGCGACGTATCTACCGCGCGGATACGGCGCGGGTGTTCCCAAGCCCGGAGAGTTCTCCGAGTTCGGTTGGAACAAGATGCCGTCCGGTCCGGTCACGGACCCCGAGACGGTTCAGCGTGTGAACATCAATTCGGGACGACCCAAGGCAATTTCGACGTTCGTCGACGATGCGGCAAAAGAACGGGCCAAGGGCAGATCCGTCATCCTCGGTGGCGATTTCAACGAACCGTCGGCCCTGGATTGGACCGACAGCACGCGAAATCTGTTCGACCACAACGGTGTAGTCGTTCCTTGGGAATCCACCCGCCTGCTCGACCAAGCCGGATTCGTCGACGCTTACCGCAGTAAGTACCCGAACCCGGCCACACACCCGGGCTTCACCTGGCCGTCCGACAATCCCGACGTCGACACCTCACAGCTCACCTGGGCACCCGAGGCAGACGAACGCGATCGGATCGACTACATCTTCGCCGACCGCGCTTCCGACCTGAAGCTGGGATCCGTCGGGATCATCGGCCCGCGAAAGACGATCGTGCACAACAAAAGAGTGGAGGAGAACTCCCAGGACAACTTCATCGCTTCACCGACGCCGTGGCCGACCGATCACAAGGCCGTTCTTGCGACGTATCGTTTTGCCAGCTTCGGCGGCGGATCATCGACCGGTTCGTGGAGCGGTTCCTGACAGGGCATCTCGTAGCCACTCGATCATCATCGGCGTCAACTCGGGCAGCTTGGTCACTGCGCAGTGCCCCGCATCCGGGATGACGTGTACCTGCGTGTTCGGGCGCTCCTCGAAGAGAGTGGTGTCGGAGAGCGGGATGTGAACGTCGTCGGCCCCGTTGACCACAAGCATCGGGGTCCGGCCGTCGTCGGCGGTCATCAAGACACTGCGATCGAAAGCACGCAGACCCTGTACCAGCGCCTCTTTGGTTGCCGGTGCATCGAAACCCAGTGCGTTTCCGACGATGTCACCCATGCCGTAGACCAGGCGCTCCGCGTTCGCGGTCTCGAACGCGCCCTTGACCGGGGCGCCGATGTTGATCACCGCATCGACGGCGCCGGTCAACCCCGACCGCACGGCGAAGTTGCCACCGAAGGAGACTCCCAGGTGTGCCACCTGGCCATTGCCGAGGGCGCGAGCCGTCGCCACCAGTCCGTCGATCACCTCGTCACCGAAAGCGTCGAGAGGAACCGGTGATTCACCAGTTCCCGGCTGGTCGAAAGCAACAACAGTCACTCCGGCGTTCTTCGCGAACGCACTGACCAACGGATGCATGTCCATCTTCCAGCCGTCGACGCCGCCGCTGAGCAACAGGGCGGGTGCATCCTCGTACCTTCCGTCCACGGAGAGAATGTGTACCGGTAGCTCGATCTCGCCGGATCGGTAGGGCAGGGACAGGATTCGACGCTCGAACTCGAGCCCGAATCCCGGTGCTGCCTTGACGTATTCGTCCACCTGATTCTGCAGGGCCCGGCGCCGCGAATCGTTGGCCAGGACGGGGAACTTGGCGATTCCGTAGATCATCGCCGCGAGTGAATGATTGCCGTCGGCGGAGTACTTTGCTGCCAACGCCGACCACTCGTACGACCAACCACCCGGCGCGTCGGCCCAGGTCGAGTGGATGGACGCGCGCAGTTCCTCGAGATCCGAGACGGGGAGCCCGAAGCTCAGAAACTGTCCTGCGCGCTCTTCGAAGAGACCTCGGCGATCGACAGGAAATTCGTATGACATGGGAAAACACCCCTCAATTCATCTCTAATGCAACGATCAGTTGCATTAGCTCAGTGAACCACGTGCCTCCAGCTAACACAACACCTTGTTGCGATAAGGTTGGCTTATGACTTCGACACCACAACGGCCCGGAGGGCGTAGTGCCAGGGTGCGCGAGGCCGTCCTGGCAGCCACGGCGGCCGAATTGTCCGAACGCGGATTCGCCGCGATGACCATCGAGGACATAGCCACCCGCTCCGGAGTCCACAAGACCACGATCTACCGGCGATGGAGCACGCTGTCCCAACTGGTGGCCGACGCGGCCGTCGAGGTATCGGCAACCACCGTTCCCATCCCGGATACCGGTTCCATCGAATCCGATCTGCGCGAGATGGCCAGATCGATAGTCGCACTGGTGACCAGCGAGTCAGGCGGCGCGTTGGTGGCTGCACTGTTCTCCGATGCGGTCCGCACGCCCGAGGTCGCGAGACTCAAGCGCGAGTTCTATTCCGCACGTTACGAACTGGCAGACATCGTCGTTCGCCGAGCAGTCGAGCGCGGGGAGATCTCCGAGAAGGTCTCGGCCGCTGATCTTCTGGCGGCCGTCGCCGCACCCATCTACTATCGCCTGCTGGTCGCCGATCTACCGGTCGACCAGTCGGTTGCCGATCGTGCTGCTGCCGGCGCGCTCGCTGCGGCCCGCGCCGGGGCACTCGATCAGGCCGAATGAGCCAGTGAATTCAGCGCTTCCACGATTGCCTCGTTGAATCCGCTGCCGCCATGCCCGGCGCCGTCGAGTACCACCAACTCACTACCCGGCCAACGCCGGTGGATCGCCCAGGCAGTGTCGAGTGGCCCGGAAATGTCATACCGTCCGTGCACGAGAATCGCGGGAATCTCAGCGAGACGGTCCATTCCGTCCAATATCTGATTCGGCGCCAGGAAGCAGTCGTTACCCCAGTAATGCGTGACCAGCCTGGTCATCACCCGGCGGAAGTCCGGATTCTGGTATCGAACACTCGGAGTCCACCCCGGCATCAGCGACACGTGCACGTCTTCCCAACGGCACCACTGCAACGCGGCATTCTCGCGCACAACAGGATCCG
Organism: Rhodococcus sp. MPR-R1B; assembly: GCF_058793255.1. Taxonomy (NCBI): domain Bacteria; kingdom Bacillati; phylum Actinomycetota; class Actinomycetes; order Mycobacteriales; family Nocardiaceae; genus Rhodococcus; species Rhodococcus sp. MPR-R1B. The sequence goes on from NZ_JBXAFO010000003.1 coordinate 237,186, forward strand.
GATCGGCAAGCAGTCGCGCGTACGCCGCGGGGAGGTTTCCGTCACGCTCGTCCACCGGCAACGGCGCCACGAACTCCTCCCATTCACGCGGAAATACCCGGCCCATGGCACGGGTGATCCACTCGATTTCGACCCTCGTCCCGCCGGTGATCGCGCCCAGGGCCATCGCTTGCACCCGCGCGGGAAACGCCTGCGCGTACACCAGACCCAAACTCACGCCCCAGGAAAGTCCCGTGACGATCCATCGCTCGATACCGAGATGCTCACGAAGACGCTCGATGTCTTCCACAATGTGCGCCGTGGTGTTCACGGTCAGATCGACGTCCGGACTGCTCGCTAGCGGAAGACTGCGCCCACAGCCTCGCTGATCGAACAGAACTGCGCGAAAGACTTCGGGATCGAAGAAACGCCTGGCGCCGACAGTGCATCCCGAACCAGGACCGCCGTGTAGGTAGAGAACCGGAATGCCCGCCGGATTGCCGACTGTCTCCCAGTAGAGACTCTGACCGTCCGCCACTTCCAACAGCCCCGACTCGTACGGCTCGACGGGCGGGTACAGGACAGCAGTCATAGGCGGTGATTCTTCCATCAAGCTGCCTACTCGAGTAGGCAGCACGCGGCCGAGCAATGGCCTAGCGTGGACAGGACACCACTGCGACGGGAGTACACCAGATGCGTGATGGGTTCAGGTTGCCGGGATACGGCGGCGCCGCAGTCTTCCTTCGCAGTCATGCGGTTCCCGCCACTGTCTTCGAATCCGACGTACCCACACTCGTTTTCGACGTCGGGCTGCTCAGCCCCGACCGCTTCAATCAGTATCTCAGCCGACATACGGACGACGGATTCGTCGAACGGCTGGCGGCGTTCTTCTTTCACGCGGCCGCAGACTTCCATCCCGAGAAATCGCTTCCGGCGTTCACCGACGAACGACTCGGGCTGATGATCTCGGTCTGTTCCAGCACCGATCGAGAGGTGGAACTCGACTTCTCACTCGCCGAAGATCCCGAATCGGAGGACACCGAACGCGACGAGATGACCTTCGAGACAAGCCGAGTCGTCCTCGCGACCTCGGCGCAGACGGTTTCTCGACTGACCGGTGGAGTAACCACCCACTTCGACGGGGAGTTGTAGAGACATGGGTTTTCTCTTCGAGGTTCTCGATTTTCCCGAAGGCAGTCGGATGACCGATCTGTGGAACAACACATGGGCTGAGCCGGCAATGGGCGAGGAAATTGCCTCCGGCCACTTCATTCATCTGGGCGACGATCAACACGTCGACGTGGAGACCGATTTTCTCAGTAGCCACCTACCGTTCAACGTGGCAGGCTTCGGTGGAGTCTTTCCCGACGGCAAACCTTGGATGTTCGTCATGCAGAAGGCGCCGGCGGACCTCGCGACCAGGCTTCGCGGCGAGGACGATCCGCACTCACTTCTGCGCGGATCACTCGACCGCGCCATGTCTTTCAACCCTGATGCACTGGTGGCCGAGGAATTGTCCTGGAGGCACGCCGATCTGGTGAAGGTGTACGAGGAAGAGGGAATCCCTGCGGTATCCGTCGCGGGTTGGTCGGTTGCGGATCTCCTGCGTGGCCTCTTGGCGCAGTGTTGCAACGTCGAACTTGCCGCCGTCGTCGCCGGATACCCAGAGTGCGCCTATCCCGAATCGGCGCATGCGTGCGAAGCGGACGTGTTCTCAGACGTGTTCGCCGGTTGGGTCAGCGGACTGCGGTGATGTGACGGAGGAGACTCCACCCTCCCGATATTTCGGAGTAGACTCATTTATGAGCGTGATCCGAAATGGAACGAGGTGAGCGGGATGACGAAGCCGGACCAAGAGCTGGGCCGTCGCGAACGCAACAAACTCGAGAAGCAGACACGCATCTTCGACGCCGCTGCCGAACTGTTCGCGGAAAAGGGCTACAGCGCAGTCACAACTCAAGAAATTGCCGACCGCGCCGATGTAGCCGGCGGCACTCTCTTTCGTTACGCCGCAAGCAAAGCCGAGTTGCTGCTCATGGTGTACAACGCGGAATACCGCAAGCAGATCGAATTGGGAGAAGAGTGTGAAGCCAAGTCGACCGGCACAGAAGATCGTGTGCTCGAGCTGGTTTCACCCCTGCTGATCGCAAGTCGCCGAAGCGACGAGAACACCGGCATCTACCAACGCGAGGTGTTGTTCGGTGAGCCCAGCGAGTGTTTCCGGGCCGAAGGCCTGGAACTCTCGCAGCGCCTGCAAACGCGGATTGCGCAAATCTTGCACGAGGCACACCCCCACCACACCACCCGAACCACCACTGCAGCGCGAACGATTTCCAACGTGCTGCACTTCGAAATAGCCCGCGCGGCATTGGACCGGATCACGGCTGACGAACTCACGAACATCGTTGCCGCACAGGTCCGATTGACGCTTGCCGGACTACCCACCGAATAGGATTGAGGATCGAAAATGACTGAACTGAAGCAGATCACCGTTCTGGGTACCGGAGTTCTCGGCTCACAGATCGCCTATCAGGCCGCCTATCACGGCTTCGACGTCGTCGCGTACGACATCAACGCCGAGGTCATCGAAGAGGCCAAGGCTCGGTTCGACTCGTTGGCCGCGGCCTACAAGGCCGAGAACGTCGAGGGTGCCAAGGAAGGCAAGGCTGACGAAGCGCTGCAACGTATTACGTACTCGTACGATCTAGGCGAAGCCGTCGCCAAGGCCGACCTGGTCATCGAGGCAATTCCCGAGGACATCGCCATCAAGCGCGACACCTACGAGAAGCTTGCCACGGTTGCTCCTGAGCACACGGTGTTCGCTACCAACTCCTCGACGCTGCTGCCGAGCGATCTCAAGGAGTTCACCGGCCGCCCCGAGAAGTTCCTCGCACTGCACTTCGCAAATCACGTGTGGGTCAACAACACTGCCGAGGTCATGGGCACCGAGTCCACCGACCCCGCCGTGTACCGCGAGGTCGTCGAGTTCGCGAAGAACATCGGCATGGTGCCGATCGAACTCAAGAAGGAGAAGGCGGGCTACGTACTCAACTCGCTCCTGGTCCCGCTCCTCAACGCGGCCTCCGACCTGCTGATCGACGGCATCGCCGATCCCGACATGGTCGACAAGACGTGGCGTATCGGCACCGGAGCCCCGTTCGGCCCCTTCCAGATCATGGACGTCGTCGGGTTGACCACCGTCTACAACATCTCCTCCCAGGGCGGCGAGAAGCAGCGCGAATTCGCCGACTACATCAAGAAGAACTACATCGACGAGGGCAAGCTCGGCGTTGCTGTCGGCGAGGGCTTCTACAACTACAAGGGCTGATCAATTGCAAGGCTGATCAACTGCAGGGCTGATCAACCAACAGGCTCACCGCGCGGTGGTTACGACGTGAATTCACGTGGTAGCCACCGCGCGGACGTCTGTTGTCAGTAAGTCCGAAACCACCCTGAGCGATTGTGACGCAAGCTTCTTCACGTGCGAACCCATCATCAGGAGAGATCCCCACATGCGTCGTTCCGCCATCTCGGCACTCACAACACTGGCACTGCTCGGCGCCGGAACATTGGTCAGCACTCCCGCTGTCGCCGCTCCCCTCGCGTGTGGCGGAATCTCCACCGGTTCGTTCTCAGGCTCCGCCGGCGGATCGGAGTACCTGTGCGCCAAGGAAGGTGATCTCCTGGACGTGCGCATCGGCGACGTTCACGCGACACAACCGTCACTCGGCTACGACGAGGTGTACTACAAGCTCGGGCGATACACGCTCGGAAAAGACACGATCAACAAGAAGTTCGACGACTGGTGTGAGGCGAACGGTCAGATCCAGGCCGCGACCGCTACTGCGGCGTCGACGCTGAAGGACCCGTCGTCCTTCACCTGCCAGCTCCCGGTGGGTCAGGAAACCGCGGAGAGCATCGCGCCCATGAAGACCGTGGTCGTCGGACCCCGCGGCGATCTCTACCTGACCGACGGTCACCACACCCTCACGTCCTTCATCGAGACGGCCGACGGAGGCCCCGACCTGCACGTGCGACTGCGGGTTCTCGGCAACCTCAGTGGCCTGAGTGAAGGCGCCTTCTGGACCGAGATGGAAAAGAACAAGTGGGTCTGGTCGCGTGACGTCGACGGAAACCAGGTACCGGTCCAGGCTCTGCCGAAGAGCGTCGGCCTGGCCAACTTCGCCGACGACAAGTACCGCAGCTTGATGTACTTCTCCCGCGACATCGGATTCGCCGCAGGCACGATTCCGTTCCAGGAGTTCTACTGGGGCGCCTGGGTCCGCGACACCGCGCCCGTCGACCTCACCAACTGGAATCGCGATGATCTCTCCAGCTACCTGGGCACCGTGAAGTCGGTGACCAAAGCACAGACAGCGTTGACGGGCGATGCCGTCGTCGACAGCGGATTCACTGCCACCGATCTTGGCGTCCTGTCGGCCTGGAACGACGGCAAAGCCGAGTCCAAGGGCGAGTTCGCAAAGCTGTCCAAGCCGTACACAGACGACAAGCCGGGCAAGATCGCCTACGCACTTGCCTACAAAGCAACCCTCTGACCTGCTCAGATCCAAGTCACACCAAGCAGACTTGACTAAGGTAAGCCTCTACTCAGTAGTCTGAACCCATTCGGGTGCCGCTTCATCGAAGCAGCGACGCCCTGCCCTGACGGAATACATGCCGTCGTATCTGCCCGGTCGAACAATCTCCGGGCAACCAGGACAGGGAGAAGGTTGCTGCAGTGAGCACGTCCATCGTCGGTTTGTACGACCCCGCAGATGACAAGAGCAGTTGCGGGGTCGGGTTCATCACGCGCAAGGACGGCGTGCAGACCCACGATGTCCTGATCAAGGGCCGCGAAGCGCTCTGCTCGGTTCCGCACCGCGGCGGTATGTCCTCCGAGGGCGTCGGCGACGGCGGCGGCGTCTCGGTGGACCTCTCCCTCCGGTTCTTCCGCAAGGTAACCGGGCGCTCCGACCTTCGCGCCGGACGCTTCTGCGTCGGCAACTTCTTCCTTCCGGACGACGACGCCCAGCACGCTCGCGCTGCCGCCCTGGTCGAACGTGAACTTCTCGATCGCGGTTTCACCACTCTCGCAGTGCGCGACGTCCCGGTCGACAACTCGGCGATTCGGCCGGCCGCGATCGCGCATCAACTTCCGGTCAGGCAGTGGATTTTCGAGGTGCCCACTCCTCGCCCCGAGCCTGCGGTAGTCGATCGCCTCGTGCACGAAGCTCTGCTCGCCATCGAGGCAATCGCGTACAACACCCCTGCACTACGCGGGTTGTACCCACTCTCGCTCAGCGCGCGAACTCAGGTTCTCAAGGGTCGCTTGAACTCCGACGAAGTGATCCCGTACTTCCGCGACCTGGTCGACCCCGATCACGCCGTGCACACGATGTACTTCCATACGCGGTTCTCGACCAACACGGACCCGCATCCCACGATGGCGCAGCCGTTCCGGTTCATGGCTCACAACGGAGAACTGAACACGGACAAGAAGAATCGGCTCTCCGAAGCTGCTGTCGCCAGTGCAAAACGACGTGCGATCGTCCGTCCGCCCGGCCAGTCCGACAGTTGCCGACTCGATCAGACCCTGGAAGCTCGCGTCATCGAGGACAGTGTCGACCTGGTGACGGCTGTGGTCTCGATGATGCCGCCGGCCTGGGAAAACGACACCACTCTCTCCCCCGCAGTGCGTGCGATGTTCGAGTACTTCTCGCTGTACGAGGAGAAGAACGACGGACCGGCAGCGCTGGTGTTCGGCGACGGCACCATCATCGGTGCGCGCCTGGATCGCCTCGGTCTGCGTCCACTACGCACGATCGAGACACACGACTACGTGTGCGCATTCTCCGAAGCCGGACAGATCGCGTTCGCACCCGAGACGGTGATTCACCGTGGCCGCGTCGAGGCCGGCGGAATGTTGTACTTCGATCATCGCGATCGCCATACCTACACTGCCCGCGAAGCTCTGGAAAAGATTGCCGCTCAGCGCGACTACCAGTCGTTGCTGGAGCAATCGCGAATCCTGATCGAAGACATTCCCACCGTGCCAGCGGAGAAGGTCAGCTCCCCGACCCGCTACAACGGCACCTTCGAGGTTCATCAGCGCTACATGGCGTACTCCCTGGATCAGGAAAGTTTCAAATTCCTGATGGATCCGATGCTCACGCACGGAGCCGAAAAGGTCTCCGCCATGGGTTACGGCAACGCCATCAACGCATTGAGCGACCGCGAAGGCGGCGTGGCTCGTTACTTTTCGCAGCGATTCGCCCAGGTCACCAACCCTCCCCTCGACAGCATCCGGGAAGCGGACGGTATGACTCTCAGGGTTGCATTGGGTGCGAAGATGTCCCCCGGACAGGGCAAGCAGATCGTCATCGCCTCGCCGATCCTCGGGCACCTGGACATGCTCAAGATCCGCGAACAGAACCACACTCCGCACCGCCGCTTCGAAATGCTCTACCCCGCCGAGGGTGACGCGCAGGCAATGGTCGACGCGATGACCGCGCTCGGCAACGCTGTTGTAGCCTTCGCGGCCGAACAGGGCGGAATCGCAGTCCTGACCGACCGCCACGTATCTCACGAGCGCGCAACACTTCCCGCGATCATGGTCGTCGGAGCATTGAACCAACGCCTCATCGACGCGGGCCTGCGACTGCGCGTCTCTCTCATCGTCGAGAGCGGCCAGATCGAGTCCTCACACCACGTTGCGGCCGCACTCGGTTTCGGCGCTTCCGCCGTCTATCCGCTGTCCGTTCAGTTGCGAGCCGAGGAGAAGTTCGCCGCTGACCCGGACGCCGCGTTCCGACGCTTCGCGAAGGCCGCCGAGAAGTCCCTGATGAAGACGATGGGACGCGTCGGTCTGTGCACCGTCGAAAGCTACATCGGCGGAGAATTTTTCGAACCCAACTTCCTCGATACGTCCGACCCTGTTCTGCGCCAGTGGTTCCCCAACATGAAGTCACCGGTGGGTGGCGTCGGTTTCGACACCGTCGCGGTGACCTCGAAGCAGTGGCACGAGCGTGCGAGCGAAGTCGGGGGCGAGAAGGATCTGCCACTGCTCGGCCTGTTCAAGGAGCGTGCAGACGGCGCAGGGCATTCGTTCGGTACCATCGCGGTCCGTAAGTACGTCGAACTCACCGAAGAGAAGATCGCGTTCGACAGTCCCTCCGGAACAGAACAATTCGAGGCTCTACGTCTACTGCCGCTCGGACGGCTCGACGACGCCTTCCGCCTCGACGCCGGGGCATACCGGGCGACGAGCTTCGACCGGTTGACCACCGAGCAGATCGACGACTTCGACATCACCGCCGGGTACCGGGACTTTTCCACTGTCATGGCTGCGGAACGATCGCGTCGTCCCGCCGCGTTGCGCGATGTCATCTCCGTGCCCGGTGATGTCACATTTGCGGTGACGACAGCCGAGTTCACCGACCAGATCAGCCGATTCTCGGTGCGCAGCAATAAGACGATCGTGATGCGTGGAATCCGGTGTGAATCTGCCGCGGACGGCCGGTACACACTTAGCCTGGACGGTCCACTGGCCGACGACACCGCTCGGGTGGTAGCACTCGGCGATGCTCTTTCCGTCGCCTTTGCCGACGACGTCACCATCGAGGCCACCGACCCGGATCTGGTGCTGAATGCAACCGGTATTGCGGCAGAGTTCCTTTCCAAGCTGAGGGTCGCACCGGCAGGTGTACCTCTCTCCGAGGTACAGAGTGCAAGCGACATCACCCCGAAGTTGGCGTCGGGTGCCATGAGCCATGGCGCACTGAACGCTCCGGCGCACGAAGCCGTCGCGCACGGCACGAACATGGTCGGTGCGATGTCCAACAGCGGCGAAGGCGGCGAACACCTTTCGCGCTACAACACGATTCGTGCATCGCGCATCAAGCAGTTTGCATCCGGACGCTTCGGAATCTGGGCGGGCTACCTCGCCGATCCGATGCTCGAAGAGATCGAGATCAAACTCGGCCAAGGCGCAAAACCCGGTGAGGGCGGGCAGCTTCCGGCCGCCAAGGTCACCGTCGACATCGCTGCCGCCCGCGGCGGAACGCCCGGGGTCGAACTGGTTTCGCCGCCGCCTCACCACGACACGTACTCCATCGAGGACCTCGCTCAGCTCATCCACGACTGCAAGGCAGCTCGCATTCGGGTGATCGTGAAGTTGGTGTCCTCGGAAGGAATCGGCACCATCGCCGTCGGTGTCGCCAAGGCCGGCGCCGACGTCATCAACGTCGCCGGAAATACCGGTGGCACCGGCGCAGCTTCGGTGACCAGCCTCAAATACGCGGGTCGTGCGGCCGAGGTCGGTATCGCGGAGGTCCATCAAGCTCTGTGTGCCAACGGCCTTCGCCAGAAAGTCGTTCTGCGATGCTCGGGCGCGCATCAGACCGGCAGCGACATCATCACTTCCGCCCTACTCGGCGCAGACAGCTTCGAGTTCGGTACGTCGGCGCTGATGATGATGGGCTGCGTCATGGCCAAGAACTGCAACATCAAGTGCCCCGCCGGTCTGACCACCAACCCGGAACTGTTCGACGGCGATCCCCGCGCGATGGCGCAGTACCTTCTCAACATCGCTCACGAAACTCGGGAACTGCTCGCGAATCTGGGAATGCGGTCCCTTCAGGAAGCGCGGGGTCGAACGGATCTCCTGCATCTGCTCGATCACCCGTCTGTTGTCGGCAATCTGAAGCTGGACGCGATGTTCGAGTCCGCCCCGGACATCACCATCGACAATCCTGTGTACCTCGAACGTGAGTACGCGCTCGACGAGAAGATCATGGACGAGGTTCGTACGGTGTTCTTCAACCGTGGCGAGGCCTCGGTCGCCGTGTCCGGACCTGAATTCGCCGAAGGTGCACTGCACCTGGGTAACCGGAACAAGAGCGTCGGTGGTCAGTTGGCGATCGACCTCGAACGTGAACTCAACTACGGAGCGGCCGGGCTTCTCGCTCCGGGAGTACTGACCGACGAGCGCGGGCGACGGTATCTGGCGCCGGGCAGCGTGCGCGTCCTGACGACCGGATCTGCGGGCCTGTCGTTCGGCGCATTCTGCAACGACGGCATGCACCTGGAACACACCGGGACATGTAACGACGGCGTAGGAAAGAGCATGAGCGGCGGCGTGATTGCCGTGCGCAGCCCAGGCGGCGGCTCCAGTGACGCCGGTGGAAACGTGTTGATCGGCAACTTCGCACTCTTCGGCGCCACCGGTGGACGAGTGTTCGTCGAAGGTGAAGCAGGCGATCGCTTCGCAGTTCGTAACTCCGGCGCCAGTGCTGTCGTAGAAGGTGTCGGAGACTTCGCCGGCGAGTACATGACCAACGGTGCTGTCGTGAATCTCGGCGAGTTCGGCAAGGGTGTCGGCAACGGCATGAGCGGCGGGTTCTTCTACCAGTACGACCCTCGCGGCGAATTGGCACTGCGAGCAAGTACCGATTCCGTACTGCTGGGTTCGATCACCGCTGCGACCGATCCTCTGGCCGCCGTCCACAACCACGCGGTACAACTCCTGCTCGAACTGCATGTGGAAGCAACGGGATCCGCGCTCGGAACCCGACTACTCGAGAACTGGGAAGTCGAACAGCACTCGTTCGTCTACGCCATGCCCAAGGCATTGATGCTTTACCAGGACAGCGATGCAATCCTGGCTGCGAAGTCGCACAAAGAGCTTCTCGAAGAATTGGCGTCCGCCATCGCAGCACGTCAGGTCCGCACGTTCAAACTCGCAGTGCGCGATGGGCGCCCCGCACTGAACGGAGCAGTCCCCGCCTATGGCGAGACCGATACCGCGACGATGTATGCGCTGCTCAGTGCGTACACCGTGCTTCACTTCGCACAACAACTCGCCGCCGCCCGCACGCCGGGTGCGTCCGGACCCGACGATCCAGCAGTGCAGAAGGCGGCCCGAAACCTGGTGCTGACCGAGGACTTCGCCCTCGTCCAGCACTTGGTCAAGTACTCGAAAGAGATTCTGGCCGACTACGACGACGAACAGTTGGCTGCGCTGATTGCAGCCAAGCGGGTCGACGACTACAAGCAGGCGCTGAGCCTACGCAACGTGTTGGCCATGGACAGCCCGGCGACGTACGGGTGGATTCTGTTTCAAGACAACAAGAATCGGGACAAGCTCGGATCACTGCCGAACTTCGACGAACTGTTCGCTTCGCGCACGATCCCCGACCTGGTGTCCTGACCTCCTCCCCCGAAAGTAGGTGAGCTTCAAATCATGGAAATCCCGTACATCCCCGAATACGCACCGTTCACCGGCGACCAGCGCGCGTGGCTTTCCGGATTCCTGGCCGGTCTACACTCGCGAACTGTCATGTCCGGTCAAACCGGTACTGCAACAGCGACAGTGGAGAGAGCTGCCGGCGCAGCCGTGCACATCCTTTACGGAAGTCAGACCGGCAACGCGGAGTCCTTGGCTGAAGACGCAGCCGCAGCTGCTCGTGCCCACGGTCTCGAACCACTTGTCGCGGGTCTGAACACCGTGGATATCAATGCACTTTCCGCCATGCGCCGGGTGCTCGTCATCACCTCCACCTACGGCGAGGGCGAGATGCCCGACAACGCGCAGCTGTTCTGGGATGCAGTCGAATCCGAGAGTGCGCCCCGGCTGGAGGGTCTCTACTTCGGAGTCCTCGCACTCGGTGACACCAGCTACGACGGGTACTGCCAGTCGGGAAAGAACATCGACGCCCGCTTCGAAGCGCTCGGCGGGACCCGGGTTGTCGACCGCACCGATTGCGACGTCGACTACGAGGATCCGGCGGCCGAGTGGATCGTTCGGGCCGTCGCTGCGGTGGCCGGTGTCGACGGTGATGCGGGGGCCGCTGCCTCGCCGGTTGCGCCCGCTCAGACGAAGACCAAGTCCCAGTGGACTCGCAAGAACCCCTATCCTGCAACCGTCCTCGCCAACCGGCTGTTGTCCGGCGAGGACTCAGCCAAGGAAGTCCGCCACTTCACCTTTGCGCTCGGCGAGGACGGTCTGGACTACGAGGCCGGAGATGGATTGGGCATCCGCCCGATCAACGACCCCGCCCTCGTCGAGGCGATCATCCATCAGCTCGGTGTCAGCGGCGATTACGTGGTTACCGCGAAAGACGGCTCGTCCGCACCGTTGGACCAGGTGTTGACCAGCGACTACGAGATCTCCATTCCCTCGCGCGATTTGATCGAAGACATCGCCCGACGCAGCGGCGACGCCGAACTGCAGCATATTCTCGACACGGAAGATCGGGAAGCGCTCGATGCGTGGCTGTGGGGCAAGGACGTTCTCGATCTCCTCCAGTTGGACAACAGCATTCGCCTGAATCCCGAGGATCTGCTTACACTTCTTCGCCCGCTGCAACATCGGGTCTATTCGATCTCCTCCAGCCCGCTGGCCCACGACGGCACCGTCCATCTGACGGTAGCGAGTGTGCGCTACCGCTCGGGCGAGCGGGACCGCGGCGGCGTCTGCTCGACGTACCTGGCGGACCGCGTCGGCGAGGGAGATCGGGTCGGAGTTTTTGTCTCCAAGAACAATTCGTTCCGCCTACCCGCCGATGACGCTGTTCCCGTCGTGATGATCGGCCCCGGAACCGGCATCGCACCCTTCCGCGCTTTCCTGCACGAGCGTCGCGCGCGCAACGCGTCGGGGCAGAATTGGCTGTTCTTCGGCGATCAGCATCAGTCGAGCGACTTCATCTACGAGGACGAGTTGAACGGGCTGACCCGTGACGGTGTCCTGACTCGCCTCGATCTGGCCTTCTCGCGCGATCAGTCCGAGAAGATCTACGTTCAGACTCGTATGCGCGAGCAGGGCCGAGACTTGTTCGACTGGCTCGAAAACGGTGCGCACGTGTACGTCTGCGGCGACGCCACTCGGATGGCAAAGGACGTCGACGACGCGCTGCACGAGGTCGTCGCCGAGCACGGTGGGTTGGATGCGGACGCCGCTGAGGATTACGTCAACAACCTCAAACGATCGAAGCGGTACCTAAGGGATGTCTACTGAGATGTACCCGCACCGTGGCGAATGTCGTTGTGCAGCTTTGGCGCGCATGTCGGACCTGGACGCACTGCTTGCGCGTCCGGGGTTCCGTGGTGAACTGATCGACACCGCACCTGACGTAGTCGGCGAAATGTTGCCGCTCTTGGACGACACGGTAGCAATCACCGTCGCAGGCCCGGTGGCTGTCAACGACTCGGGCAAGTACTCCGTTCCGACAGTTCCCGGCGATCCGTTGGTCTGCGCGCCCGGGCTCGTCGCTCTGCGTTTGAACGTTGCCTCCCTCGGCTCGGTGGTGACCACTGAAGCAGAGCAGCACATACCGCCGACGCTCCGCATGTTCGACATCCACGGATCAAGTTCACACACCACGTATTTGACCCCGGCCTCGGATCGTCTCGCCTTCGAAGCGATGCGAACTGCGCCGAGCACTGCGAGGGAAACAAGCACTCCCATCCAGACATCGAATACGCCCGCATTCTGGGCCGAAGCCGATCAGCTGACACAGCTCGACTTCATCCTCGCGGACGGCGGCAGCGAACGTCGTAGCGGCCTGGTCGCTCTGGGCGCCCTCGGTTACCGGCGAGTTGATCCTCACCTCATGGCTGCCGGGATGGAGCACCTGTCCTACCACCAACTGCCCGTCACGACCGTCGTCGCCGGGAACGGATGCCTGCAGATCCACCGTGGTGACCTCGACGCCGCAGCCATGTTCGGGGGGACGCTGACTTTGGCGTCCGACACCTGCCGGACGGTGATCGACCTGAATGGTGTCTCGGAGTGCTGGCTGACCCTCACCCACGGCGTTCACGGCCTGACCAGCTCGATCGAGATGTACGACTTCCGCCGCAAATGCGTGGCAGTCTTCACCCAAACGGGTCCAACCGAACCCGCAGTCATGGGCGTGTGGGAAGACGTCATGAGTTCCATCTCGGCCGCATCCTGACACCGACAGATGCTGGGCGAGTGTAAGAAATCGGCGTACGGCGATAACCACATGGAGCCATCGACCCCTAACCTTAGGTCTCGGTCATTTGTCGTGCCTGCACCCTGACGCTGATTCAAGGAGTTATCCATGCCCCGCCCTCTCGTCGAACCGTCGCTGGTCCCGGCCTTGCGCCCGGCGCTGCCTGCATTGGCTGCCGGGGTCGTCGCGGCCGCAGCGTCGGGGGTCGCGATGCTCGGGGCGCTCTGGTGCGTCGTGCAACTCATCGGTGAACCGTCGATGAGCTGGGCCGGGTGGGCATGTGGGCTGTGGCTCACCGGGGTAACGCTCGCTGCCACGTCGTCGTGGCTCTCGCATCACGCCGAGTCACTCTTCGAGGCCAGGCTTCGACGCCAGCTCGCAGCCCACCTCGTTCGCCTACCGGCAAGCACGCTGTCCCGCTACAGCGGAGACGCACTGCGGAGGCTCGTTTCGGACGACATCTCGGCGCTGCACCATATGACTGCGCACCTACCGGCCGAGTTCGCCACACTCATCGTGGTCCCCGCGGTCACGATCGCGGCGTTGGTTGCCTCAGCCGGCCCCGTGGCGCTTCTCGCTCTGGCTCCCGGCATCGTGGCAGCTCTGTTCTACCTGGTCGTGATCCCCCGAATGGCCGCTCGGCACAGCGCCGAAAGTGCAGATGTCATGGGCGACATCGTGACTGCCGTGGACGACTATGCCCGCGGCATCCGCGTCTGCCGGATCTACGGCGCGCAGACCGGCGCTGCCGCCGACTATGCAGAATCGACAGCACGGTTCACCCGGGGAATGCAGGAGCGCGTTCGACTCGTGGCTACCCCTGCGGCCGTCGCCGTTGCCCTCATGCAGGCGACGGCGACGTTCGCGATCGCCTATGCCGTCGGATTCCACTGGGATGCAACGACGTTGGCCGCCACCATTCTCTTCAGCCTCGCAATCGTGACACCGGCCCTGCGGCTCGGGCACGGCCTCGACTACGTCGCTGCTGGACGCTCTGCTGCGGGCCGGCTCGCCGCTGCCCTGGACGAACCCACCCTCCCTGCCGGTGAAGCGCCAACCGTTCCGGCCTCGAGTCCCTCCGATCGACTGGAGATCGTCAACCTGACTGTCACGATCGCGGACCGCAGAGTCGTCGACGACGTCACGCATGCATTCCGCCCAGCCACGATCACTGCGATCACGGGACCGAGTGGAGCAGGCAAGACGACGCTCCTGAAAACATTGGCCGGCTTCGAGATCCCGGAACTGGGTACCGTCCGCTACGCAGGTCGTAGCATCACCGCGATCGACGAGAACCTGCGGCCACAGTCCGTTCTGCTCACACCCCAGGGCGCAGACGTGTTACCTGCCACGGTGCGCGAGAACATCGCGCTGGCCGCCCCCGATGCAACGGACGCGGAATACACCGCCGCACTACGCCGGGCACAGATCGACGTCAGCCTCGACGCCCACGCAGCTTCACTCTCCGGCGGAGAACGTCAGCGAGTCGGGATCGCTCGGGTGTTCCTCTCGCCCGCAGCAGTACTGCTGCTCGACGAGCCGACCAGTGCACTCGACGATCGGACAGCGGCAGAACTGCTGAAAGAATTGCGGTACCTCGCGCACGACGAAGGAAAGACGGTCGTGATCGTCACCCACGACCCCGCTCTTGCAGACGATGCCGACGATCGACTCGACCTCGGCGGTCGAAACGTGAACGACGCCGCGTCGCACAATGCAGCCCTGACTGGAGCCGAATAATGAACAGCGCCAATGCAGTCCGACGACGCTTGATCACCATCGGACTCGGTTGGGTGTCCGTCGCTGTCCTCGAAGCGATCGCGTACACCACCCTCGCGCTCTCGATCGCTGATCACCGGTCGCCGGTTCTCGTCCTGGCCACGGCCACCATTGCTCTCTTCGTGACCGTCCTGGTCTCGCGGGGCGGTTACTTCACCGGGGCTCGACTCGTCGGCGATCTCTACGACGCTCTCGGCGATGCCTTCGCCCGTGCGAAACTGTCCTGGTTCACCGACGACAACCGGGCACTGCTCGCCACCGTCGCCGGGCGCGGGATCCCGTCGCTGATGAGTGTTCCCGCGCACCAACTTCAGACCTTCCTGGTTGCACCGCTGATCCCGCTGCTCCTGCTTCCTGGGATCGCGGTCGTCGCGGGGCCAGGTGTCATGCTGCTCGTCGGTGGACTGCTCGCCGTGTCGCTCGCCGCTCAGACGCTGGCCCAGCGTGCGCTCAGCCGAGCGGACGAGCGCCGACACGAAGCCGAGCTCGCAGCAACTCAGTCGACACTCGAACTCACCGATCATCTCGAATTACTGCGTACGGCAGCCGGTCCCACACGTTCCATCGAACGAATCGAGCGAAGCTGGCGGAATCAGGAAGCCGCGCTTGCACGGACAAATCTCGCCGCGGCACCAGCGACATTCATCTCGGCGATCGCCACCATTGTGCCGTTGGCAGGTGCAGTGATTTTCCTCGCTGCCACCGGATTCGACGATCCCGCAGCCGCTCTCGCCCTCGTCATCCTCACCGCCCGCGCCGCTGCGCCGCTCGACGAACTCGCCCTGGCCGGAATCGGAGTCAACGAGCTGCGCGCAACGGTTCGCGACTACCGCACAGCGACTTCGGCTCCCGCACTGGCCGAGCCCGCACCCCGGGACGCCGCGCGCCCTGTTGGAACTGACATCGAGGTCGCCGGGGTAGACCACGCTCCGGTTCTGCGCGGCATCACCGCGAAGATCCCCGCGGGTGAGCGAGTTCTCGTCGCAGGACGCTCGGGTACGGGGAAAAGCACACTTCTCGGGCTGCTCATGCGCTTCGACGATCCTGACCAAGGCAGCGTCACTCTGGGCGGAGTTTCATTGCGCGACTTGCCCTACGACGCTCTGGCGGCACATATCGGCTACGTGCCGCAGGACCCACTCGTGTTCTCGGGCACCCTCGGGGAGAACATCGGACTTGGAAGACCGGGCGCTACCGAAACCGAGATCGAGGACGCCGCAAGGCGCGCTGCCCTCGGCGCCGTTCTCGACCGCTCGACGCTCGGCATTCATCAGGACATCGGACACCAGGGTGCCGCTCTCTCCGGTGGCGAACGTCAGCGGGTGGCGATCGCTCGCGCCTTCCTCAAAGACGCTCCCGTCCTGGTTCTCGACGAAGCCACCTCGGCCCTCGACGAGGCCACCGAGCGCCGTATCGCCGGCGCCGTGCGGGAACTGGCGGCCACCGTCTTCGTCGTCACCCACCGCGACCCCGCCATCTGGGAGCCCACCCGCACGATCACCCTCTGACATCGCATGCCCTAGTGCTCGCGTTGCAGTCCCTCAACTTCGGCAGGTGTCCGACGGATAACCCTTGCCGGCGATCCAGCAGCAACGACGTGATCAGGAATGTCATGCAAGACCACACTTCCCGCGCCGATCACGGCGTTGTGACCGATCGAAACTCCTGCACCGACAGTGACTGAGGCGCCGAGCCACGTGTTCTCACCGATGACGATCGGAGCAGCCCGCTCCCATCCCTCGCGGCGCCGTCGATGATCATCGACAGGGTGCAACGCTGTCATCAGCTGGGCTCCAGGCCCGATCCTCACGTCCGCGCCGATCGTGATCAGCGCATCATCCATGAAGAACCCGTTCGCGTTGACGAATGCGTTGGCTCCGAGCCGAATGTTGTGTCCGTAGCTGCATTGGAACCGCGGCACCACCAAAGCTCCGTCACCTACCTCACCAAAAAGGCTGGCGAGAGCCCGTGAGCGGACAGCGTCGTCGTCCGCCGCAGCCCCATTGAACGAGTCGAGTCGACGCCAACACTCCAGCCGCCGCTGCCTCAGCTCGTCATCATCGAGATACCACTCACCACGAGCAAGACGATCCGCCTGTTCTCCCACACTCGGATCGTCGCACACCGCGCCACGGCACCCCTGTTGGGCGCGTTGCACCCGACAAAGCGCTACAACAGAAGGTCTTCCATGCCGCCCAATTTCTCGAGCTCAGCTCAGCCGCTCGATGATGGTGACGTTCGCGGTCCCGCCACCCTCACACATGGTTTGGAGTCCGTACCGTCCATCAATGCGGTCCAACTCGTGCAACATCGTGGCGAACAACTTGGTGCCAGTGGCCCCAAGAGGGTGGCCCAATGCGATTCCACCACCGTTGGGATTGACCCGGGAGGGATCTGCACCCGTCTCGATCAACCAGCTCAGAACTACCGAAGCGAATGCCTCGTTCATTTCTACGGTATCCATCTGGCCGATCGCCATGCCGGATTTCGCCAGTGCATACTTCGTCGCGGGTATCGGCGCCGAGAGCTGCAGCATCGGATCGTCGCCGCGCACGCTCATATGATGAATGCGCGCACGTGGCTTCAATCCATGAACCTCGAGCGCCTTCTCGGAGACAATCAGGGCCGCTGATGCGCCGTCACAGATCTGCGAAGCCACAGCAGCCGTCAGCAACGAGCCATCCCTCAATGCGGGCAGTGCAGCCATCTGCTCCATGGATGTCTCTCGTGGGCATTCGTCAACGACGCATTGGCCCAATGACACTGTCTCACGCTCGAATCGGCCGTCTGTGATGGCAGCACGGGCACGCTGATGCGATTGCAGTGCCCACTCCTCCATGTCTTCACGGCTGATACCCCATTTCTTGGCAATCAGGTCGGCGCCGACGAACTGTGAGATTTCGGCCTCGCCGAATCGTGCTGCCCACCCCCGGGACTTGCTGAAGGGCGTGTCGAATCCGTACTCGTTGCCGGCACGCATCGCCGCCGAGATAGGAATCGAGGACATGTTCTGCACACCGCCGACAAGCACCACATCTTGGGTCCCGCTCATGACCGCTTGCGCTGCGAAGTGGACGGCTTGCTGTGAAGATCCGCATTGTCTGTCGACTGTCGTTCCTGGGATGTCCAACGGTAGGCCTGCTGAAAGCCAGGCAGTGCGGGCAATGTTGCCCGATTGCGGCCCGATAGCGTCGACACAACCGAAGATCACATCGTCGACGGCCATCGGGTCCAGTCGAGTGCGGTCGAGAATCGATGTGATCACGTGGGCCCCCATGTCCGCTGGGTGCTCTCCTGCGAGCGAGCCGTGCCGTTTACCCACCGGAGTGCGGAGCGCATCGACGACATAAGCCTGAGGTGCAACCATACGAACTCCTTCGAAATCGAACTTTGTCGGGCTTTCGATGTCGCACACACTCTAGCGATCAAGCATTTGTTTGGTAGATGAAACGTGATTTCGAGACCCGCAGCCACCACCACAGGATTGGTCTCCGCACTTCTATCCAACGAAATCCACTGCTGTCGCAATCATTCGACAGTTAGAGGCTCGACCCCCAAACGCGGCTTGGCTGCCCACGCCGCAGACCCCTCACGCCAGCGTGAAACCGCGAAAGATGCGAGAACAGCTGCGGGAGTGCATCTTCGAGCGGAACGAGCGCATCATCCATATCCATTGCCTTCCCTGAGAAATCGTTCAGCCCGCCTTGCGAACAACACCAGCTTTGTCGAGCTACACCGCAAGCCGGCTGGCCGATGGCTGGAAAGTTAGTACTTTCGGTGGAGCCCAGCACGATTGGGCTATTCACCGCCCAATACAGGCTTCGTATACCGATACGCGTTGCAGGACAACGATTCTACAAACGGTCACGCACTCAGCGATTCATGAACCGCCGCTGGCTCGAAAACTGGATCCCCTTGCGGTAATTGCGCTCCGGGTAGAGCATGGGCACCACACCGTCTTCGATTACCGGAGGTTACCGTGACGAATCTCGTACGCCGACTATCTGCCTGCGTATCCATAGTGGCCGTATCGGTTCTCGCGCCCGCAGCCGTTGCCTCCGCTGCGGTCACCGTTCCGTTCCAAATCAACCCGGCGCCGTTCGGGAACCCAAACGGCAGCTTCGACGCACCCCCTGTCCACTGTGTGGCGGTAGTCGGCGAACAACCTGGCACGGTGACGATCACCGGCGCCAAAGACGAGCGGTGGGGTTGCATGCTTTCGACGGAAGTGCGCTGGATGAACCTCTCGACAGGAGCCTCCGGCACCGGTCGGCTTTCTGGCGACAACCAAGGAACCCCGGGAGAGGCAACCCTGCAGACTGGAGCCGGGCAAGTTGCCGTCGCCATATTGCCTGCCGCCGGACCTGTCACCCCGGGTTTCGCAACCTTCTTCGTCCCATAGGCAACCCTCAAACCCGGGACACCTGCTGTACGAACGACCCGTCGCCACACAATCGTGTGGCGACGGGTGAGGGCTTTCCGTTCTCCAGTTGTACGCCTACAGCTTCGCGCTGATGAGCGGCACGATATGTTCAGCCGCCCACATCGTTCCGATCGGGCCACCGCTCGTGATTGCCCACAGAACGTCGCCACCGTCGGCGGTGCGAGGAGGCAGAGCGACCCAACGACCGGAGGACACCGCTCCCAGCGCTTGGAAGAGCTTCCCGCCGGTCAGCTTGTCGAAATCCTCCTCGCTGCCGGCGGCACTGCGGCCGATCAGCAGGAAGTCCGCATCGATGTTCTCGAGAAGTTCCTCGCCGACAGTGCTTTGGGTGACGAACTCCTGTGCACGCGGGTTCTCGGCAAAACCGAGCTCGCCCAAGAAAGTTGCCGGAGCCGAATCGGGCGCTGAAAGGTACTGCAGCCCATTGCCGGTTCCGTAGAAGATCGCCCAGGTTGCGGTCAGGCCAGTGAGTTCAGGGTTCTCCTGACGCACCTTCGCAAAATACCGATCATGGTCCGCCACGATCTTTTCGGCTGCCTTCGAGAGGTCGAGTGTCTCGCCGAGTACGCGGATCGATTCCTTCCACGGCACGAGCATCCGCGACTTCGTGTCGGGGCTCGTCACCACCGGTGCGATGGAGGACAAACGTTCGTAGTAATCGCCCATCGACAAACCACCCAGGCCGTCGGCCCAGCCGACGGCGACGATGAGGTCAGGTTCGCTCGCGGCGATCGCTTCGACGGGAAGTGTGCCGCCCATCGCGAACTCGAAGGTGTCGAGATCCTCTGCGCCGTAAGGCAGCAAGTACGACTGGGAAGCCGACTCCTTGACCATCGACGAGGAGAGAACGGGTTTGACGCCGAGCGCGAGGAGCATTTCCGTGTCGACGGCATTGGGGACGATTGCGGCAACCCGCTCCGGGCGCTTCTCGAGAATACTTGTACCATATGGCGATTCCAGGGTCAGCGGGTAAGTAGTCGTTCCTTCCGCAGCGGGAAGGGCGTTCCCCTCCGAACCGGGAGTGGACGCCGTTTTCGAGTTTTCGGCCGAGGCCGAGCACCCGGACACAAGGAGCGCTGCGGCGAGCGCGGCCCCGATCAGTCCGATGATCCGTGATCGTCTGGTGCGCAGGACTGTCATTTCTGCCTTTCGGTGTTATCGAGCGCTTCGGTCTTACCGAGCGATGGAGCCGGGTCAGGAATCTGTGCGCACTGTGTCGCTGCGTTTCCAGTAGCCGGTGAAATCGATGTCGGTCTTCGCAATTCCTCGATCACGAATCAAATGACGCCGAAGCGAGCGAATCGTCGCCTGTTCGCCTGCAAGCCAAGCGAATACGCGTCCGTCAGGCCATTCGACTGCACTGACCGCGTCGAGCAACAAAGAATTAGTGCCGGGCTCCGCCCCCTCGCGTGGCAACCACGTGACACTCACCCCGGGCAACTCGCGCACCGATTGAATGTGAGCCGAGTCCGCAATTTCGACGAACACATGCCCCCTGGCATCGGCAGGCAATTCCTCGAGCAGACGTGCGATCGCAGGTAGCGCCGTCTCGTCACCGACGACGAGCAGATACTCGCAATCTTCCGGGAGTCCCTGCGATACAGAGGGACCCGCGATGTGCATTCGGTCGCCCGGGCCGGCGTCGCGCGCCCAGGTGGTAGCAACTCCACCGCCGTGAACGACGAAATCGACGTCGAGTTCACTTGTTCGCGGATCGTAACGGCGCACGGTGTACGCGCGGGCAAGTGGACGGCGTCCCGCTGCGAAAGTCACAGTGCCGTCGACTATCACCGGCAAGACCGGATCGGTTTCGCCAGGATAGGCGAACAACAATCGGAGGTCGTCGTCGAAGCCGGTGCTGACGAAGGCGGGCTCGGCAAAGCCGTCGGCGTTTGTGAAGGTGTCGAGCTGCGCTCCGGTGAGCGTCACTCTCCGCATGCCCGGCGTCACGTCTGTCACCCGACGTACCTCGAGTTCACGCAAGGTGACTGAGTACGCCGTTGTCGGACGGGTGTTTCGGGGCACGGAAAGACTCCTCGGAAGCGCACAGACGGGGGGGGTTCGACCCACGCTCGATCACGGCGGAAGGGCCATTGAATAAAGCTAGCCTCCCCTAATCGGCTACGGTTATCCGTGCGTGCCGACTTCTTACACTCATCGGTGGCTGCGTGAGAAAGCATCTGAATCGGGAGGGCATACGTGGGACCACGGTTGGTGTTCTCCGCGGGCGAAGTCCCCGAGATCCCCGCGTCCCGACTCTCCTTGATCGCGAATGCACGTGAGCCACTGCTCTTCTGGGTACACACCGGACACGCGGAACTACAGATTGGCGACCGCACCCGCAGCGTGACCGCTGGGGCGGCAACCTGGGTGCCCGCGGGAATCGCCTACAGCATCCGAGTCGACCCGGGAGCGGTCGCGTTTCCCATTCCGATGCCCGCTGCCGACCTGCCGCCCACGTTGAACCGGATCATCGATTTCGAGATCCCGGCAGCCTGGCAGGACTGGCTCGTCCACCAGTTCGCGCACAACTTGGGATTTCTGCGCGGTGGGGCGACTGTGGGGGCCGGACTACTCGAGCTTGTCGCGGGGGCCCATTCCAACGACGCCGACGCTTCGGTGTCGTACGCCCCACCGAATTTGCCACGCTCGGCCGAGACCCTCGAGATCGCTCGCACGCTTCTACGGACGCCAGCCGACGACACGGAGCTTTCCCAGTTCGCCCGGCAACTCAAGATCGGCGTCCGCACCCTGCAGCGCCGATTCACGGAGGAGACGGGGTTGCCTTTCGCGCGTTGGCGCACCTCGGCCCGGATCGCGGCAGCAATCGCATACCTGAACTCCGGCCGCGAAATCGGATGGACGGGTGGGCAGGTCGGATTCGCGACGCCCGCGGGATTCACCCGTGCCTTCCGTGAACACACCGGTGTGACACCCCGTGACTACACACGTGCAAACCAAGGCTCAGCGCCGATCCATGAGAACGAGACCTTGGCACAGAGCGTCGCACTCTTGTCCGAGGAAGGCGCCCACTCAGGCTCGGCGCCGATACCGCCGACGATTCCCGCAAGCGGAACGTGGGCCAGGGTCAACAACTTTCACGTCATCGTCTGGATCTACCGAGGCTCCGCCCGGGTCACTTTCGGCGACCGAACCTGGAATCTGAGGCGGGGCGACGCGATGTGGCTTCCCGCGGGAGTACGCAACAGCGTCGAGATCGCGGAGGGTTCGCTTCTACTTCCGCTCGGATCCCAGCCTGGCGACTCTCCCGTCACTGCACCGCCGCCACGAGTGCTGCACTTCGCGCGCGAAGCGGAGGCGTATCTGTTGCACACGGTCGTTGCGAATTACACCCTTCTGCGCCCCGAAATCCATGACCCAGCGAGGATCTCGAGGCTGATCCGAAACAGCGCGGCGACGCGGACACCCGGCGGCCGAACCGATCCTGTCGAAACGATCCTTACCGCACTCCGCGCGGACCCCACCGATTCGCGCACGCTGCCGGAGTGGAGCGCTCGACTCGGCGTCGACGAGGGCCTGCTCCACAAACGCTTCGTAGCGGCCACCGGCCAGAGCTTCCCGCGCTGGCGCGGTCAGTTGCGGATGACCCTCGCCCGCGCTTACCTCGAGGAGGGCTTCTCGGCCGGAGAGACCGCCCGTCGACTCGGCTACGCGCACGCGTCCGGATTCACCAAGGTCTTCATCGGTGCCCACGGCATGTCGCCCCGGGACTACCAGCGCCGCGGATGGCGGGGAACGGTCGAAGGACTCATCGACTCGTGACCTTCCGACGGATGAGTCCTTCGATCCGTCGTGTCGCCCGCCGAAACGGTCTCGAACTGGCACTACTTCCTTGACTAAATTTTCAGTCAAGGTTTACGCTCCATGCAAGCAGGACGCGGACCGGGCGCGCACGCACACAGCACAAGGAGTCACCGCAATGCAAAGACGTCGGTTCATTCAGGCAGGCGCCGCTGCGCTCAGTGGCCTCTTTTTGGCAGGTTGCGGCGATTCCGACTCAGCCTCGCGCGGGAGCGATGGCAGCAACGATTTTCGCGAGTGGGTGATGCCGGAAGAGGGGGATCCGCACAAGCGCACCTGGATGGCGTTCGGTGCCAGCGAAGCGATCTGGGGAGCAGCCCTCCTGCCCGAGGTCCAGCGCAACCTCGCGACGATCGCGCAGACCATCGCGCAGTTCGAGCCCGTCTCGATGCTTGTTCGTTCCGAGGAACTGGACTTGGCTCGCTCCCTCGTCGGCCCATCGGTCGAACTGATCGCCGCGCCTCTCGACGATCTCTGGATGCGCGACACCGGCCCTGTATTCGTGAAAGGCAACGGGACCAAAGCGGGTATCGATTTCAACTTCAACGGTTGGGGCGAGAAGCAGGATTTTGATCAGGACGGCCAGGTCGCAGCTTTCGTTGCCGCCCGCGCGGGAGTCGAATCATTGCCTACCGACCTGATCCTCGAAGGCGGCGGCATCGAGGTCGACGGCGAAGGCACAGCCATCATCACCGAAAGCTGTGTACTCAACAACAACCGCAACCCGGGATGGTCGAAGTCGGACGTCGAAGCCGAACTCGGCCCCCTGCTCGGTCTCGACAAGATCATCTGGCTACCGGGAATCGCCGGCAAGGACATCACGGACGGCCACACGGACTTCTACGCCCGTTTCGCACGCCCAGGTGTCGTGGTCGCAGGCCTCGACACAGACCCGGAGTCGTTCGACCACGACGTGACCGCACGTCACCTCGAGATTCTCCAGAACGCGACCGACGCACAGGGACGGAAGCTGGAAGTGGTTGTCCTCGAGGCGCCGGTCGCGATCAGGCCCGACTTCGAATCGGATGATTTCGCAGCCGGATATATCAACTTCTACGTATGCAACGGCGCGGTCATCGCACCCGAGTTCGGTGACCCCGAGGCCGACCAGGCCGCCAGAAGTGAATTGGAGCGCCTCTTCTCCGACCGCCGTGTCGTGCAGATCAACATCGACGCCATCGCCGCGGGTGGTGGCGGCATTCACTGCACCACCCAGCAGGAACCCGCGGACTAGAAACCTGTCCCGACCACCCTCGTAGAATTCGGACTCGTGTCGAACCGCCAAACGCAAATCTTGGAAGCAGCAGTCCGCGTCATTGCCCAACACGGCGTACGCGGGCTGAGGGTGGAGACGCTCGCTGCCGAGGCCGGAGTGTCGACGGCACTCATCTACTACCACTTCCAGAACCGTGCAGGTGTGCTGCGCCGGGCCCTCGATCACATCAACGATCGCGCCGCGCTGTACACCGAAAGCGCCTTCACGGAGACAGACCCTCGTGCGCAGCTCGAGCAGATGCTCCTGCTGGAGTTTCAGAATGCCCCGAAGATTCGAGAGAACAGCATCGCCTGGGGTGAACTCCGAGCAAGCGCAGTCTTCGCCGACGAACTGCGCGAACCGCTACGCACCACGACGCAAGAGTGGGCAGACGACGTCGAATCCTTGATCCGCCAAGCGCAGGACGCCGGACTCGCTGACCCGAAGGCAAGCCCGGCCGACGCCGCCGAGCGACTCACCGCCCTGGTCGAGGGTTTGAGTGAGCGCTGGCTGAGCGGCTCGATCCCCATCGAACGAGCCAGAGAACTGCTCACCGGCGCGATCAGTGTGGAGATCGATCCGAGCTAGCCTCTACCGCTCGCCGACGCCCTTCGATTCCGGAGACAGAGCCGGGAACCAGATGTCGGTCAGAACTTCGGCGGCCTGAATCCGCGTCACATCGATTGTCCCCTGCACGGCCCAGCGTGTGAAGAATCGCTCCAATTGACTCACGAGCAGTTCGACGCGCAACCGTGCCTCGTCGTGCTGTTCCGCCGGCCAACGGCCCAGGTACTTGGGCATGGCATTCGGTAGTTGGGTCATACCGTCTCGCGCTGTCTCGCGGAACTCCGGTTCGAGTGCCACGGCCTCGTCCCAGGCCGGCAGCAGGCGTTTGTTCTCGTCGAACCAGTCGAAGGCACGCTCCAGCCAAGCCGTGAATTCCACGCGAGAGTTCGTGTCGAGAACCCGATCGAGATCGATGTAGAAAGCGAACGCACTCGCCGCCATCCCGGCCGCGCCGATCGTTTTGAGCATCTCCACCTTGCTGGCGAAATGCACGTAGAACGTGGCTCGACTGCATCCGACGACCGAGGCGATGTCATCGACCGTGACAGCCGCGTATCCCCGTTCCTCGAACAGAGTGCGTGCGGCGTCCACGAGTTTGGCCCGCGTCGCGCGTTTCTGCTCGTCGCGAAGTGTTCCCCGCCTGTTCTTCGGGCCGTCCGTAGTCGTGCTCACGTCGCCCACCTTGCTCGCATTTCAACCTCCTGGCAAATCACCAACTCGCCGTCACCAAAAAACATTGCGTCATTCATTGACACAACGTCAGCGAATGGCGCACTATGACTCAAGTCACTTCTCGGGCTTCGATTCTTCTTCTCGCACGCCCGAGACAGAACAGAAAGCGATGGCGAATGAGCCCCTCCCCCTTGCCGAGCGTGTGCATCATCGGCGCCGGGCCTACCGGAATCACGACGGCCAAGCGAATGAAGGAATTCGGAATACCCTTCGACTGCTACGAAGCGTCCGACGAGGTCGGCGGAAACTGGTACTACAAGAATCCCAACGGGATGTCGGCCTGCTACCAGAGCCTGCACATCGACACGTCGAAGTGGCGCTTGGCATTCGAGGACTTCCCGGTCTCCGCTGACCTTCCCGACTTCCCGCACCACTCCGAACTCTTCCAGTACTTCAAGGACTACGTCGAGCACTTCGGACTGCGTGAGTCGATCATCTTCAATACCAGTGTTGTTGCGGCAGAACGTGATGCAGACGGACTGTGGACCATCACGCGCTCGGACGGCGAAGTTCGCACCTACGACGTCCTGATGGTCTGCAACGGACATCATTGGGATCCCAACATCCCGGACTACCCCGGTGAGTTCGACGGGGTCCTCATGCACAGCCACAGCTACAACGACCCGTTCGACCCGGTCGACATGCGCGGCAAAAAGGTAGTCGTGGTCGGAATGGGCAACTCCGGCTTGGATATTGCCTCCGAACTGGGCCAGAGATACCTCGCCGACAAGCTCATCGTGTCGGCTCGCCGTGGAGTCTGGGTACTGCCGAAATATCTCGGCGGTGTACCCGGCGACAAACTGATCACCCCGCCCTGGATGCCGCGTGGTCTACGACTGTTCCTGAGTCGTCGATTCCTCGGCAAGAATCTGGGAACGATGGAAGGCTACGGTCTGCCGAAGCCGGACCACCGCCCCTTCGAGGCCCACCCCTCGGCCAGCGGCGAGTTCCTCGGACGCGCCGGCTCAGGCGACATAACCTTCAAGCCTGCCATCACCAAACTCGACGGAAAGCAGGTTCACTTCGCGGACGGCACCGCCGAGGACGTCGACGTGGTCATCTGCGCCACCGGCTACAACATCAGCTTCCCCTTCTTCAGTGATCCGAATCTGCTGCCGGACAAAGACAACCGATTCCCACTGTTCAAACGAATGATGAAGCCCGGAATCGACAACCTCTTCTTCATGGGACTCGCGCAGCCCATGCCGACGCTCGTCAACTTCGCCGAGCAGCAGAGCAAGCTCGTCGCGGCCTACCTCACCGGTAAATACCAACTGCCGTCCGCGAACGAGATGCAGGAGATCACCAAAGCCGACGAGGCGTACTTCCTCGCCCCCTATTACAAGTCACCACGCCACACGATTCAGCTCGAGTTCGATCCCTACGTCCGCAACATGAACAAGGAAATCGCCAAGGGCACCAAGCGTGCTGCGGCCTCCGGAAACAAGCTACCTGTTGCCGCGCGTGCAGCAGCACACGAACTCGAGAAGGCGGATCGCGCATGAGTCTGGTGAACGGTCACTGCGACAACGAGTTCGACGCCGTCCGCACCGCCTTCGAGGCTCAACTCGAATCCGGTGAAGAACTCGGCGGCTCCGTTGCCATCACCGTCGACGGAGAATCCGTGGTCGATCTCTGGGGCGGGTACGCCGACGAATCCCGTACCACTCCATGGGGCAGCGACACCATCGTCAACACGTTCTCCATCACCAAGACCATGACGGCTCTGTGTGCGCTCCTGCTGGTCGAACGCGGCCAATTGGACGTGTACCAGAAAGTTGCTCACTACTGGCCCGACTTTGCGGTAAACGGCAAGGAGGACATCGAAGTTCGCCACCTCCTGTCGCATACGTCTGGCGTCTCCGGTTGGGAGCGCCCGATCGAGCTGAAGGACATCTACGACCTCGAGACGTCCACCGCTCGCCTCGCTACCCAGAAGCCTTGGTGGACCCCAGGTACGGCGTCGGGCTATCACGCGATCAACTACGGCCATCTCGTCGGTGAGGTCATTCGTCGCATCGACGGTCGGACCCTCGGCAGGTTCTTTGCCGAAGAGCTTGCCGGTCCACTGGGCGCCGACTTCCACATCGGTACGTCCGCAGAGCATTTCGGCCGAATAGCCACCATGGTTCCGCCGCCCGCGTTGGAGTTCGACCTGTCCACACTCGACCAGGACAGCATCTTCATCAAGACCCTGACCTGCCCACTGCTCGACTACCCCGAGGTCAACACCGCGCCCTGGCGGGAGGCCGAGATCGGCGCAGTCAACGGCCACGGCAACGCACGCTCTATCGCTCGGGTCCAATCCGTGATCTCGAACGGTGGTGTGCTCGACGGCCAGAAGCTGCTCTCGCAGAGCACCATCGACCTGATCTTCGAGATCCAAGCCGACGGTATCGACCTCGGGATCATGACTCCGCTCAAGTTCGGCATCGGATACGGACTGCCGCACCCGGATACCGCACCCCTGGTTCCCGACGGACGCGCCTGCTGGTGGGCCGGTATCGGCGGCTCGATGCTGGTCAACGATCTGGACCGCCGGATGACTTTCGCCTACGTCATGAACAAGATGGCACCCGGTCTGATCGGGTCCGACCGCAGCAACGCCTATCTGAGCGCTGCGTACAACTCCGAGATCAGCGAGGTCAGTTCATGAAGGCAGCTCAGCTCATGGGGCCTGGTCTCCTCGAGATCAACGACGTGCCGATCCCCGAGATCAGTCCATCGGAACTGCTGATTCGGGTGGGCGCAGCGGGAATCTGCCACTCCGATCTGCATCTCCTGCACTTTCCGTACAAGATGCGCGAAGAACCGCTGACCATCGGCCACGAAATTGCCGGAACGATCGAAGCCGTCGGGAGTGGCGTCGACGGCCGTTCCGTCGGAGAGCGTGGCGTCGTCTACCTCTGTTGGTCGTGTGGACAGTGCCGAGAATGCATGAGCGGCAACGAGAACATGTGCCTCGCCGCTGGACGCACCGCGATGCCGCCCTGCCCCGGGCTCGGTCCCGAAGGCGGAATGGCCGAGTACGTCAAGATCCCGGCTCGCTCATTCGTACCCATCGGAGACCTCGACTTCCTGCAGGCCGCACCGCTCGCCGATGCAGCACTGACGAGCTACCACGCCATTCGCGGCGCACGCGAACATCTCCAGCCCGGTGCCACCGCCGTCGTGATCGGCGTCGGCGGACTCGGTCACGTTGCAGTACAGATACTTCGCGCAATCAGTGCCGTGCGCATCATCGCCGTCGATGTCGGACAGGATCAACTCGATCTCGCCAAACGTTGCGGCGCCGACATCACGCTCGAATCGGGACCGGACACCGCGCGGCACATCCTCGACCTCACGTCGGCCAGAGGCGCAGAAGTCATCTTCGACTTCGTCGGTATCGACGCAACTGCACAGATGTCCGTTCAAGCGGTTGCGCCGAACGGCGCGTATCGCATGGTGGGTCTCGGAGGCGGAAACCCGGGAATCACAGCCGAAGCTGCCGGCGGACCGGGCTGGCCGTGGGGCGCATCGATCCGGAAGTCCTATGGCGGCACCAGAAACGACCTCGTCGATTCCATCGCCCTGGCACAGGCTGGTCTGGTAACGGTAGAAGTAGCCCGCTTCGACCTCGCTGATGCCCGCGACGCACTCGACCGTCTCGAACACGGCAAGGTCACCGGACGCGCAGTGCTCGTACCCTAATCTTCGAAAGGCACTTCACGTGACTACTTCCGCTGATACACAAGCATTCATCGCGTCCGTCATGGCTGGGCTGACCGGCCCTGGTGGTCCTTTCGAGATGCAAGTCGAGGATGTACTCGGCAGCTCGATGCCCGTCATGAAGAACCGTGACAAGGCACTCGGCGACGTGCTCGCTGCATCCTTCGATTACGGATCACGCGACTACCTGGTGACCAAGGACCGACGCTTCAGCTACCTCGAGCACGGCGAGGCCGTAGCAGCATTGGCCACTGCGCTGCGCGAGCGTTACGGCGTTCGCAAGGGCGATCGGGTGGGCATCCTCGCCGCCAATACGCCGGAATGGGTGATGACCTTCTGGGCGGCTCAGTCGCTTGGCGCCATCGCCGTCGGGTTCAACTCGTGGTGGGTGGCCCGTGAAGTGCAGTACGGCATCGATCACACCACTCCCACCGTGGTGATCGCCGACGCCAAACGCGCACAAGTTCTTTCCGAAGTGAACACCGATGTTCCCGTGCTCACGATGGAAGAAGATCTACCGGCATTGATGGAGAAGTATTCGGGTTCTGCACTGCCCCGCACGTCCGTCGACGAGGACGATCCGGCCGTCATTCTTTACACGAGCGGAACCAGCGGCCGCCCCAAGGGAGCTGTTCACACTCATCGAAACGTGTTGGCCGTCATCGACTACCACCGCTACAGCGATCGCCTCGCTGCGGCATTCACCGGCCGACCCAGTGACGGCCGACCCAGTGACTTGCGGTATCTGCTGACCGCGCCGCTGTTTCACATTGCAAGCCTGCATAACCTGGCGATCCCACGACTCGCGACGGGCGGAGCCGTGGTCATCCATCAGGGCGCCTTCGACGTCGACGAAGTCCTTTCCCTTGTCGAACGCGAGAAGGTCACCAACTGGGCGGTGGTCCCCACCATGGCAACCCGTCTCCTCGAACATGGCAGTCTCGAGAAGTACGACCTGACCTCACTGAGCGCCTTTGCACTCGCGTCTGCGCCGTCATCTCCGGCTTTGCAAGACCGCCTGCGCGCACGACTGCCTTTTGCGCAGCACACCTTGGTCGACAGTTACGGGCTCACCGAATCCTCCACCGGCATTTCGGTTGCCACGCCACCAGAACTCGCCGCGTTCCCCGGAACTCTCGGACGGCCCATCATCGGTGTGAGTGTGGAGGTCCGTGATCCATTCGGTGTTGCGGTTCCCGACGGCGAGGAGGGCGAAATCTGCGCTCGCAGTCCGTATGTGATGTCGGGATACTGGAACGACGAGACTGCAACTGCTGCCGCCATCGGTCCCGACCGATGGCTCCGAACCGGCGACTTCGGAGTTCTCGAAGACGGCCGACTCCGCCTGACGGGCCGCCGGTCCGATCTGATCCTGCGCGGCGGCGAGAACGTCTACCCTCTCGAAATCGAGCAGACTATCGACGAGCATCCCGCGGTACTCGAATGCGCTGTGATCGGCATTGATTCGGCAGACCTCGGCCAAGAAGTGGCGGCCGTTGTCGTTCTTCGCAGCGAGGGAGCGGCGACCGAAGAAGAACTACGCGACTATGTCGCCGAACGACTGGCCTACTTCAAGGTGCCGGTGAAGTGGAAACTGAGCACAACTCCTCTGCCTCGCAATGCAACCGGGAAGACGATACGCGCAAAGGTGGCTATCTCATGACCTACGACGCCGTGATCAACAACGGTCTGTGGTTCGACGGCACCGGGGCGAAACCAGCTGTCCGCAATCTGGGTATCAGAGGCGGGCTGGTCACTGCCATCTCCCTCGATCCACTCGACGAAACCGACTGTCCCCGTGTCATCGACGCGCGGCGCAAGTGGGTGATCCCGGGCATCGTGGACATCCACACTCACTACGACGTCGAGATCCTCGAAGGCCCGGCGCTGAGCGAATCTCTCAGACACGGGGTCACGTCGATCTTTGTCGGATCGTGTTCCCTGTCCACCATTCACGCCAGCCCGTCGGACGCCGGCGACCTTTTCGGCCGCGTCGAAGCTATCCCACGCAAGCACGTCGTCGAAGCACTCACGCGGGCCAAGACCTGGAACTCCGCGAGAGAGTATGTTGCTGCACTCGAGGCGCTTCCGCTAGGTCCCAACATTGCAGCCTTCATCGGACACTCCGACATGCGAGCCGCCGAGATGGGACTGGATCGTGCTACCAGGACGGACGTGCATCCCACCGACACCGAACTCGCGTCGATGGAAGCACAGTTGACCGAAGCTCTCGACGCAGGATTCGTCGGGATGTCCAGTCAGCAATTGTTGTTCGACAAACTCGACGGCGAGACCTGCCGCTCACGCACGCTGCCGTCGACGTATGCAACCACGAAAGAACGACGCCGACTCAATGCGATCCTGCGCCGCCGAGGACGGGTATTTCAGGCCGGACCTGACCTCTCCAACCCGATGAGTACCGGAGCTATGGCGTTCTCCAGCGCGGGTATCTGGCGTAAGCGACTCAAGACGAGCATGCTTTCGGCGGCCGACATCAAGTCCAACAAGTTCGCCGTGGTGATCCTCGGCCCACTGGCACACTTGGTCAATCGACTCGGCGGCGACCTGCGCTGGCAGCACCTGCCAGTTCCCTTCGAGGTATATGCCGACGGCATCGACCTGGTTGTCTTCGAGGAGTTCGGATCCGGCGCTGCAGCACTGCATCTGACCGACGAGATGGAACGCAACGTCCTGATGCAGAGTGAGAAGTACCGTCGACAGTTCCGCAAGGACTACGATCAAAAATTCGGCGTCAAAGTCTGGCACCGCGACTTCTTCGACGCCGAAATCGTTTCCTGCCCCGACGAATCCCTTGTCGGCAAGAGCTTCGGGCAGGTCGGCGTCGAACGAGGCGGCCTCCACCCTGTCGATGCATTCCTGGATCTGGTCCTCGAACACGGCACGAAAGTGCGTTGGCGCACAACCATCTCGAACCACCGGCCGGAGATTCTGGACAAGTTCGCCCAGGACAACGGCGTCCAACTCGGGTTCTCCGACGCCGGAGCGCATTTGCGCAACATGGCGTTCTACAACTTCGGCTTACGACTACTACGACGTGTCTACGATGCCCAAAAGGTCGGCCGTCCCTTCATGACCGTCGAGGCAGCGGTGCATCGCCTCACCGGCGAACTCGCCGAGTGGTACGACGTCGATGCCGGGCACCTTCGATTAGGTGACCGCGCCGACCTGGTTGTGATCGATCCCGCCCATCTCGACGATTCACTCGAGGCGTACGCCGAAAGTCCGGTCGCGGAGTACGACAACCTCTCCCGCATGGTCAATCGCAACGATCAGAC
This sequence comes from Rhodococcus sp. MPR-R1B, assembly GCF_058793255.1. NCBI lineage: Bacteria > Bacillati > Actinomycetota > Actinomycetes > Mycobacteriales > Nocardiaceae > Rhodococcus > Rhodococcus sp. MPR-R1B. The sequence goes on from NZ_JBXAFO010000003.1 coordinate 269,745, forward strand.
CGTCACCGCAGTGTTCGTCGGCGGCGAGTACGTCTTCGGCGACGGAGAAGCAGCACCCGTTCTCGGCAACCGCCGAACCGGAAAGTTCTTGAAAGCAGGTGCCCATTAACACGTCCAGATTTGCCGGCAAAACCGCGGTTGTCACCGGCGCAGCATCAGGTATCGGTGCAGCCATCGCACTACGACTTATCGGCGAAGGCGCACAGGTAGCCGGAATAGACATCGATGCAGAGGGTTTGAAGGAGATAGCCTCCCAGCACAGCGCGTCTTTCCTCGCCGTTCCCGCTGACGTCACCAAGGAATCCGATGTTGCCGAGGCTATTGCCGCTGCGGCAGCGGAATTCGGCGGTATCGATCTGGCTTTCAACGTTGCCGGGGCGTCGCGGGTTGGGCAGATCGTCGACCTCGACGAGGCCGACTGGGACTTCACCATCGACCTGGTGCAGAAGGGCGTCTTCCTCTGCACCAAACATGAAGCGCGGCATATCCGAGAGCACGGTCGCGGTGGTGCGATAGTCAACGTGTCCTCATTGAACGCGCACGTACCGAGCCCCTACGGGAGCGCGTACGCGACAGGCAAAGCCGGGGTCGAGATGTTCAGCAAGAATGCCGCGATCGAACTCGCTGCGTCGGGGATCCGGGTCAATGCCGTTCTACCCGGCCTGGTCGACACGCCACTGGTCGCGCCGGTCATGAACTACGAACCCGCCCGCGACATGTTTCTCAGCCGAATTCCCATGTCCCGAGCGGCAACTCCCGACGAGATCGCGGGCCCCTGCCTCTATCTCGCCAGCGACGACGCCTCGTACATCACCGGAACCAGTCTGGTCGTCGACGGCGGCTGGGAGGTCTCGAACTACCCGGATCTGACGACGCTGGGCAACTAGGTTCAGTTGCCGGGCAACACACATTGAGTGTCGAGGCCGAGGACGTGGTTGAGCCGGCCGAAAGCCAACCACGATCCGAGGCACATGCTCAACTCGACGATTTCTCGCTGGGAGTAGTGAGCTGTCATGCGTTCCCAGAACTCGTCGTCGAGCCCGTGGTGGTCGAGGGCGTATCTCTCGGCGTATTCGGCAGCGAGGCGTGTCCTGTCGTCGAACGCATCTGTGGTGCGCCAGTCGGTGACAGCCTGATCGAAAGTCGACTCCACAGTCTCGCCGTCACGCTCGGTGCGCCAGTCCTGACAGAAGATGCACCCGTTGATCTGAGCGATCCGAAGCCTGGCCGCCTCGAACTCACGGAGTCCGAGAGTGCCGTCCGTGTAGACCTTTTGGGAGAACCCGGCGGCCGCGGGCCCGATGCCGGGAACCATCTCGCCCCACACGTAGCCGATCGGGTTCTTGCCTTCGGGTATGTCGATATTCATGTGAGTACCTCCGAGTTTCGGGCACCGAGCTTGCCGACGCCGGGTGTGAGCGGAACGTCCAGCGCGTCGTAGAGGCCGGGTTCAGCCTTACGTAGCCACGGAATTGCGTTGACGAGACGTCCTACGGCCGTGGCATTTCCACCGGCCGCGCGGTTTCCACCTTCATCGGTGGCTTCGACGTTGATCTCGATTCGTGGTCGTCCTTCGACGATCACCTTGTGCGCGCCGTCGCCTCCGTCGGGCGGGAGCGGCCAGTCGCGGGCACAGGACGGATGAATACGCGTGACGTGTTCGATCACGATCAGGGGTTCCCCGCCGACGATTCCCTGAACCTCGAATCGCAGTGCGCCTTGGGTGCCGGCCGCGAACTCCCCCATATGTTCGGTCGACACGGTTTCCTCGAGCGGGCGGCGCAGCAAGGTCTCGCGGATCTCGTCGAGTTCCACCCCGAGCGCTCGGGCGATGAGCCGAATCTGCCCGCCCCAGACCATGGTGGGAACACTGGGCGCGACCATCGGAGGTTCGTAGTCCATCGGCTGACCCATCCCGATCAGGTAGCGGACAGAATCCGGCTGTTCGTAGGTCGTGTAGTCGAAGATTTCCTGACACCGGATCTGGTCGATTGTCCCCGCGAGCCCGCTGACGAGAATCGGCAGGATGTCGTTGCCCCAGCCTGGGTCGATACCGGAGACGAACAGAGCGCCGCCGCCCGCCTTGGCTGCAGCTTCAACGGGATCACGAAGTTCGGGAGGCGCAGATTTCGGGTCGTACAGCGCATATACCGACGGCGTGACCACTACAGCTCCGGCGGCCAGCGCCCGCGTGATGTCGGCAACCGCGTCATCGGGCCGAATGTCGCCGGACGCCGCGTAGACCACCGCGCCGGGGGACGCTGCGAGCACGGCATCGGCGTCGTCGGTAGCCGCGACGCCCAGGTGCACTCCCAGATCGGCGAGGTCACCGGCGTCTCGCCCGACCTTTGCGGGGTTGGCAACGATGACGCCGACAAGTTCGAGGGCAGGATTGGCTGTCACAGCGCGAATCGATGCACGCCCGACGTTGCCGGTACCCCACACGACAGTCGGAATCTTGGACTCGGCTTCATTCGAAACTGCACCCATCAATCGGACATTACCCAGCTCAGCGCGTCAGGTCAGCAGAACTGCAAGAATTCGTTTCACTTCATCCGGTCAAAAATGCCATTGCCTGCGCAGCCAGTGCGCCGTCACCCCGCCTCCGGTACGTCTCGGCGGGTCGGCCGTTACCTGGTCTGCTCATCTCGCCGGTACTTTCGAGCGCGTCGAACACCTGTCGGCGGAAGCTGTCCTTCTGGAACGGACGATCGAAGATCACCTCGTACAGTCTCCGAAGTTCGGCGACGGTGAACGTCCCGCCCGACAATCCGTCCGGATCCACGTACGACGCATACCTCGTGCGTAGGTCCGTGACCGCGAGTCGCACCATGTCGGCGTGATCGAATGCGAGTCCGCTCACTGCCTCGTCGTCGTACACATCGACGAGAAGCGCCGAATCGGGCAGTGCCGATTCCGGTAGGCAAGCGGTGTGTGCGACCGACAGAACCCATCCACGGTCGTCGCGGTCCGGTCGGTCGAAGATCGCCAACTGGTGAAAGCTCGTCTGGGTCAACTCTGCCTTGACCGACAGGGCACGATCGGCTGCGGCCGTGAGCAATTCGCGTTCGTGCAGAAACGTTCCCGGTAGCGCCAGCGCCCCGAGGCGGTGCCGAACGACCAGAACTTTCAGAGATCCACCGCTGTACGTCAGCACCGCGACGTCCACTGCCACAGACGGACGCGGATAGTCCGTCAATCCCTTGCCGCTCGTGTCTGTCCATTTATTCACCCTTGCATGTTATCTCAAACATGATCTATGGTTAGCGCAAAGTTGATCAAACGATCATCGCGAACCGAAGAGGTGGCTATGAAACTCACCGCACAGCAGTCCGATCGAGCGGCCGGCGTTCTGCTCGGCACCGCAGCAGGAGACGCACTCGGCGCCGGCTACGAATTCACCTACCCGAAGGCCGAGGTCACGATCGACATGATCGGTGGCGGCCCGTTCGACTGGGCGCCGGGAGAATGGACCGACGACACCTCGATGGCAGTTGCGATCGCCGAGGTGGCCGCTACCGGAATCGACATCGGAAGCTCTGACGGTCTCGATGCCATTGCAGCACAGTTCATCCGGTGGTACGACTCGAAGCCCGCGGACATCGGCAACCAGACGCGAGCAGTGTTGTCCGTCCGCTCCGAAAGCGCAGCGGCGATGGCGGATCGTGCGCGGGCGATCAGCGGCCGCAAGGCCGGCAACGGCTCGCTCATGCGGACTGCTCCCGTCGCCCTCTCCTACTTGGACGATGCAGAAGGTGCCATGGCGGCCGCGCACCGGATCAGTTCACTCACGCACGACGACCCGCGTGCCGGACAGGCGTGCGAGTTGTGGACCCATGCCATCCGCCATGCCGTTGTCACCGGCAACTTCGACGGTGTTCGCGGCTTCCTCTCCGTTGCCGATCAGGACGTCGCCGAATACTGGGGCCCGCTGCTCGATCAGGCCGAAACCGGGAACCCGCAGGACTTCTCCAAGAACGGTTGGGTGGTGCATGCACTTCAGACTGCTTGGTGGGCCATCACTTCCACGGACAATGCCGACGCTCGCCACCTCCAGTACGCATTGGAAGCAGCCGTACGAGCCGGCGGGGACACCGACACGACTGCGGCCATCGCGGGTGGCCTCCTCGGCGCCCGCTGGGGAGCGTCGGCGGTTCCCGCCCGCTGGCGCCGAATCATGCACGGCTGGCCGGGATACCGTTCCTCCGATCTGGTTCGCCTGGCGATCAAGACTGCTCGCGGCGGTACCAACGACAAGAACGGATGGCCGTCGACGGCAGAACTCGATTACTCGAAATTCCGCGGAACCCACCACCTGACCACGCATCCGCACGACGACGGCGTCATGCTCGGCGGCGTCGATGCAGTGTCCACTGCGGACTACGACGCCGTGGTCAGCCTGTGCCGCATGGGAACACGGCAGGTCAGCTCCGATCACGTCGAGTTCTGGTTGGTCGACGACGGTCACGATTCCAACGCCAACCTCGAGTTCGTTCTCGACGACGCAGCGCGCACCGTCCAGGCGTTGCGGGCCGAGGGAAAGCGCGTACTCCTTCATTGCGTTCAGGCGCGCAGTCGCACACCGTCGGTTGCGGCGCGATACTCGATGTTGATCGGACGTGACCCCTACGACGTACGCTCGGCTATGCCGTGGGCTCGCCCGAAGCGTGAACTCTGGAACACGGCAGTCGGAAACACAGCCGTCGGGTACCCAGGAGGATCCATGCCCGCTATTACCGTCGTCGAAGGTGACATCACGACGCTGACCGTCGACGCCATCGTCAACGCGGCCAACTCCAGGCTCCTCGGCGGTGGCGGTGTCGACGGCGCGATCCACCGAGCCGGAGGACCGGAGATCCTGAAGGCCTGCGAGGTATTGCGCAACACCAGCCTTCCCGACGGCCTCCCGGTGGGTGCGGCCGTGGCCACCACCGCGGGAAAGCTCCACGCCAAGGCCGTGATTCACACCGTCGGCCCGAGGTATTCGCGCTCCGAGGACCGATCCGGATTGCTTCGGTCGGCGTACACCCGCAGTCTCGCCGTTGCCGACTCGATCGGCGCACGAACCGTCGCCTTTCCGTTGATCTCGGCAGGGGTCTACGGCTGGCCGAAGGAAGATGCGGTCCGACAGGCCGTTTCAGCGATTCGCGCGGCGAAGACCGAGGTCGAGACGGTCACACTGGTCGCATTCAACAAGGAGACGGCAGAACTGATGCGCCGCGCGATCGCCTGACCGTTTACCGGGCGCACTTCACGCCACGTTAAAGCAGTGCAGAGCGGTCAGAGAAGTGGAGAAATTTCGCTGGTTGGACGTTTGTCCAACAATTTGTCCGAATCGCATATTTCGCGGGTCGCTCTGTGTTCTACTCCTCTCCAGGGTTTGAGCTGGTGGTGAGCAAACGACGAAGACGTATTCGCTTCTCTGTCAGCTCGAGGCCGGTTCCCGGACCCGGCTTCAAGCCGAGAGCCCGATCTTTCGAGCGCTACTCAAGGAGAATGTGAATGGTGTCGACGTTGATGCGCCGAGGAGTAGGGGTGGCCGCATCCTTGACCGGATGCGTTGCCCTGGTCGTCGGCGGAGCGGGAGTTTCATCCGCCGCTGATGTGAACCTTCCGTTCACGGCATCGTGTCACGGGTGGCAGTTCCCCGGCCCGATCACACACAACGAGACGCGTGATTCCGGCGTCACGATCAGTGCCCCGACCGTGGTTCCGCCGAACTCGACCTTCACCTACCGACTCGCCCCCAAGCCGATGACGGTCCCCAATGACGGCTACGACCTCAGGTCCGTCGTGAACTGGACGCGTCTCAAGTTCGATTTCGACATCCCTGCAGGCACCTCCTACGTGGGGGCGCAGATCGTGGCCGGCACCAGCTCGAATCTGGGTGGGGTCGCCCCGACGATCACGCGGGTGAACGATGCCGGTTCACCCGATCCGAATGGGACGCATCTTCGTATCTCCGGCAACAACATCACGGCGGGCAACGGACCCAACACCGACGACAACGGCGGCGGCGGAATCGAGGTCGGTGGAGGAAAGACGTTCCAGCTCCCGGCAGTCGACGTCACCGTCACGTCAGGAGCTGTGGGAACCCAGATCAAGCCCATGCTCCGCGTTTCCGACACCAACTCCGGTTCCTACGACAGTGCCGCCAACTACCTGACCTTCCTGCAACAGGAAACCCTGCTCGGCGGCGTCAAATACTGGCTGACCACCAATTGCTCACCACGCGACAATCGTTCGGCCGGATTGAACGCAGGCGGCCAGCCGCTCGCCGTGATCAATGTCGACTCCAGCCTCGCTCAGACACAGACGCGAATCGACGCACCCGGTAAAGCTGTCATCGGCGACTCCGTGGAACTGACGGCAACGGTCACTCCGTGGCCGTCGGGAGGAACAGTGCAGTTCCGTGACGGAGGGGTCGACCTCGGCGCTCCGGTGGCCGTCGTCAACGGCGTCGCGAAGGCCAACCGCACGATGACAACAGCGGGCGACCACAACATCACGGCGTACTACACGGGATCTGCCGGCTTCATGGAATCGATGTCGGGCGCCGTGACGATCAACGTCGTCGAACCGTCCGAGCCCGAGCCTGGCACCGGTAGCCTCGGCAGCCTTGGTACCCCCGGATTCGGGTCGTGAAAACTGTGAGCAGAAACCAGGATTCGTCGATGAACTCGAAACTGTTACGCGGCTCTGCGATTGCAACCGTCTCGGTACTGGCCGGCGGGTTGTTCTCCATCGTCGGCGGCGGGACCGCCTCTGCTGCCCCCGAGACCAAGAGCGTGGCCTTCACAACTGCATGCCATGTGCGCGAGATGGACGGTGCGGCAAGCCCGATCACGTTCAACGAGACGCTCGGCTCGGGGGTCACCATCACCGCACCGACCACCGCGGCACCAGGTGAGACCGTCACCTACCGCGTGCAGCCGAACGAGATGAAGGCAAACAGCGGCGGCCATGCCAGCCGTGGAGTCGTGCATTGGGCCCGGATCAAGTACGACTTCGACATCCCGTCGGGCGTCGAATTCGTGAGTTCCCAGCTTGTGGCGGACAGTGCGTACGGCCTCGGATCCGACAGTGCCACTCCAACAGTCACACAGATCGACGACGGCGGTAATCCATCGGCATCCGGTACGCACCTGCGTATCTCCGGATCGAATCGGACCATCGGAAACGGTCCGTCCTCCGCGGTTCGATCGAGTGACGGCATCATCGTCGGTGCCAACACCAAGTTCCGACTCCCCGCAGTCGACGTCACAGTCAAAGCCGGTGCGGCTGGTAGCGAGATCAAGCCTTCGCTGCGAGTTTCCGATCCTGGCTCCGCCAACTACGACGATGACCGAAATGCGCTCACATTCGTCCAGCGCGAAAAGGACGTCTTCGGAGTCAACTACTGGGAGCGCTACAACTGCTCCCCGCGGGACAACAGGAATTCCGGCCTCAACGCCGGTGGGCAGGCCCTGACCACCATCTACGTCAGCCAACCGACAACCACCACAATCCAGATGCCCGGCTCGATCCAAGCCAGCACACCGACAGAGCTTGTCGCAAAGGTGGATCCGGCTCCGGTCAACGGAAACGTGCAGTTCAGGGTGGACGGCGCTGACGTCGGTACACCTGTCACGCCCGGTGCCGACGGCACTGCCCGGCTACCGCATACCTTCTTCACCGCCGGAACCGCGCGGGTCTCCGCAACATTCCAGGGAATCAACGGATTCCAGAGTTCCAACTCGACAGAGGCGATGGTCACGGTGACTGCCGCACCTGTCGTCAAGCAGACCGACACTGCCGTGAACGTTCCTACCGATGCAAAGACGGGCGTATCGGTGTCGCTGAGGGCGCAGGTCACGCCGACCCCCACTGGTGGCACTCTCCAGTTCAAGGATGGCGCTGCAAATATCGGTGCCCCGATCCCGGTGGGCGCTGACGGAAAAGCCACTCTGGAACACGCATTCACCTCGGCCGGATCTCATGCAGTGTCGGCCTACTACTCCGGCGCAACAGGATTCATGCCGTCGATGGCATCAGCCCAAACGGTCACCGTGTCTGATCCCGCGCCGTCCGATGTCACCACCTCGACCTCACTGGCAGCTCCCGCGACGGCCAAGCAGAATGTCGCGGCAGAACTTTCCGCAACGGTCAGTCCTAATCCGGGCGGGGGTTCGGTTCAGTTCTTCGACGGTGACCAACCCATCGGACAACCCGTTGTCGTCGGAGTCGATGGTGTGGCGCGACTGACGCACACTTTCGCATCGACGGGCGATCATCCGATCAAGGCGGCATACGCCGGGCGAAGCGGATTCACGCAGTCTGCGTCGGACGAATCCGTCGTAAAGGTTTCTGCTGCGCCTGATGATGGCGGAAACGGTGGCTCGGGCAGCCTCGGTTCGCTGGGCGGTCTCTTCGGTTCCTGATCGCATTTCTCTCGACACTGTTGCCGCTGCACCGATTCGGAGCAGCGGCAACAGCATGTCGCGGCCGTAGTCATAGCACTGATTGATTGATCGATGGAGCACAAGTGTCCAGGAATTCCTTTTCTCGACGGTCGTTTCTCGCCGCCGGGGTCGGTGCGACTGCAGTCGCCGCCGCTTCCCTTCTGCCGCCGTCGCTTCAACGTGCACTGGCGACACCCGCAAACTCCGGCGGGCTCGATTCGATCGAGCATGTTGTCCTCGTCATGCAGGAGAACAGATCTTTCGACCACTACTACGGCGCTCTGAGGGGTGTTCGCGGCTTCGGGGATCCGAATGCGTTGCGTCTACGCAGCGGCCAAAGCGTCTTCGAGCAACCCGGGCTTACCGGTCCGGTGCTCCCCTTCCCCATCCGCGATTCCGCTGCGGCACAACGCATGGACACCCAGAACGTCACCGGGCTGGATCACAGCTGGGCGGGCGGACATGCCGCACTCGCCGACGGCTGGCACGACGGTTGGATTGCGGCAAAAACCGGTACGACGATGGCGTACTACGACCGGCAAGACATTCCCTTTCATTACGAACTGGCGGACTCGTTCACGATCTGCGACGCCTACCACTGCTCCGTTCCGACGTCGACGAGCCCCAACCGGAACTATTGGGTCTCTGGATACACCGGATACGAGCCCCGTGAGCTGAATCCATTGGGTTCGATGGAGTCATTCGGTTCGAGTGGGTCGTCGGAAACCGGGGGCCCGGAGGGAAGAGCTGTAACCAATGCTGCCTACAACCCCTGGCACGCCGGCTACGGATGGACGACGGTTCCCGAGCGGTTGCAGTCCGCCGGCATTTCCTGGAAGACCTACCAAGAGTGGGACAACTTCGGAGACAACAACCTCGAATACTTCACTGCCTTCAAGAAAGTGGCGGCAGGGCTGCTTGGTCGGCCAAGCCTGCTCCCCTACGAACTGCAGACCTTGGCCGGGTTCTATCTCGCCCTGCCGTCGATGCCGGCGCCGGTCCAGGACGCAGCGGTACTGGCCCTCGAGAATGCTGCAGACCAACTGTCGCCTGCTGATCGCCAACTCTACGATCGCGCACTGTACCGATCCCGGCCCGGCACACTGGCCGCCGAGTTCAGGAAGGACGTCGAGTCGGGCCGACTGCCGCAAGTCAGTTATCTCGTTCCGTCCGAAGTGGATTCGGAGCACCCATCGGGATCGTCACCTGCGGCGAGCGCAACACTGCTCTATCAAGTGCTCGACGCCGTCGCCTCCGATCCCGATCTGTGGGCGAAGACGGCCGTGATCGTCAACTTCGACGAGAACGACGGGTACTTCGACCATGTACCGCCACCTCGACCACCGCGCTCGGTCGAAACCGAATGGATCGGCAATCAGCCGCTCGGCCTCGGCCCGAGGGTGCCGATGACGATCATCTCGCCGTGGACTGTTGGCGGTTTCGTTTGTTCACAAGTGTTCGACCACACGTCCGTCACGCAGTTCCTGGAGAAGCGGTTCGGAATCACGCAGCCGGAAATCGACCCGTGGCGACGCACGGTGAGTGGCGACCTGACGTCGGCGTTCGACTTCGCCAACCCGCGTAGTCGACCGACTTTGGCGCGCCCGCAACCCACTCCGGCGCTGGAACCGCGGTGGACACCGACCCCGCCCACCGAACAGAGAATGCCTCTGCAGGAGAACGGCACTCGACCAGCACGGGCCCTTCCCTATCAGCCCGACGCCTACACGACGGTGAACCCGGAAACCGGCTCGTTGGCGGTCCATCTGGTCAATGCCGGTGCCGCATCAACTCACCTGGCCTTGTACCCGTACGCAGGTGAGTTCGACGAGCCACGGCATTACGACCTCCTGGGTGAGGTCGATGACACCGTTGCGCTCAGTGATCGCGTCTACAGCCTGACCCTGTTGGGTCCCAATGGTTTCAGGCGCGAGTTCAGTGGAGCTACAGACAGTGCGGCAGCCTCGCTCGACGTCTCGACAACTGTCGACGCAGGGACGCGCGCGCTTGTACTGACGGCGAACAATTCCGGAAGTCGTGCACTGACGGTCAATGTGGACGGAAACCGACGCAAACTCGCTGCCGGTGCACACTCTCAGTGGACGGTGCGTTCGGTGGACGGCTGGTATCAGGCCGCCGTGACGGTCGACGAAGATCCTGAATTCAAGCGCGTGCTCGTCGGACACATCGAAAACGGGCGTACCAGCGTAAGCCAACCGACGTGAATCGACACCGAGCGTTCAAGCCCAGGGCTGAAGCCCCAGTCGGACAAGTCAATCCATCCACACATCCAGGAGGAGTTTCCGTGCGTCGTATCCCGCTCTCAGCACTGATAGTCGCGGGCTCACTGATACTGGGCGGCGGCATTGCCGCGGCTCAGGGCAGCCTGCCCACGTCGGGGAGCGCCGGTGGCACGTCGGTGCCACCGTCGTACCTGACCGATGACGCCGGGCGCTCCTTGATCCTGCGAGGGTTCAACACGGCGTCGAGCGCAAAGAGCGCACCCGACGGCATGCCGAAGTTCACCGAAGCCGATCTCGAGCGCGAACATGCCGACATGGGAACAAATTTCGTGCGGTTCCTGATCTCCTGGCGTTCGGTGGAGCCAGAGCCGGGACAGTACGACCAGGAATATCTGGACCGCGTCGAGGACCGGGTCAGCTGGTATGCCGAGCGCGGCTACAAGGTCATGCTCGACATGCATCAGGACGTCTATTCCGGCGCGATCACACCAGAGGGCAACAGTGGCAACGGCGCAGGCAACATCGGCAACGGCGCGCCGGCCTGGGCGACATACATGGACGGCCTTCCGGTCAGCCCTCAAGACCGGTGGGAGCTGTACTACGTCCAACCCGGTGTGATGCGTGCATTCGACAACTTCTGGAACACCACCGGCCAACATCCCGAACTGGTCGAGCACTACGCGAACGCATGGCAGGCGGTGGCCGAACGTTTTGCAGGCAATGACACCGTCGTGGCATACGACCTGATGAACGAGCCGTGGGGCGGTTCCCTCCAAGGCCCCGCATTCGAAGGTGGGCCCCTCGCTGCCTTGTATCAGCGAACCACCAACGCCATCAGGGAAGTTGATCAGGACAGCTGGGTGTGTGTGGCCCCGCAGGCCGTCGGCGTCAACCAAGGTGTCCCCAGCGGGCTCACGAAGATCAACGACCCACGAGCCGGCGAACAGCGAATCGCCTACTGCCCACACCTGTACCCGCTGCCCCTCGACCTCGGTGACGGATACTCCGGCCTCTCACGCACACTCACCGACGCGACCATCGACACCTGGCGCGACAGCGTCGAACACATCGCCGGAAACGTACTCGGCGGCGTTCCGATCATTCTCGGCGAATTCGGGCTCGACACAACACTGCCCGGCGCAACCGACTACATCGACCGCGTCTACACGACCGCCCGAGAACTCGGCGCGGGTGTCTCGTACTGGTCCAGTGATCCCGGGCCTTGGGGCCCGTACCTGCCGGACGGATCGCAGACACTCCTCGTCGACACCCTGAACAAGCCGTATCCGCGTGCCGTCGCGGGCACACCCACCGAATGGTCCTCGACCGTTGACCGCCTTCAGCTGACGTTCACCCCGAACCCCGCGGTGACGGCACCGACCGAGATCTATCTACCCGAGAGCGGCTTTCCCGGCGGCGTCGACGTCGCGGGCGCCGACATCGTGAACTGGAACCCCCAAAGCCGTCTTCTCACAGTGGAAACCGCGGACGACGCGGGCCCCGTCACAGTCACGGTGACGCCGGCAAGCTGACCGCGAGCGCCGAGATTCCTGGATATTTGTCCGGTTCTTTCGTAACGTACAAGCGACGGGTGATCGGCCGACGGAAGGCGAGTATGTCCACGGAGAAGATGTCTGTCCAAGATCGTGTTGCGCGGGTGGTGCTCGATGTCGTCGGCGCCTTACCGACCGGCGCGCAGCGCATTCTCGGTGGCAAGCCGAAGGAGATCGACGGGCAGACTCTGCACCCCGAGATCCAGCTTGCGCTGAGATTGCTCTCAGCGGTCGAAGGTACGAGCTTCGAGCATCTTCCGGTCGAAGAGGGACGGGCTCAGATCGACGCCGAATCGCGACTGTTCGGCGGTACGCCCATCGACATCGAGACGGTACGTGACCTCGAGATCCCGGCCGGGGATCACGCGATTCCGGCTCGGCTGTATCGCCCGGCCGGAGTCTCAACGCCCGCTCCACTTTTGGTGTACTTCCACGGCGGCGGGTTCGTCCTCGGCAGCCTCGAGAGCGGCGACAGTGTGTGCCGCTTCCTGGCCCGCCACGGCAAGGTCAGTGTGTTGTCGGTGGACTACCGGTTAGCACCGGAGTTCCCGTTCCCCGCCGGGGTCGATGACGCCGTCGCCGCATTCCGGTACTGCGTCGAGCATGCCACAGATCTGGGTGCAGATCCGAAATCCATTGCGGTAGGCGGAGACAGCGCGGGTGGGAACTTGGCTGCCGTCGTCGCGCAGTCCACGACCGAAGACGACGTCAAACCAGTATTCCAACTGCTCTTCTTCCCCTGGGTGGACCTTTCGTCGAAGCGCCCTTCGCACAAGATGTTCGGCACCGACTTCTTTCTCACCGACGCCCAACTCGACTGGTATGCAGCCCATTACCTGTCGGGCGGCGCTTCGGCTCTCGACCCGCGAGTCTCACCGCTGCTCACTCCGGACCTGGCCGGCCTACCGCCCGCGTACGTTGCCGTCGCCGGTTTCGACCCACTACGCGACGAGGGTGAGGAAACGCGGACCGGCTGCGAGAGGCCGGAGTCCCGGTTGCACTCAGGCGTCACAGTGGATTGATCCATGCCTTCGTCAACACCACCGGTGTCGGCCATACCGGTCAAGATGCGATGTTCGAGGCCTGCGGCGCTCTGCGGGTTGGACTTTCGGGCCCGCACTGAGGGCAGGGTCACGAAACGGGGAGTGCCAGATCCGCCCACTCGACCATCGCTTCGAGCACGGAGCGCAGTTCCATCCCCGTCGCGGTGAGTTCGTACTCCACTCGCGGCGGCACCTCGGCGTAGGCAGTCCGGGTCACCAGATCGAACTCCTCGAATCGCTTGAGTCTGGCGGACAGTGTCCTGGGACTGATGCCGGGCAATGCGCGTCGTAGTTCCGTGAAGCGCATCGGGCCGTGCGTGAGCTCACGAACGATCAGCGTTGCCCACGGTCCGTCCAGAACCAGCAGAAAGCGCGCGACGCCGCACTCCGGAAGCTCGTGACCTGATTCACTCATCGATTCCCCATTAGTTCACTTGAAGTAACTGGTTCCCAATCTGAACTATAGGCGTCATGACTTACACAGTGCATGGCGCCACCGGCGCACAGGGTTCTCCCGTTCTCGCGGGATTGGTCGCGGCTCTCGCCGGATCGACAGGTGCCGAAGTCCGAGCAATCACCCGCAACCCCGACCAGACGTTCGAGGGTGCGAACACCGTCGTCGCGGACAATGCGTCAGTCGACTCTCTCGCCGACGCTTATCGCGGGGTAGACGGGGTGTTCTTCCACCTGCCACTCGCCGGTGACACCGAGACGCTAGCTGGTTACGCCCACAACGTTCTGGCAGCAGCAAGAGTGACAGGTCCTTCGCGGTTCGTGATCTCTACCAGCGGCACGGTGACCCGCGACGCTACTTCGCCGCTTGCCGGTCCCAACACACCCGTTCTCTCCGAGCTCGTCGACGGACTCCGCGCCGAAGGTATCGCGGTGACCGTCCTGACCCCGCGTTTGTTCCTCGAGAATCTTCTTCTGCCCACCGTGCTGTCGGGGGTGAAAGACGAAGGGGTCCTGCGTTACCCACTACGTGCCGATCTCGCGGTCGCATGGAGTTCACATCTCGACGTCGCTGATGCAGCCGTTGCGGCCCTGACTCTCGACGTAGCACCGGACGCGGTCGACATCGGACAGATTCCGGCGATCACCGGCATCGAACTGGCCGTAGCATTCGCCGAACACTTCTCGCGCGCGGTAACTTTCGAAGCCGTGACGCCCGATGCCTTCGGTGCGTCGATTGCGCCGATCATCGGAGGGGGCGCAGCAGCCGGGGTTTCCCAGCTCTACACGGGACTCGAATCTGCCGACAGCGTCGCGTTCGACTCCGCGACGGGTTCTGCCGTTGCCTTGGGCATCGTCGCCCGCAGCACCCGGGCCTGGCTGGTAGATCTCGGAGTGAACTGACCGGAGCAACGCAATCGGCCGGCTCCGCGAAGTATCGCGTGGAGCCGGCCGATTTCCGGGGTTACTGGTGCGTGCGGGTCTTCAACTGGCGGTTCAGCTGCCGACTCCCGAAGTCCAGACCGGCACCGTCACTGGTGGCCAGCACGGTGAGTCCAGCGGCGACCAGCAACGAAATAAGCACAACGCTCATGGTGAGTCACCTTTCTTCCTGTCGTGAAACGGTTTTGCGCCTCCGGGAAATGTCGACATATCCGGCACCCCACTTCAGCTGACCTCAAAGTATCTGTAACTATGGGTTACGCGCAATGTGTGGTCCCTCACCTGAAAGCGCAGGGTGATGCGCAGATCACGCTGCGTTCGACGGCGAACTTACCTGGCCAGAACCATATTCACGAACTCGTCGGCGAGCGCCTGAGCGTCCGCACCGCTGCCAGGAACCACATCGGGCGCACTGTGTACCAATTGCATCTGCCCCAGGTACATCGAATAGGCAAGTACGCCACGATGTTCCGCTTTCTGCCTGTCCATCCCCAGATCGACCAACAACGTCACGATGTAGGTAACTCGACGCTCGGTGACACGTCGAACCGCCGCCGAAACCAAAGGATGGCCGATCCCGGCAAGCAGTTCCAACTCCGCACGGCGACCGGCCAATCCGGTCGTGACCGAATCCACCAGACGACGCAACCTCACCTCCGCCGGTTCACCAGAGGACTCGACGGAGGAGATCAGTCTCTCGGTTGCCAAAACTTCCCACCGGCCGAGCGCAGCTTGCAGCAATTCGTCGCGGTTGGCGAAGTGCCAATAAAAGGAACCCTTGGTCGATCCGAGCGTGCGCGCCACCTTTTCCACTGCAACTGCATCAGGCCCATGGCTTGTCAGAGCCCGGAAAGCTGCATCGATCCACTGGTCACGAGAGAGTCGGGCGCGGGCATTCGTCACCTCCGTACGGTACCGTATGGGTAAGTTCCATACGGCACCGTACGGAGGACGAAATGACACTCGCTTTCAAGGCAATGCCTGCACCGGACTGGGCAGAAGCCACCACGATCACCATCCCGGCTGTTCCGACCCATACATCCGAGGAGTGGGCGCAGGCAGTCTTCGACGTCAGGAATGTCCCCGCACCCGTCCTCGCGATGTTCTGGCTCAGGGAGCGGATAGTCGGACTGCTCGGCATCGCAAGGGACGCCCCGACACCTTTGCCGTCGACAAGATCGCCGACGGCGAGGCCCTCATCGAAGCGGACGAGAAACACCTACGATTCGTCGCCTCGGTTCAGGCCGACAACGACGCCGGCCTCCTGCACGTCGTCACCGCCGTGGAGCTGAAGAACCGCGCGGGCCGAATCTACTTCGCCCCCGTTCAGGTACTGCACGGCGTGATCACGCGGGCAATGATGACGTCTGCTCGAAAGCGCCTGTGCACGTGATCAACCGTCCGGGCCGCCCCTGAGTTCGAGACTGATCTGATCGGCATCCAGCGCGGCAAGTGCCGATCCGAGCATCCGTGCGTCGAACACGCCATCGTCACGTGCGTCGAGCAGTGCCTGACGCTGCGCTTCGATCACGTCGAGGCGGATCCTCTTCTTCGACCGACCCTCTGGCGGAACGACACTCGCAGCAGCATCTTCGAGGAGGTCGAGCAACCTGCGATGCTCGTCTAGTTCGGATTCGGTGAGGTCCTGCGCTGCCGGACCGGTCGCCACTACGACGCGCTTCAACGTCCCACCCTGAAGGATCAACGAGCCTGCTGCCACCAGGAACGCAACCAAGATCAGGAGCGATCGACTCGGGGTGTCTTCCGGCAGAGTCTGCGCTGCAGCCAGAGTGACCGCCCCGCGCATGCCGGCCCAGATGACGATCGTGCCTTCACGCCATCCCAACGGCGCAGCGAGGTAGTAGTCGATATCGGCAACCGTCCGCCGAACCCGAACCTTGAACCTTTCCATCTGATTCGCCGAAGGTGCCCGGCGCCTGCTGCGTCGTTCGTCTGGCGGGTAATCCTCGGGATTGTCGAGGCGATTCGCGATGTCGGAGAGTCTGGGTTTCATGCGTTCACGAAAATTCGCCCGCGCTTGGAGCGCTCGCAGGAGCGGGGCCACGTACAGAGCCCGCACCAAGATCGTGAGGAACAGTGCACCCGCCGCCACGAAGACCGCCGTGGATATGCCCTCGTGGTCGACCCGGACATCGTCGACTATCGACGAGAGTTCGAGGCCCATCACCAGGAAGATCGCACCTTCGAGGACCAATTCGACTGTGCGCCAGTTCTGGGAGTCGGACAACCGGTGTCGCGGTGACAGCTTCCGAGGAGCGTCGTAGCCGGTGACGAGCCCGGCCACGACTGCAGCAACCAACCCTGACGCACCCAACTCTTCGGCGGGGATCGCCGCCAGAAACGGCACCGTGAACGAGATGACCGTGTTGACCGTCGAATCGGTGACACGGGCGCGAACCATCAGGTTGACCTTGCCGACGACAACTCCGATGACCGCGGCCACGACGACGGCAAAAGCGAACTTGCCCAACACACTCCACAGCGACACCGATGCGGCGGCCCCGGCGATGGCAGTACGCAACAGAACCAGAGCGGTGGCGTCGTTGAGCAGGCTTTCGCCTTCGAGGATCGACACCACCCGCGGCGAGACCGGGAGTTTCTTGACGATGGACGTCGCGACGGCATCCGTCGGGCTCACGATCGCACCGAGTGCAATGCCCCACCAGATACCGAGTCCTGGTATCACCCAGGAGAAGAACACACCGAGAACAAGCGCACTCACGACCACGAGCAGAACGGAAAGCCCACCGATGGCACCGAACTCACGCCGAAACTCCATCGACGGCATCGAGACCGAGGCGGAGTACAGCAGTGGCGGAAGCACGCCTGCCAGAATCCATTCCGGGTCGATGTCCACTGCTGGGACAAATGGTAAGAGGCTGACAACGATCCCGGCCATCACCAGAATCAACGGTGCTGCGACTCCGATCCGCGCTCCGAGCGTCGAGGCCGCGACGATTCCGAGCAGTCCGAGCACCACGATGATCAGAGCATCCACTGCTTCCCCCTGTACCCCCGGATTTGTGTCTGGCTCTTTCTACACCTTTGCCGGAGACGGGGGCGAGACCTGCCAGGCAACGGCGATCAGAACAACCGTGAACGCCGATGCGGGCCACAGAGCGTGAAGACCGATCCACCGATGAACGAGCGCACCGACCACCGCGCCCGCGATCAACCCCGCGCACATCCCGAAGTGCTGCAGCCACGCCCACTTCGGGCCACCCAGAAAGGCTCCGGTGAGACGCTGGCCCATCTTGACCAGCGCACCGGTCATGTACGTGACACCGATCGTCACCTCACCGTCGCGTTGGAACACCGAGTTGACGGCTCCCATCGCCAGGGCCATCGCCGAAATCGCGCCTGGGGTGACGTCGAGGCTGCTCATCACCGAACCGATGGCCAGCAGTCCAGCCACAACCGCAAGCACCGTGACCTTGCGGGTCCGGACGGAGTACCGCTCCGTGAAGTGGGTGACGACGGTTCCCAGCGCGATTCCCAGGAGGAAGAGCACGATGATGCCGCCTGCCACCCGCGCGGTCGACCACACCCCGTCGGCAAATGCGACGCTCGCCTGCGTCATGTTGCCGCTCATGAACGAAACGAAAGGCCCACCGAGCGTGATGAATCCGAGCGCGTCGACGTAACCGGCCAACCCGGCGAGCGCTGTCGCCAGGCCGATCAGCGACCTGCTGTATCCCGTCACCCGACGAGCTCGGTTCAGCTCAGCTTGCTGGTGCGCAGCTCGTGGCCCTTGGACGTCTTGCAGCGGCCGGTCTCGAGATCCCACTGCCAGCCGTGCAGATCGCAGGTGAGGTTGGTGCCGTCGACGACACCGAACTTCGACAGGTCAGCCTTGAGGTGGGGGCAACGACGCTGAATCTCGTAGCCACCCAACTCGATAGACGCGCTGTCGTCGTGCGCCTCGGCGAACCAGCCGTCGGCGTATGCGATGCGTTCGTCGGTGAGGCACTTGAAGAACGTGTAGAGGAACTCGTTGTACCCACCGATGCGCCACGCCGTGAAGCGTGTCGACAGGAAAATGGTGTTGACCCAGTCTGGCTCGTCGTCACGCAGAACGGTGCGAACCAGTTCGGGAGCAATGCGGAAGCCGTAGCGGTACTTACCTTCTCCGTCGATGGGCTCGCGAACGATCCGCTTCGGGAAGTCGAGGACGACCGTCTCCTCTCCCATCACGAGTCCGACGGGGTAGCCGATTCCGTCGCAGATCAGATCGGACTGCGCCATGATCGGCTCGAACTTGGCCTTCAGACCGTCGAGCAGCGGCTCGCCTTCGGCCGGAGCCCACGTAGCCTTCTGCGCGGCGATGACCGGTGCCATCTTCTGCGCCATCTTCTCGATGTACTCGGCCTTGTTCGAGAAGATCTTGTCGACGTCCGCGTCCGGGATGGGATGCGTCAGGGCGACCTTCTCACTTCCCCGAAGTTCGACGGCCGAGCCGGGGATCATCAGCAGACCACGATCGTTGCCGTTGATGCGCATCTGCTCGAGGAACGTGATCTGGTCGGGGAAGATGTTTCCCTCGTCGCCGTGATCGTCGTTGAGGTAACGCAGGTCGTCGTCGAGGAAGACCGGCGGGCCGGCCGACGGGACAACCCACGCAGCGTCGACCTGGGCGATGTAGTTGCGGCAGCGGTCCATGCCGCGCTGACGCTTCTGCTTGCCGAAGTTGCGCTTGGTGCCCTTCGGGATGTCGTAGACCATCGGGTACCAGATCGCGCCCGAGTACTGCAGCAGATGGATGTCGACCTTCCCGAAGGCGTCGGTCAGCGGGTCGAGGTCGACGGGCCTGGCGTCGTTCATGTTGAAACAGGTGGTCTCCCCGTCCGAGACGACCAGGCCTGAGTCACCGATCGGACCGTCCGCGGGAGCGCGCAAAGCGATGATCATGATGTCGAGATCGCCCTTGGGACCGCTGACGGTGTGCTTGACGGAGTCTTCCGTCTCGAAGAACTTGTGGAAGCCGAGCTTCTCGAGCTCACGCTTGAGGTCCGGCACCGGGTAATCGGGGAGCAGGACGGTGGCGTCCTTGTTGACGTGCGCGATCAGGTTCTTCGGATCGAAGTGGTCCTTGTGCAGGTGCGAGACGTAGAGGTAGTCGCAATTGCCCAGCGCGTCCCAGTCCAACTCGGTGTTGTCGGGGAACGGCACCCAGGACGCGAAATACGTCGGGGTCACCCATGGATCACACAGGATGGATCCGGCCTCGGTCTGGATGTGAAATCCTGCGTGGCCGACGCTGGTGATCTGCATTGCAACCTCCGAAATCGTACTGCTGGTGCACCCAGCATAGTCGGCGCCATCAGGGCCAAATCGCGATCGAGGAGGCGGCCGGTTGTGACGTCATGCACGTCAAAGGTCGAAAGTGGGTTGTGATTCAGGCGGGCCGGTGACGCCGACAACACTCTGCGCGCTGGCGTGTTCGCCGTATTTCTTGGCGCTCATGGGAGCTGTTTCGCCATTCCCGAAGGCAGCCCCTAAGGCTAACCTAACAAATATGACTCGACTTCTTTCTCCCTCCACGACCGATCGCGACTACTGGGCGATCGTGGACAACCTGACGCGGCGCGGTTTCTTCGGCGTCGGCGCGGGCGTCGCTGCGGCCGCGTTTCTCGCCGCCTGCAGCAGCACGGAAAGTTCGACGCCCGATAACGCGGAGACCTTCGAGTTCACACGCGGCGACGAGAAGCTGATCATTCCGACGGACCCTCAGAACGTCGTTGCCCTCGATCCACGCGACGGCCTCGAATTGTCGATCCTTGCGGGGTACCCGGTGACCGCCTACCCGACCGGCGCCGCCGAACACCTACGCCGCGAGGTCCCGGATGCCACCGGTGTCGAGATTTTCGCCGAAGGTGCTTCGGATCCCAACTTCGAATACATCTCGACCCTCGGCGCGGACCTTCTCGTCCTCAGCGCCGGCTGGTGGGACACCGGGTCGTACGGCAACGACCGGATGCAGCAGATCGCACCGGTCCTGCCCGTCGGCAAGGACTTCACCCCCGAGTGGCGCAAGGTCATGTCGGACTTCCTCACCGGCATCGGGCGCAGCGATCGCGCCGAAGAAGTACTCGCCGAGTACGACGCCCATGTGGCTCAGGTCCGCCCGACCGTCGAACCGCTGATGGCCGGCAAGAAGGTTGCCTTCGTTGCCGCCGCAGAGGATCAGATCGCGTGGTTCCAGAACGATTTCCGCACCGCCGTCGCCGAGGACCTCGGGTTCGAGGTGCTCCGTGAAGGCCCCGACCTTCGCGTGATGCTCGGGTCGGAGCAGTTCAACCGTCTCGAAGAAGCCGACGTCATCTTCGCCTTGGATCGCAGCGCCTCCGGCAGCGTGTACACCTCGCCGACGTGGCAGCGCCTGCCCGCCGCACAGGCCGGTCGCGTGATTCCGTTCGACTACTACAAGGCCGCGGGATACGCCTTGACCGCCAAGGTCCTGGTCGACGACTTGGCGGCCGGGGTCAAGCGGTAGAACCCGACCTTCGTCAACCCGACGGGGCCCCGATCATTCGGCACCGGCGGCTCGTCCTGTCACGCGGTCCCGAAACTCGCGGAACGCTTGGAAACCACCGGTGAGCGCCCGCGCCAGTTCCTCGGCGCTTTCGACCCAGACGACGTCCTCCAACTCGGAAACGTCGTCGGGCTCGTGATTGCGCTGGGGAACGAGAAACGTCGGGTCACCCTGAGGGTTGACGATCAGGAACCCAGCCGCCGCGCAGAGGTCGTAGACGAACGCGCACTCGGCAGGCGACAGCGTCGCGTGGAAGATTCCACCACTGAGTGGATCGCTCTGCTCGAGCGAGTCGAGATGAAGGTCGGAGAAGGCCCCGTCGATCGTCAATGCCCTGTCGTCACGGTCGACGATCTCGCCTCCGTACGGGCTCTCGACCACGCGCAGCCCGTGCTGATCGAGGAAAGCGGCGACCGCCGCCCGATCAACATCGAGTTGCACGTCCTTCGTCACCCGCATGAAGTGCAGCGAGAAACCCATCGATCCCCCTCGTCCATTCGCGACGCACGTGATGCGCTCGCCAGTACCTCGACAGCCGAGAAGCGTCAAAACTACCTCTCGAGTAGGGTCCGGATCGCCTCGACCACTTCGGCAGGCGCCTCTTCTGCCATGAAGTGACCTGCGGACAGCGTGCGGTGCTCGAGATCGGGCGCCCACGCTTTCCACAGGGCCTCGGCGTCGTAGCCGAGCATCGAGCCCCAGTCCTGCTGAATGACCGTGACCGGCATGTGCAGTTGGTTGCCCGCCTCCCGATCGGACTGATCGTGTTCGATGTCGATGCCTGCCGACGCCCGGTAATCGGCAACGATCGACGGCACCGCCTCCCGTGAGGCGCGCAGGTATTCCGCCCGCACGTCTACCGGAATCGCTTCGCGGTTCTGCGTCCACACGTCGAGAAAGTACTCGAAGAACGCATCGGCGCTGGCGCTGATCATCTGCTCGGGAAGACCAGGTGGCTGAGCCATGAGATAGAGATGGAACGCCACAGCAGCATTCGATCCATGCAGGATGTCCCACATATCCAGGGTGGGGAGCACGTCCAGCGAGCCGAGTTGCGTGATCACATCCGGATGATCCAGCCCCGCTCTGACGGCAACCAGTGCGCCACGATCGTGGCCGACGAGGGCAAACTTCTCGTGTCCCAATTTCCTGGCCACCTCGACGATGTCGGCAGCCATTGTTCGTTTGGAGTAGGTGTCCGGGTTTTCCTCGACCGGTTTGTCGCTGGCTCCGTATCCGCGTAGATCCGGGCAGATGACGGTGTGATCCGACGCCAAGGCAGTGGCTACGTGACGCCACATGAGGTGAGTCTGAGGGAAGCCGTGCAGAAGGACGAGTGGTGTTCCGCTTCCGCCGACCGCGACGTTGAGCCGCACTCCGTCTGCTGTGGAAATCTGCTGGTAGTCGAAGCCTGGAATGGTGATAGTCATCGATCGCTCTCGTTAGTCGGGGTGATGGCAGGTCGGGGTGATGGCAATCAGCTTCGCCGCAGTCGATGAGCGTTCGATGAGCGCGATAGCGTGGGGAAATGCGAGACCACACATTTGAAGCCCCGGCTTTCGGAGTGCTCGGACCCGTGGTCGCGTGGAACGAGTCTTCACACCAGATCGATCTGAAGGGTCCACGACACCGAGCGGTCCTCGCTCGTCTCGTCGTCGCCCGCGGCCGTGTTGTTCCCGTGGACGTGATTGTCGACGACCTCTGGGTCGATCCTCCGTCCGGCGCTACCAGCGCAATACGTACGTTCGTTTCCGCATTGAGGCGTGCGCTCGAACCGGATCGCGCGCCGCGAAAGAAGCCGAAAGTCATTGTCACCGAAGGGCCCGGTTACGCCTTTCATGCAGCACCCGACGCGGTCGACGCTTGGGAATTCGAAAGACTGGTGCGAGAAGCCGCAGATTCGACGCCGGCGCAATCACTCGAACTGCTCCGAACCACGCTGCAGCTGTGGAGAGGGCCGGCCTACGCGGAGTTCGCCGACGAGCCTTGGGCCCGAACGGAGCGATCACGCTTGGAGGAACTGCGTCTGACTGCCGTCGAACGCTTGGCATCCGCGCAGCTCGATCTCGGGCGAGCTGCCGAAGCGATTCCCGATCTGGATGCCCACGTGACGGAACACCCTTGGCGCGAGGAGGGTTGGCGACTACTCGCTCTGGCGCTGTACCGGTCCGATCGTCAAGGCGATGCTCTGGCAGTCCTACGTCGCGCACGGAAGTTACTCGCCGAAGAGTTGGGCATCGACCCTGGTCCACGACTGAACGACCTCGAGTCCGACATTCTCCGCCGGGAAACCCGCCTGGATCCTGTAGGGGCAGAACAGATCTTCAGTCAGGTTTCGGCAGCGTACGACCGGACCGTAGCGGCAGGATCGAAATCGAGATTGGAGTCAACCGTCGGCCTCCTCCGAAGTTTGGCAGTTGCGGGCGGAAGCGGACTCGAGACTGCCCGAAACCAACGACTGACAATCATCGGCGCCGCTGAACAATTGGACGACGTCGAACTCACCGCGCGGATCATCGGCAATTACGACGTGCCCGGGATCTGGACGCGATCCGACGATCCTCGGCAGGCTACGCAGATCGTCGAGGCCGCTCAGCGCACTCTCGATCGACTTCCGGCCGGCAACGAACCCGCTCGGGCGAGACTGTTGGCGACAATCGCACTCGAATCGCGCGGACTGCCCGGTCATCACGGTCTCGAATGTGCCCGTGCCGCAGTACAGATCGGTCGCGCTCTCGACGATCCAGGGCTCCTGGCCTTCGCTCTGAACGGATTGTTCATGCAGACGTTCTGGACTAACGGTCTGGCCTCCGAACGCGACGACATCGGCCGTGAACTGGTCGACCTCGCCATTCGACACGGCCTGGCTACCTTCGAGATCCTCGGCCATCTGATCCGCATGCAAGCCCTCAGCGCCCTTGGGCAATTCGATGCAGCCGAGCTACATTCCGAGACGGTTGATCGATTGGCCGGACGTCACGAACGCCCGTTGGCAGCGGTGTTCACCACCTGGTTTCGCGCTATGCGTACTGCCGCTGCCGGCGCGGAGGCCGCGCACTGCGAGAAGCTGTACGAAGCTGCGGCGGTCAATCTTTCCGATGCCGGCATGCCGGGTCTCGCGGACGGCATACTCCCTCTCGCAATTCTCGCCCTCCGCGTATGGCGGGGACTGCCGGCGATTTTCGACCCGACCACGCAGTGGGGCCCCTACGAACCCTGGGCCCGGCCACACCTGCTCATCGCACAGGGGCAGACGAACGAAGCAGCGAAGGCCGTCGAGGCATTGCCGGACCCGCCCGAAGACCTACTCTCCGAGGCACTGTGGTGCTTGACTGCCGCAGCGGCGACTGCAGTCGGCGACCGTCGAGTCAAGGAGCGTGCGCGAGCGGCGCTCCTACCTGCCGCCGCCGAAATAGCCGGCGCCGGAAGCGGAATGCTCACCGTGGGACCCGTCTCGCACTACCTGGCCGAATTGGAGCAGGGCTGAACCGTCAGGTGAATGCAATCACCGTCTCACCCCACGCCTCCCGGATCTCGCGGTCGAGATCAGCGACGACGGCATCGCGTTTGTCGATCAACAGTGTCGAGCGTGTGTCGGTGTCGTAAGTGGGCCACCCCGGGTCCGCACCCAGTTCGCGATCGTCCCCGGCGTCGTAATCGCCTGCAGCTCTGGCAAAGTCCAACCACCTCGCCTGCATGCGCTCAGAGACATGACGCGCCGCGCTCAAGCCACCCAACTTGTAGGTAATGTCTCGTGCCCCGTGGTTGATGTTGCCGAAGACGTAGGCAAGTTCGGTGCCGTGGGTCGCACCGATCTTCAGCGCCTTGAGCATCGGCGGCGCGTAGTCGAAGCGATACAACCACGTCGGCGCAACCTTGCTGTGCGCCTCGGCGATCCACAACGTAGGCAGCCGGAATCCGAAATCACGGGTCAAACCGAGACCGGCGCCCAGCTTGGACAGTCCCGAATACGCGCCTTCGATTTGAGAATGATCCGGTAGCTCGAGTCCTGGATGCTCGTCGGCGATCTCCGCGAACATCGACGTGATCACGACGGGATCGATCGGCATCAACGGCGACTTCATCATCCGGAAGAGCGAAGATTCGTCCTTGTTGGTTCCGATGATCAGCGGAATCGGGTGTGCATTGCCGTGACGGAACGCGCGCACCGGGTAGTCAGGGAGCAGATCACCGTCGACGATCGGCGCGAACGCCAAAGTGCCAGGCGTCTCCTGGGGGACGCGAGCAAACAGTTCGTCTGACGGCCCGATCAAGTCTTCGGCAGACGTGGACCGCAACAGACCCAGATCGCTTCCGCCGCTGAAGATCTCGAGAAACAGCTTCGCGACGATCTCACCACGTTCACTACCGTACACCGAAGTGGCGGGCGAACTTTCGGCAATAGCGCGATGAAACAGGCCGCGAGCGGACGGGACGGTCATCAGCGTCGTCACCGCGCCGCCACCTGCCGACTCGCCGAACAACGTCACTTTGTCGGGATCGCCACCGAAAGCCGCGATGTTGCCTTGAACCCATTGCAGCGCTGCAATCATGTCGCGGAGAGCGACATTGGGCTCGAAGGTATGTTCACTCGAATTGAAGGACGAGAAATCGACGAAGCCGAACACACCGATGCGGTAGTTGATCGAGACGACGACAACGTCGCCGTTCTCAGCCAATGTGGTTGCGTCGAAAAGTGGTTGGCTGGACGCTCCGCGGAAATACGCTCCGCCGTGAATCCAGACCATCACCGGTTTACCCGGCGCATCAGAACCGACGGGGCCCGGTGCCCACACGTTGAGGAACAGGCAGTCTTCGTCCATCGGAACGTTCTCACCGAGCGGGATCATCGCGAGTCGACTTTGCGGCTCACACGGCCCGAATTCTGTTGCGTCCTGGACCTCGGTCCATGGCTTCGGCGGAACCGGCGCGCGAAATCGCAGCGGACCGACCGGAGGTGCCGCGTAACGAATCCCCTTCCAACTCGACACCGAGCCTTCCGTCGATCCTCGAACCGGCCCGTACGTTGTCTCGACTACCGGCGCTTCGCTGGGTGTGATCGTCATTCGATTTCTCCTCGAAAACAAGTTGCTACTTCGACAGGGCTTCGACAACGTGCGAGAGTTCCAATGCTGCCAGCATCAGGAACAAAACGGTCATGATTGCTGCATTGTGGCGGATCAGAGTGCTTTTGGTGGCGCTCAGTGCATCGGTCACCTTCGCCGAGGGCACGGCAGCCAATGCTGACAGCACGATCAAAGCGATGGACGCCCCTACCGCGAACAGGACGGAATACGCGATCACTGATACCCAGCCGAGGTGCCCGCCACCGATGATCGAACCTGCCTTGAGTTCGAGCGGCAGGTTCTTCGCGTTGGGTACGGTCAACAACAGTCCCAGGACCGCAGCTTTGCCCGGTTGCATCGAGTCGATCTGCGCCAGCCACGACGGCATCGCCGGCTCGGCATCGTCTTTCGGACGGCCACGCCAACTCGAGTATGCGAGCGCCAGAAAACCGACAGTGAACACGACGGCGAACACCGTCTGGACGGTATGCGCGCTGCCGCTGGACTTCGATTCCACTCCGGTGGTCGAGAGTGCCGTCGCTGCTGTGATCGCTGCCGCGGCCAGCACGATGCTCGCGGTGTACGCGAATGCACTTGCCTTCGCCCGAGTGGACAGCAGGATCGCGATGATCGCAACCAGAGGAATCGGGCTGATGACGACGCCGGTGGCGAGTGGGATGAGCTGCGCAGTAATCGATTCCATTTCTGCGACCGTACAAGCGGCCAATCCGGCCATTGGCGAAACGTTCGGCCTCCACGACATCGCCACTCACGGTGTCACAGAAGCACGGCTGTGAGGACCACCCGGTCTTCCTCTTCGACAAGTTCGAGGGACGTTACCGTACCGGCGAGCGATTCAAGCCCGATCCCTGAGTCCCGTGCCACCGGCATCCGACCCGGCGAACTGATCCGCACTACTACCGCCCGAGCATCGGCGAGTGTCACCTCGAGGAAGACGGGCCCTCCTGCACCGTGTTTCACGGCGTTGGTCAGTCCCTCCGACAGGATCTCCACCACGCTGTCGAGCCGAGCGGAGCCGGAACCGATCACCGCCCAGACTTCGTCGTCGACGTGACTGACGACCGGAATTGCGTAGCGCCACACCGTGACAAGATCATCGATACGCTTTCGGGCATCGGAGTCAGCCGGCTGATCGGATGACGCAGACAGGTCGCTTTCCAAGCCGTCGAGAATGTGGGCAATGGTTGCCGCAACATCGACTGGGCGACCGGCAACGGCGCCCGAAGACCATGCGGCCGCTACGAGTTCGCCCTGCACCGACGAGTGCAACAACCTGGCCAGTCCACGTCGGGTGTGCATGAGCTCGGCATGGATACGAGCTGCATCGAGCGCTTGCCGGCTCAGGGCACTGCGGAGTTGACGCTCCTCGTCCTGACGCTGCGTATCCGCAGCCCTGATCAGGCAGACGGACAGCGCAACCAACGGGTAGACGGCCATCGACGAGAGATAGAAAGTCGGGGTACGGCCGAACACCGTCAGGAGCAGCCACGTCGCGGTACTGCTGATCAGCGCACTCGAGCAGTACACCGCAGAAAGAGTCGCGATCCGTCTCAGAGGGCCGTCTCCGCTGCTGACAACTCGGCGAGCGCACGCATTGCCACCGACGAAGAGCCAGAAACCGACGCCGAGCTGGACCGCCGTGAACGTCACGCCGTAAGTCGTGAGCAGGTAGACGGTCACCAGTGCCGTGTACGCGAACACCGGTACGTACAGTGGCGCCGGTTCAACGCTGCGTACGACGCCGATCAGTCGATCTCTCGCCGTCAGCCGCACAGTCGGCGTCGGTGATTCGATCGGGGGAATCTCCCGGAACAGTCGATGACTCATCGGGCGAACCACGTCGTCGGAGATTCGCTTCAAGAGCGCTGCTCCTCGTACTCCCTCGAGTTCCGTTTCAGCAACCGCGTGCATGACTGTCTCGATACTGCGCTCGAGCTCTCGCCGACACTGCGCACGGGTTTGGTCGAGGCGGAATCGATCCCGGGTCTGTTGGAGTTGGACGGCGGCCCCGGCAACCTTCAAACTCCGTTGCAGCGCGAGGCGGTCACGGAGAGCGCCTACCAGTACGGCGGTCAACGACAAGAAGACAACGCTGCACACGACGTTGAGTCCCACCCGGACGAGCATCGGTCTGGGGTCGACGGGGAGTTCGAGCGAGCGGGTGATCGCGTCGAGGACGAACGGGCGGATCGCGCCGATCATTGCGAACAGGGCCAGGGCTGCGAGCTGCGATCGGTGTGCTGCAAGAACAGCCCTCGCCATCAGCAGCATCACTCCGACGACGCAGTGGGTCGCGAAGGCGCCGACTGCCATCACGCCTACTTCGCGCACCCCGGTACACAGGTAGTAGTTGGCCATCACGGTCACCGCGAACGGCAGCGTCAGAATCCAGGACCACTTGGTGACGATGTTCCGATCACCGAGTCGAAGCCACCACTCGCGCGGGTTCACACCGAGTCGGTCACTTCGGGCACACCGAAATGGCGGATGAAGATACTCGCAGCAAGCACTCGCGGATTGGTGGACGAATCGTGCGTCAATCCCAGGCTCTCGAGAGTGCGCGCGATGAGCTTCTCCACACCTCGGATCGAGGACCCACGATGCGCTGCGATTGCGCTGTTCGACCACCCGAGCGAGATGTAACGCAGAAGATCGAGCTGTGATCTGGTGAGGCTCGACAAGGCGGAGTCCGGATCACTCCCGAGCGCCGGTGGCTCGGTTTCCGTCAACGCGGCCTCCACTACGCCGATCAACTGATCCGCCGACTGGACAGCCGCCTTGTCCACGAACAGCGATTTCGGCGGCACACCCGCAGAACCTGGCGCTGTCGATGCGTTGGGGTAGTTCGTCAGGAACACGATCGCGCAATGCGGAGCCTTCACGGTGACGATGTTCGCGAGATCGACGCCGTTCGGCCGCACGCCAAGGTCGATGTCCGTGACCAAGAGGTCAGGATCGAATCCGTCGAACTCCGTGAGCGCTTCGACCGCCGATCCGGCCGTATGGACCACGAACCCGGCGTGTGTGAGCGTGTCACCGACGAGCGCACGCATCAGTGGTTGGTCTTCCACCACCAACACCCGTCGCACCCACTGGCTGGTCTCCACGACCAGAGATTAACCGTTGGGAGAGTGCGTATTCGACCGAGCAGGTGGTGACGGATTCCGAGTAACACGGCAGTTATCAACCATGCGGGTTCCAAGCATTTCGCCCGATATGTCCCAAGCGTCGGAGCGCAGGGTGTTCCGAGTACACACCCCTTCGACCATCAGGACGGGCCATGGCCGCACCGATCACCCCGAAGAACACCGCAGTACGACGAGCCACTTTGCTGGCAGTGTGCGTGAGCACCGCAATGCTCATGCTCGACATCGCCGTCGTCAACACCGCCCTGCCGTCGATCGCATCCGATCTCGATACCGGAGTCAGCGCCCTGCAATGGGTGATCGACGCGTACACGCTGGCATTGGCGACGGTGGTTCTCAGCGCCGGATCGTGGGCAGACCGACGGGGTCGACGCCATGTTTTCATCATCGGCATTCTGTGGTTCACCACGGCATCTCTGTTCTGCGCTCTGGCGCCGAACATCTGGGTGCTCGACCTCGCGCGGGCCGCTCAGGGTATCGGCGGTGCCGTACTCTTCGCCTGCTCACTTGCCTTGCTGGCGGACGTGTTCGAGAAGGGTCCCCAGCGCGCGACTGCTCTGGCTGCATACGGCGCCACGATCGGGGGCGCGTTTGCCGTCGGCCCACTGGTGGGCGGGTTGCTCACCGAGTTGTTGGATTGGCGCGCAATCTTTTTGATCAACGTTCCGATCGGGTTGATCACACTGGCGATGACGGTGCGGTGGGTTCCCGAGTCACGCGATCCTCGGCCTCGCCGCGCGGACGTGCCCGGGCAGATTCTGGTGTCCACCGGCCTGGCAGCTCTGGTGTTCGGTTTGTTACGCGGTAACGAGGATGGGTGGTTCGAGCCGCAGCCGATGATCGCCGCGGTGATCGCCGCGGCCGCCATGATCGGTTTCTCCCTGCACGAGCTTCGTACCACCGAGCCCATGCTGCCCCCGCATCTGCTCGCCAATCGGGCCTTCGCCGGAGCGCAGATCGCAGCGTTCTCGATCTCCGCCTCCCTGTTCGCGGTGTTCGTCTACACGACCATCTACCTGCAGAACGTGCTGCATCTGTCTCCCGTGGACGCCGGCCTGGTGTATCTACCGGCGACGATAGCGATGTTCGTCGTCGCGGGCGCCACCGCGAAATTGGACGGGCGCATCCCCGTCTCGGTCTCGTTGACGTGCTCGCTTCTACTCGTCTCGGTAGGGCTGGTCATGATGACCGTCGTCGACGTGACGAGTTCGCCGTACGCGATACTTCCCGGATTTGTTGTCGCGTGCGTGGGGGCCGGGGTGTTCAACCCCGTCATGAGTGGGTTGGTTCTGGGCGAAAGCACTTCGAACCATTCCGGATTGGCCGCAGGGATCAACGACGCGTTCCGGCAGACCGGCATCGCAGTCGGGGTTGCCGTGCTCGGCGCCTTCCTTCCGGCGCAGTCGATGCTGCCCGGCGGACCACCGGACGACTTCGTCGGTGGACTTCGGTTGGCACTGTTTGTCGCAGCCTTCATCGCAGCTCTCGGTGCGTTGGTCTGTGCGGCGACGCTGCGCACTACCAGCGTCAACCAGACTCTTTCCGAGGAATCCGAGCAGATGTTGACGAGAACTAGTTGACCGTTTTGTCCTGCATGTATGAATTTCGCTCCTTAGAATCGAACCGTCCTGCGTCCGCAGGTACGAGGGGAAACGGATGATCTATCGACTGCTCGGGCCGTTGGAGGTCGCACGGGGTCCGGCGACGAGCGACGTGATCGATCTGGGCCCTCGAAAACAACGAACGGTCCTTGCCGTTCTACTGCTCAACCGTGGTCGCGTCGTCTCCACCGACCGGCTGATCGATGCTCTCTGGCACGACGACGCACCGGCGAGTGCGATGGCAAGCATCCAGGCGTATATCTCCAACCTGCGCCGAGCGCTACGCGTCGAAACCGGTACGGCGTCACCGATAGTGCGTCAATCGCCTGGCTATGTCCTCGACGTCGCTCCGGCAGACGTCGATCTGTCGGTGTTTCTCGACGACGCCGAAACCGCGCGACAACACGCTGAGAACGAACGGTGGCAGGAGGCTTTGACGACCGCTGACCGTGCCCTCGCCTCGGTCCGGGGGCAGCTTCTGGACGACCTGAACGACGCGCACTGGGTGGAGGTGGAAGCCGCAGCCTTCGAGGAAGTGCGGACCGAGTGCCGGGAGACCCGGATAACGGCGCTTCTGGCTCTCGGGCGCCTGGCACCCGCGCTGGTCGAAGCTGCTCAACTCTGTAGCGAGTACCCGTTCCGCGACCGGACCTGCTGGCTGCGAATGGTTGCCCTGCATCGGGCGGGCAGGTCACCGGAAGCCTTGGAACAGTTTCGATTACACGCGTCTCGGCTCGACGCCGAGCTGGGACTGGAGCCCGGCGGGGAGCTGACAGCATTGCAAGGCTCGATCCTGCGCCACGCACCCGGCCTGGCCGCCTGGCCGCGCACTCCGGGATGGACGGGGGCCGAACAAGTTTCGGTCCCGGCTTCTCCCCCAGCCGTAGCAGCGATGCCCGAGACGGATTCCTCACGCTTGTTCGTCGGGCGCGACGCTCAGACGACTGTCGCCGACAAGATGCTCGACGACGTTCGCCGTGGCTCGCCTCGCTGGTTGATCTTGACCGGCCCCGCCGGCATCGGCAAGACACGATTCGCCGAGGAGTGTTCGTCGAGAACAACGTCCATTCGAGGAGCCACCGTCTGGGCACGTTGCCCGGAGGACGACGGAACGCCGCCGTGGTGGCCGATCCGCCGACTGGTTCGGGAACTCGGAGCCGACGCCGATTTCGTACTGACGCCGCCGACGGACATCGATCCGGACGAAGCGAGATTTGCCGTCTACGAACGGGTTCGCACCACCATCGAAGCTGCGGCGAAAGATGCACTGTTGACCGTCGTCATCGACGACATTCAATGGGCCGATCCCACGTCCCTTCGTTGCCTGACCTACCTGGTCGGCGCAATGGCCAGTGCCAGAGTCTGGTTCGTGTCGACGCTCCGAGACTCGGAAGTCGGGTCGGCAGTGCGCAAGTTCGAAGAAGCCGTACTCCACGGCGAAGGAAACCGAACCATGATTGTGCCGGCGCTCGCGCAGGGCGAGGTTGCAACACTCGCAAGGTGCGTCTCCGGGGACACGCTCGACGACGCGGAGGCGCGAACCCTGGCGGAACGAACCGGCGGCAACCCGCTGTTCGTCTCGGAGTACGCCAGGCTTCCCCGGAACGAGCGACTGGGCGACGGCATCCCCGTCGCCGTTCGATCTGTCCTCGGTCGACGGCTTGCCGCAGTGGAACCGGCAGTGTTGCACGCTCTTCGGGTTGCCGCAGTTATCGGCGACGCCATCGAGGTGTACACACTGGCCGCAGCCACCCGTCTCGATGTCGACACTCTCGCCGACCATCTCGACGCGGCTGCTGATGAACGAATCATCGTCGCGGACTCGGCAAACGGCGGTTACGTCTTTGCTCACGGCCTTCTCCGAGACGAAGTCCTCGAAGCGATACCCACGCTTCGTCGCCAGCGGATACATGCCCGAGTTGCCGAAGTGCTCGAAAATTCCTCCGATCCGGACCGGCTGAGCCGCCGCGCGCAACATCTGATGTCGGCACTTCCCCTGGTCGATCCACTCGTCGTTCTGGAGGCATGCACGGCTGCAGCTCAGGATGCGACCGATCGGTGGAGTTCGGAGACCGCGGCCGAGTGGTGGGAGGCAGCTGTCCGCGCGTTCGACTCACTTCCGGTGTCCCAGCAATCCGCTGACGATCGGGACGACCTGCTGGTGGCCAGAGTCGAGGCCCTCGCCCGCGCAGGTCGAGGGCAGACAGTTCTCGACGTCGTCAATGCCGGTCTCCTCGAGGCTGTTCGGGAGGGGCGAACCTCCGCCGTCGGACGATTGGCAGGCGCATTACTTCGGGCCGCCGGTGCGTGGCCGTGGGTTTCCTACGGTACCGATCCGGGACCACTGCTCGAACGGCTCGCGGCGGTCGAGCCCTTGGTCGAGAACGACAGGTCAGCTCACGCACGGGTTCTTGCTGCGCTGGCGGTGGGAAGTTGCTACCACCCCGAAGCCGAGATCCCGAATCGATGGAGCGCCCGTGCTCTCGACATCGCCCGCGAACTCGACGATTCGGATGTGATCGCGGACGCGCTGCTCGGACGGATTCTGCTTTTCTCCGGAGTCGCGGTGCACAGCGCGGAGTCCATGCGCCTACTGCGCGAGCTTTTCGAACTGCCGCACCAACAATCGCGTGTCGACAGCGTCGTCGCACACGCCGTCGCGAGCATGACGGAGATGAATCTGGCCAATGTCGATGCTGCCGTCAAACACGTCAGGCAGGGGATCATCGGCTGCGAGCTACTGAGACTCCCGGTGGTTCGGGTCCAATTACGTTGGATGGAAGCAACTCTCGCCGAATGGTACGGAGACTTCGCGCAAGCCCGCCGGCAGTACGAGACGGCCAGGCAGATCCATCTGCAAACGGAGTTGTACACGGCTGGCAGCGCAGATCTGGCGTTCAACACTCTGGAGTGGGAGCGAGGTGCGTTGGCAGAATCTGATCCCGGTGTCGTGGAACCTGATTCGTGGAACATCGCCATCGACGCCGCCCGAGGCGAGCGCGACGCCACTTCCGAAGGCATCAAGAAGTGGCTGATCAATCGCGGGCCACAGACGTGGACGACATTGGGACACCAGACACTACTTGCACGCGTCGTGGCAGATCTGGAACTGGTCGAATACGCCGACACCTTCATCGGCCTTCTCTCGCCACACACCGGCTGCATCGCAACGGTAGGCCATGTCGGTGAACTGGGCTCGGTTGCCGAAGCCTCCGCGCGTCTGCACGCGCTTCTCGGTCACGTCGAGCAGGCATCGACTCTCCTGGATCAGGCCGAGAAGATCGCAACTGGCTCCGGCGGAGCACCAACACTGCTGCGCTGTCGACTGCTTCGGGCGCAGCTCCGAGAGCCGTCCGCCGAACGTGAACGGGAGCTGACGGAAGTGGCGGCCGAATCGGAGACACTCGGCATGCGGGGCGTAGCTGAACGAGCGCGATCGACATGGCCCTGAACTGCGAGAATGCGCTTGGATAAAACTTGGATCCGCTCGGGATACATACGTCAAGAACCACCCAAGCCTGTTCGGACATCCTTCCCTTGACCGAAAGACGGATGAGGAAAGGAAGACCATGAACCTTCAGACCCCCACGCTCGACGCCGCGGTCGAATCACTGCGCGCAGAGGTGACCGGCTCCGTTTCCCTGCCTGGCGAAACGGGATACGAGTTGGCGATTCCGTGGAATGCAGCGGTTCCCGTCGCGCCTGGCGCTGTGGTGGCAGTCGAGAGCGCGCAAGACATTGTCGCAACGGTGCGATTTGCGGCGAAGTTGGGTCTGCGCGTCGGTGTTCAGCGCACCGGCCACGGCGCGGTCCCTCTCGGCAGTGACGTTCTCCTCGTCCACACCGGCAGGCTCACGGAGTGCGTCGTCGACCCCGAAAACCGCACTGCCCGAATCGGCGCGGGCTTGATCTGGCAGGACGTCATCGACGCTGCCGCACCCCACGGCTTGGCGCCACTGGCAGGTTCTTCACCCACGGTCGGAGTCGCCGGCTTCCTCACCGGCGCCGGCATCGGCCCGATGGTGCGCACGTACGGGCTCTCGTCGGATCACGTTCGTTCGTTCGACATCGTCACCGGCAGTGGCGAACTCATTCATGTCACCCCCGACGAACATGCCGAATTGTTCTGGGGGCTACGCGGCGGCAAGGCCACACTGGGCATTGTCACAGCCATCGAGATCGACCTACTACCGGTCACCCACTTCTACGGCGGTGCACTCTATTTCGACGGCGCAGATGCAAGCGCGGTCGCGCACGCCTGGCTGGACTGGGGCGCCGACCTGCCTGAGCACAGCTCGACCTCTCTTGCCTTTCTGCAACTTCCACCCCTTCCACAGGTTCCGCCACCGCTGGCCGGCAGGCTCACCGTCGCGGTCAGATTCGCAAGTCTTGCCGAGGAATCCGATGCCAAGTCACTGATCGACCGAATCCGTTCAATCGCAACACCCTTGATCGACGCAGTCGGTGTGCTGCCTTATGCCGCCCTCGGGGCAGTGCACGCCGATCCCGTCGACCCGATGCCGACGCACGAATCCACGGCATTGACCAACGAGCTGTCACACGAGGCCGTCGACGCACTGCTCGCCGCTGCCGGCCCCGGATCCGGTTCACCCCAAACCGTCGTCGAATTACGTCTCCTCGGGGGCGCCCTCGCACGGGAACCTGAGCACCGCAGCGCCTTCTGCCATCGGGACGCTGCCTTCTCGCTGTTCACCGTCGGAGTTCTTGCCCCACCGATGGTCGACGCGGTAGTCCCGCACGCCGAGACTCTCGGACGAACGATGGAGCCATGGACGAACGGGCATGCACTGCCCAACTTCGCGCCGAGCGTCGACCCGGAGAAGATCGCCCGCACCTACGACGAGGACACCGCTCACTGGCTGAGCGCTTTGGCGGACACGCATGATCCACAGGGAGTTCTGGCCGTCGGTCAGGTCATGCGCCGGATCTCCTGAACTTCGCCAACTCTCGCAACCGGACCAGATCCCAGGCGTGCCGGGGGCGACGGATACCCGGTCGATCTCGGGGGACTCTGACCCTCAGCGCCTGCGGACTGACCGTGCATCTGACCGGAGTTGGCATCACCAGCGCCTCGCCGTCGACGCCGACCGGAATCTCGTCGGTGTCGGCGTCGACGATCACCTCGAATCCGGTGCCCTGAGCCAGACCGTGTTGATGCGCCCGATGGAGCAACCCGATGGCCTGACGTGCACTGCTGACGGAGATCGCGACGATTCCGAGAGTGCCCCGGTCCAATCGCGGCCGATGACCGAGCCCCGCCAGGTCGTTCATCTCGTACGGGCCGTTGCTGACCAGCACAGCCTGTGGACCCACCGCGGACACGCTCGGGGAGCGCGCGGTCAGCACCGCTCCGGCACGTCCGGCGAGGAGATCCGGGAGCATCTGCAAGAAGGTGCTGGTCTTGGCGTCGCGGTACTCCGGACTCTGGACTACCTCGGCGTACGCCCCGAACGATGCGTTGTTGACGAAAGTTCGACCGCCGACGTTTCCCAGATCCACCGTGACCTCGACGCCGTCGACGAGCGCGTCGAGGCACCGAGATGGATCCTCGAGATCGAGCCCCAGATCCGCGGCGAAGTGGTTGCGCGTTCCCGCGCTGACGACGAGGAAGGGCAGGTCGTGTTCCGCCGCGACAGCAGCAACCAGCGCCTGCGTTCCGTCGCCACCGGCCACACCGAGTAGGTCGGCGCCGTCCGCGACCGCCTGCCTGGCCAAGGCCGTCACGTCGATCTTCTCGGGCCCCTCGAGCAGTGCGACCGTGGCCCCCCGTTCCTCGGCCTTGCGTTTCAAGTCGAACTTCTCGACCTTGCCACCACCGGAGTTCGGGTTCATCACGAAGAACGGCTTGACGGGCGGCGGTGCCGGTCGCTCGACAACCGGCAATTCCTTCTCCTCCCCCGCCAAGGCGGTGCGAGCGCAGATACCGGCTACCACGAACAACCCGATCGCGAGCAGCACCACCCA
The DNA here is from genome assembly GCF_058793255.1 of Rhodococcus sp. MPR-R1B. Taxonomy (NCBI): domain Bacteria; kingdom Bacillati; phylum Actinomycetota; class Actinomycetes; order Mycobacteriales; family Nocardiaceae; genus Rhodococcus; species Rhodococcus sp. MPR-R1B. The sequence goes on from NZ_JBXAFO010000003.1 coordinate 306,792, forward strand.
CAGGAGTCGTTCTCGGACCAGGAACGTGAGCACCACGATCGGGGTCAGTACCACCACCGCCAACGAGATCCAGCGGAGGAATCCGCGGGTGGTCAGAAACCAGTACACGGCCACGACACACACGACCACCCCACCGATCCCCAGGATCAGCATGGTCAAGGCTTTCAGTCCGGCGAAGATCAGGAGCACCGCGACTGCAAGAACCAGGGCCGCGAAGGCTGCGCGCGCCAACCAACTCTGTTTCGACGAGGGCCGATCCGTGTGGGCAGAGGTCGTCATCGAGCCACCTCCCCGCGATTGTCATTTCGGCCGGTACTTCGACGCTATCCCTTCGAAGCAGGCCAGTCACCTACCGGCAAGAATCTCGCGATCGCGCACTGCTACTTTATGACGACACCTCGTCATAAAAAGGAGTAGCCGTGACAACACCGACGTCCGAAGCCTGGGAATCCGCCGAAGGAACCCTGACCGGCATTCGGAAAGCCGGACTCCACGGACTACGTTGGACGGCCTGGTTGGCCGGCGCGACAGGTCTCGCACAATTGGTGTCGATCGGGCTGAACTTCACCGACACTGTCAGCGGAATCGTTCCGGCCACGTACCCGCCTGTAGATGTGGCGTGCAGCGTCGTCGCGCTCGTTCTTCTGGTCAGCCTGCTTGTCGGCCGCCCCAACGGTCCCGCGATGTTGTCGAGTCTCGCCCTCCTTATGGCCATGCTGATGGCGCCCACCCTTCACAAACATGCACCCGCGTCGCTCTGGCTGGCGGCGGCACACGCCGTCTCGGTCGTCGCCGTCATCACGCTGTCCGTGATGACTTCGCGGTTCTCCAGTGCCGAGTTGGATCGGTCGTGACACCGGATTCACCCCTCTCGCTTGCAGCTGAGGAATGGATCACTGATCTCACTACCGCGGAGATGGAGCGATTGCGCAAACGCACGACGCTCACACTCGCCGAAGAACAAGAGGTCTGCCGATCCGTACGCTCGATCGCGCAGCAGATGATGCTCGCACCCGTCTCGATGTGGCAAGGTGATCCGCGCCTTGTTGCGGACCTGTTCGACCTCCCCGTGACCGTGAATCAGACCCAGGAGGATCGACCATGCCGAAGTTGACCGGTGGCGCGACAACCGCAGAGCACAAAATCGCCACCCGAGAAGCCATGTTGGACGCATTCATTCGCGAACTTCACGAGCAGGGCTGGCAAAACGTGAAGCTGCAGACCGTGGCCCAGGCGGCCGGCGTCTCGCGGACAGCGGTGTACAACTACTTCCCCGACAAATCCGCGTTACTGCTCGCCTGGTCCACCCGCGAGATGGACAGGTTCCTACTCCTGGCCGAGCGTGAGCTCGCGGACCGCGAGAATCCTGTGGACCGACTCGAAATCCTCGTCAAACTGACACTCGTCGAGTTCTCACTGCAACGATTCACAGGAATCGCGTTGGTCGAATTGTTGTCAGCGCAGGATCGCGAAATTTTCCTCGAACATATTGTCCCGCTGTCGGTTCTGGTCGAACAGCTCGTCCAGGAAGGTGTCGACGCCGGTGTCTTTGTCGATTCCGATGCTGCCGCATCCGCGCAACTCATCCTCGCCTGCGTGGAAAGCCGACGCCCGATGCTCATGGCCGGCGACCGAGTGGACGCCGTCGTAGCGACCACCGTCCCGTTCATCATGCGCGCGTTGGGCGTTGCGTGGCCGGCTTCCCCCGCAGCCGAACCCTCCGATCGCTCTGCTCACGATCGGTAGGATCGCAGATATGCATTTCGACCTCCCGCCCATCGATCAGCAGGCCGAGCGATTGATCGAACTCGGTGTTCACGAGATGGCCGGACTTTCTGCCGGCGATGTCAGGGAGGCCGCAACCGGGCACGGTGATGTCGGACTACTCACCGTGCACGAAAAACTGGCTCCGGCTTCAGTTCTGACTCCGCTGCTCGAGCTCGGGAACAAGCGCGGATTCATAGTCGTCGACATGGCGGACGTCGATCTGTTCGCCCCCACCGAGCAGGCAACGCTGCCCGAAAGCCCATTACATCTGCTCAGTGGAGTCGACCGCGGGGATCACCTGGCCAACTGGAGCCCGGACGAAGCATTGCCCGCAATCGTCGACGCAGACCGTACGCCGCTGACGCTTACCGAAGGCATCCACTGGCTGTTGCAGCGCCCCGACATTCTCGAACGCGGAAAGTGTTTCATGACCATCGGCTCCCGACTGCGCAAACCTGACGGATCCTTCGACACCAGAACTCCCGCCGTGTGGATCAGCAACGGAACCGGTCGCGACGGCAAAGACAACCGCAACGCCCCGAAAGTCGGGTGGTGCTGGTGGGGTAACCGCCACACGTGGTTGGGGTTCGCATCGGCGAGCGACCGGGTACCGCTCCCGAACTAGAGCACGGTTGCGCGGTCGAATCGGTACCGATCCTTCCACGGCATCTCGGCCTCGAGCATTGCAGCGGCAGAAAGTAATTCCGCGTCGCAACCCCATTTCGCCGAGATCATCACGCCGAGTGGAACGCCGTCTTCCGTCCAACCGAGTGGCAGACTGATCGACGGGAAACCGGTTGCATTGGCGACGACGGTGTTTCCGGTGAAAGCGACCATGTCGATCAGTTCGGTCGCGGGATCTTCGTCGTTGCGCAACTCCCCGATCGCAAGCGGCGGCTTCGTCACAGTCGGAGTGACAACAAGGTCGGCGTCGGCGTAGTCGAGACTCCATCGCCGCGCCCAGGCCTGAACAATACCGATTGCCGCGGCCAGCTCACCCGAAGACACCTGGTTTGCTTGAACTCGCAAGTGCTGCACTATCGGACGCAGAAGGTGTTCGTACTCCTCCGGGATCGGCTTGGTTCCCGCCAAAGACGAGAACATCTTGACGAAAGCATCGATGAAAATGTCATCGCGAGCCTGCGGTCGCTCGAACACGTTGTGACCCAGCCCCTCCAACACAGACCCAACCTTCGATACAGCAGCCGAGAGCTGCGCATCCACGGCTCCGCCGGAGACCGATCCGTGAGCAAGAGCGACGGTCAAGGGGCGAGCCCGAACTCCCCCAGCCTGTACGACGAACTCTTCGAACGACTTCGGCCGAGGCGGGTGGATAGTTCCGGCGCCGGGTCGCGTCGCCAGAACGTCCAGCAGCGCAGCGGTATCGCGAACTGTCCGGGCGATCGGCCCCTTGCTCGCAAATCCGAAGTTGTCATGCCCCGCCACGCCCATCGTGATCAAACCGCGGCTCGGCTTGAGGCCAACGACTCCGCACGTACTTGCCGGCGAACGCAACGAACCGGCGGTGTCACTTCCCTGTGCAAACGGCACCAGACCAGCGCCGACGGCGGCAGCAGCGCCGCCACTGCTGCCGGCGGCACTCCGCGTGCGATCGAACGGGCTGCGAGCAGGCGGAGCGACTTCCGGCTCGGTGTAACAGGCTGCCCCGAACTCGGGCACCGTCGTCTTACCGATGTCGATCAACCCACCTTCTCGGATCGCCTCGACGATCTCGTCGTCAGCGTCCGGCACGAAGTCGCGAAAGAGCGCCGATCCGAAGGTCGTGCGAATGCCGCGCGTTGCGTCGAGGTCTTTGATTGCGGTCGGAACGCCGAACAGACGCGGAAGGGGCCCGGCGTCCCGCTCGTCCAACCTGCGCTGCGCTTGTTCGGCGAGGGCGACAGCGTGCTCCCCGGCGATCGTCGTGAAGGCGCCGACGTCATCGGCAGTGGTCGCACGGTCGACGAAGTACCTGGTGACTTCGGGAATCGAGACCTGCTTGGCGGCGATCACACCGGCAAGTTCGACGGCAGACAGTTGATGGAGATCGGTCATCGGGCAGCGCTCCTTGGAGGTCGATGGACACTTGTAATTTCGATACGCGTATCGCTATTGTTGTCAGCATGGTATCCGAATCCACCAGCTCTGCAAGGGCTGGTCGACCAAAAGCATTGAGTCACAGACAGATTCTTGATGCCGCGGCAGAGATCGCCGATACGGACGGCCTGGATGCGGTGTCATTTCGAGTGCTCGCCGAACGACTCGGCATATCGCCGATGTCCGTCCACCGCACAACCGGCGGCATCGACGCCTTGAGGCGAGATCTGATCTCGACTCTCGTAGGCGAAGCCGTCTCGTCGATCGACTGGCCGACCGACTGGCGCGGGGTTGCCCGCACGTTCGCCTACGGCCTCCACGATCTCCTGATGCGCCATCCCCTGGTCCTGGAAGCCCATCGGCAGGCATCACTGGAAGCACCCGGGGCCGACGATACCGCCCACCGAGTCGTGAGCGCCCTTTCCTTGGCAGGCCTCGAGGACGAGCAGGCCACGTACGCATACGGCGCGCTGCATGATTTCGTCACCGGACACGTCGCAATTCAATTGGGACGCGGCGCTTTCGACAGCGCACCTGCCGATCGACGCGAGGCATCGGTGTTCGCACTTCATCACGATCCCACCCGAAGGTTCGAGTTCGGAGTCGCCCTCATCCTGGACGGTGTGGCGTCGATCGCGCAGCAAGGAACCACATCATGACGAGCGGCGTGACCACAACCGAAATTCGCGACGCGTCGGGGCGTCGTATCGCATTCTGCGAGTACGGCGATCCGACTGGCCACCCGGTAGTCGTGGCCCACGGATCACCTGGCAGCCGATACGAAGGGCTCTCACTCCACAACGCGTCTTCGACGGCTGGCATACGGCTGATAGTCCCCGATCGACCCGGCTTCGGACGCACGGATCCGTACACGGACAAGGGATTTCATTCCTGGGACGACGACTTCGTCACCCTGGTCGATCACCTCGAGTTGGGCTCGGCCACACTGATGGGTTTCTCCGGAGGCGGCGGTTACGCGCTCGCAGTCGCTGCAGCCGTTCCCGAACGAGTCTCGAAACTGGTGCTGGCGTGCGCCATGATCCCCGGGGCACCGCGAAATACTTTGCGACGCAGAATAAAACTGGTATCTGCGTTGTACTTTGCCGCCAACTGGGCTCCCCGTGTGGCCGGCGCAATGCTCGCAGGAACCGGAGTGTTCTCCAAGCTACGCAGCGACTCAGTCTCGATCTGGCCGGCCGCCGATCAGGCCGTCATGACCGACGAGGTACATCGCCCCGCTCTCCAGTTGGATTCATCCGAAGGGATCGCACAGGGCGGATCCGCAGGGGTTGTCGACTTGGCTCGGTATCGCCACGAGATGCCTGGACTCTTCCAATCGATCTCGGTACCAACGGTTTTCCTACACGGAACCGACGACGGAAACGTACCCATCGAAGTAGCCCGCTGGGCACACTCGTTGATTCCCGACTCTCGCTTCGAAGAGATCAACGGAGGCGGCCATCTGTTCGTCGTCGCGGACCCCACTCCACTCCTTCGCGCCCTCGCCTAATTCCCTCTTGACTCGAACGCGTGTTCGAGTACCCTTTGGGGAGGGGATCGGGGGATTCAATGAGTGTCTTGTTGTCGGATGTGGTGTCTGGTTCTGCGGTGGGGTTACGCGGACGGTTGTGGCAGTTGTCTGCTGCTGAGTTGCGCGCTGCTGCGGTGTCGGCGAGTGCGGAGATTCTGCGCCTCGAGGCGGTTCGTGTGGCGGTGGTGGACGAGTTGTCGTTGCGCCCGGATGATCAGGTGATTGCCAGCCGCGGTGTGGGGTCCTGGTTGGCGGCGAACACGATGCTGCAGGTTCGGGACGGGAAGAAGATCGCCGCGTTGGGTGCAGCTTTGCGGCCGTTTCCTGCGGTGGCGGCTCGGTTCGATTGCGGGGATTGCTCCTTCGAGCACGCCGTGTTGATCGTGGCGTTCTGTGAATCACCACCTAAAGGCATGCCGGAGGAAGCACTCCCGAAGTGCATCGACCTGTTGTTGGCTGCTGCGTCGGGTGTGGAGGCGACGACCACGAAGGTGCGGAACGTGATCGCGACGTTGGAGAGGTTGTTCGAGTCCGATGAGATCCCGCCCGCCGAGGATGTCGATCTCAATGAGTTGCGGATCGCGTCGACATTGAACGGTCGGGTGGTGGTGCGCGGTGATTTCGATGCCCTCACCGGTGAAATGTTGTTGTCGGCGTTGTCGAATCTGACGATGCCGACCCCGGCGCCGGACGGAACCCCGGATTCTAGGTCGGCGGCGAAACGCACGGCGGACGGGTTCAGCGAACTGATCCGCCGCTATCTGGACTGTGCCAAGACCGGAACCGATGGTGGCCAGCGCCCGCACGTGAACGTGCACATCAACGCCCGTGATCTCGCTGAGCACCGAGACTGCGCCGCCACACCCTCGCCCGATGGTGGTGGAATGGCTGTGTCGGATCTTGATGTCGGGCACATGCCCTGGCTCGGACCACTCTCGGTGTCGCAGACCCGACTCCTCGGATGTGATTGTTTCCTCTCCACCGTCCTGCTCGACAGTCACGGCGCGCCCTTGGATGCGAAACCAGGAAAGAGGTTGGTCACCGCCGAACAGCGAGTGGCGTTGATCGCCCGAGACAGGGGCTGCGCGTTCCCGGGGTGTTCATGTGTGCCTGCCTGGACGGATGCGCACCATATTAAGCACTGGGCGAACGGTGGCCCGACGGTGATGAACAACCTGGTCCTGCTGTGCCGTTCACATCATCGGTTGATGCACCGGAAATCAGGGTTCGTCGGGAAATGGGTGATCCGAATCGGCGCCGACAACAAACCCTGGTTCGTCCCGCCACCCTCGATCGACCCTGGGCAGCACCCGCGACCGGCGAACACCACCTTCAAAACCTGAGAGGTCAAACCTCTTTGGCGACAACAGAAAACGGACCAGCGCCGCATCGAGGAGACCTCGATGCGGCGCCAAAAAACATGCTCAGCCCAAGTCGGCGACAATCCGCTCGGCGAGAGGCCGTGACGACGCCGGATTCTGACCGGTGTAGAGCTTGCGGTCCACCACGACATAAGGCGACCACGCCTCAGCCTTCGAGAATTTGCCGCCCAATTCGCGTAGGCGAGTTTCGAGCAGCCACGGAGCCTTGTCCGCCAGACCAGCCTGCGTCTCCTCTTCGTTGGTGAACGCGGTCAGCTGATAGCCGTCGAACAGCCAGCTTCCATCGGGTCTCTGGGCCGGCAGGAGTGCCGCCGGCGCGTGACAGACCGCCGAGACCACCTTGTCCGCGTCCAAGAAGTTCACGAGAAGCTCACCGAAGGATGCCGACACCGCAAGATCCTCCATCGGTCCGTGCCCACCCGGTACAAAGACCACGTCGTAATCGGCAGCATCGGCGTTCTCCAGAATCTCCGGCGAATCGAGCACCGGCTGCAGATCGGCGATGTACTTGCGCATACGGTCGGCGCCTTCTTGCCCGCCGTTCACCTCGGGCGCCAGGCTTCCCTCGTCCACAACGGGAGCTTTACCGCCAGGCGTCGCGATCACGATCTCGTAGCCGGCGTCGACGAAAACGCGATGCGCCTCGACCAGTTCTTCCGCCCAGTACCCGGTCGGGTGGGGTGTTCCGTCCTTCAGCGTCCAGTGATCTGCAGAAGTGACCGCAAACAACAGCTTTGTCATCGCGCAACCTTTCGTCGGTAAAAGGAACCCATTGGTGACAAGACACCATCTTCAAGGCCCGATCAATGAAATAACGTCCAGTCAGTGCAACACGCTGCCCTTGTGAGAATTCCTCACCACCGCAGAATCACGTCACCCGTCAGGTCCCGATCGGTTTGCCGAACAGGCCTGCGACGAGTTCACCGACCGCATCCACCCAGACTGGCCAGGTCCTCTGATCAAGCGCCATGGATCCAGCGTCGAAGGTGCTGCATCCCTGCTGAGCAGGCACACCAGCGAACCGATCACGAAGCCACAGTAGAGCACTCGGCAAAGCGACGACTTCCATGCTGACATGCTCACTGAAGTGGTCTCTGGTGTAAACGACACTCGCAGAAGGATCTTGGCAATAGGTATCGACAAGTTTGTTCACCGGGCCAACAGGCACCAACCAGTCGGGATTCGACTGATAGATGTACATCGGCACGTCAGGAACAGACTTACCCATGGCAGCTCGGGAGAGCGCAGCTCTCACCGTGGGGTGTTGGACCGGATCTCCCGGGACATCGAGGAAGCCCTTGATGTTGAGGAAGGGCACTGCAGCCGACGTCCAGAGCATGCACAGGTTGTCCTTGGCAGCGAAAAGCGCTCGGCCGGCAGGGTTTATGTGCTGATCGATGAAACCTGCAAGTTCAGGATCTTCTCGGCTCACTCCGATTACACCGGCAGCGACGATCCCGGCCCCGAGAGCGTTGTTGGCATTGTCGAGCAAAGCGCCGAGATCCGCGGCAACACCACCTTCGGCGACTCCGACGATATTCAGTTCCGGCGCGTACGCCTGCCGTATTTCAGCTGCGTGACCGGTAGGAATCGATCCACCCGAGTAGCCGAGCAGCCCTACGCGAGTTGACCGCCCTTGCAGCTCCATGGGTTCGAAGTTCTCAGCAGCACGAATACCGTCGAGCGTGATCCGGGCCGCGACGGGGCCGGAGGCGAAGGAAGAATTGGGTCCCTGATGATCGGGCACCGACAATGCCCAGCCCTGCGCCAGTGCCGCCTGCACTTCGAGGAATTGAGCCCCACCGGTCGCAGCGCCCGTCACCAGCCACGGCAACGCGCCTTGCTGCATGACATACGAAGGTGCGCAGTAGTTTCCGAGTGAATCCTCTGCCATCTGAAAGGACAGCAGCGGGCGCGGGCCTCCATCGCGAGTGTCGCCACGCGGCTTGATCACTGTGGTGACAGCAGGAATCGCCTCGCCCGCAGCATTATTGGATCGATACGAGATCTGCCACGCATCGACGTTGGTCGGAATCAGGTTGAGAGTACCGAGATTCACCGCACGAGCGGCGATGATCTCACCCGGTTGCTTGGATTCGACGACCTCGACAGGCGGTTCATAGAAGGCCTGGTCCAGTTCAGGCAAAGGCGGTGCAACCGCAGGCGGCAGGGCAGGCTGGACCTGAATTTGGGCGGGAACACCTTCGTCCGGTGCCGCTGAGGCAGGTGCCGAAAGTCCGATCTGCCCGATTACTGCAATCACGGCAATTGCGAGGCCCCCGCGTTGTCGGTCAGTTGTCCAGCGTCGTCCCATACCAATTCCTCCCCGGAAACGCACAGATTGCCTTGTGTTGCCGCAGTTCTCATCACGAGCACACAAGTTAGATGTGAGTGTCTAACATATTGAGGACGAGAGTAGAGCGTTGTGGGCTGGATTACAATCCCCTGGTGTTCGTGACCTATTCGTCGGTGCGAAGGGGCGCGTCGTCGATCAACGCATTCAAGAGCACCGTCATCAGATCGACCAGTACCGACACGGGAGGACGAGGCTCCGCAGTGCTCCACTGGTGCACCAGCGCGGTAAGCGCGCCGATGAAAGCGGTGGACGCCCACCGGTAACCACCCGGCGGTTCGTAATCTTCGCCCACGATCCCTTTGATGATCGACTCGAAAAATGTTGCCCAGACCGAACGTTGGTCCACACGATGCTTTTCCACCCGGGGACTGACACCTACGACGTCGATGAAGGCAACGTGTGCGCGTCGTGGGTCACTTCCGACCGACTCGACGAAGGCGGCCATGGCCGTCGCTGCCTTGTCACGGAGATTGACCGAAGGCTCTGCATCGAGTGCGTCGACCATTGCAATTCTGGCGTCGAGTTGAATCTGGTCATACAGCGCGAGGAGTAGATCCTCGCGACTACCGAACTCGTCGTAGAACTGCCTTCTGGCCAGACTCGCGGACGCGCAGATATCCGCCACCGAACTTCCGGCATACCCCTGGTCTGCAAACACGCTGAGAGCAGCATTCAAAAAGAGGGAACGGCGTTCGGCCTTGCGAGCCGCGACCGACCTTCCACCGTAATTTCTGTCTGTTTCAGCGATTGCCACGTCTGCCAGAGTATGCGGCATCGCGCCGCACACAAAACGCATCTGACCTGCTGCGAAGTTCCTTCACCACCACTACCGGCGCATCGGCACTGCAGCACGATCAGGCCAATACGAAGGCCACGGCAAAAAGTGTCCAGGCGGCAGCGAGAACCGTTGACGCCGCAGTAACTGCCCCGGTCACGGCAGGTCGAGTGCTGCGGTTGCGCGCGGCGATGATCCCGACCGTTATCAAAGTCAATGCCACCAGGAACGACAAAACCACGATTTTCACCAGCAACCCCTTCGACGACGGTCAACAGAACCGGAGACTATTTAGATAGTACACAAATAAATCGTGCATTAATTAAACTCAAAGTCTGTCAGGGGATTCTTGACAGAATTCAACAGCGCCTGTCAGGCTAGTCCTGACGAAAGGAGAACTTCTCATGGAAGACCTGATCGAACGCGCCCTGACTGCGAAGATCGAGACCGCCGCGATCACCACGGTCAACGCCGCGATCACCGAGGCCGGCACTCAGGCAGACAAGATTGTCGGAACAGATCCTTTACCTGGCAGCCCTGAGTGGGAGGCAGAACAGGACACCGACATCCCGGCGCAGCGTCAGATGGCGTGGCAGTTGGCCTGTTTCCGGATTCAGCTCGCCGCAGGTATCGATTCGACGGCAAGCGTCATGAGCCTGCGTAGATTCGGCGCAACATGGTCAACCATCGGCCGCGCAGCGGGAATGACCCGTCAGTCCGCGCATGAACGGTGGGGTCGACGTGTATCGGACATGCTCGATCCCTACGGAGTCGGGATGCCGCCCATGGTGCCGAATGATGATCCGACTCAGCCCTGACTAACAATCGCGTGACTAACAATCGCGTGACTACCGATCCGGCAGCAGCGCATCGGCTTTCGCGACCAGCACAGCGCGCTCACGCTCGTTCCCGGCCAGCCGAGCCGCTTCGAGGAGTTCGGTTCTAGCCTCCTCGGATCGGCCGAGCTGACTGAGCAACTCCCCCCGAACGCTGGGAAGCAGGTGGTAGTCGGCCAGTTCACCTGAAGCGACAAGCTTGTCGACGAATTCGAGCGCAGGGCCAGGACCGTATGCCATGGATACCGCCGCCGCATGATTGAGGTCGACCACGGGCGATGGCGCCAGTTGCGCCAGAGCCTCGTAGAGGATGACTATCTTCTTCCAATCGGTGTCTTCGAAAGTTGCTGCTCGCGCATGACATTCGGCAATCGCCGCCTGCAGGCCGTACGGGCCTCGTCCACGCCCGACGGCGTCAGCTCGTTCCAGCGCGGCAAGCCCACGCGAGATCTGTAGGCGATCCCACCTCGTCCGATCCTGGTCAGCCAGCAGGATGGGTTCACCGGTCGAGGTTGTCCGAGCGCCGAATCTCGAGGCTGTCAGCTCCATCAAAGCGACAAGGCCGTGTACCTCGGACTCCCTGGGGACCAATTCGGCGAGTATTCGCGCGAGCCGCAGAGCCTCAGCACTGAGCTCCGCCCGCATCCACTCGTCCCCGGAACTGGCTGCATAGCCTTCGTTGAACACCAGGTACAGCACTCCGAGGACCGCGCTCAATCTGCTCGAAAACTCTTCTCGCCCTGGAACTTCGAAAACCGCTTTCGAGGCGGTCAGCGCCTTCTTCGCGCGGACTATCCGCTGCTGCACCGTCGCCGTCGGCGTGAGGAACGCTTTCGCAATCTCTTCCGTGGTCAAACCGCCCACCACCCGAAGCGTCAACGCCACCTGCGCTTTTCGATTCAACACGGGATGGCAGGCGATGAACATCAGGCGAAGGACATCGTCGTCGATGCGGTCCGGATCCCAGCTGACGTCGTCGAAATGTGAAGCGTCGTTCTCGAGTTCACGCGCAAAGTGGGCGTAGCGCTCGTCCAACCTCTCACGTCGTCGCCACCCGTCGATCGCTCGTCGTGTCGCCACAGATGTCAGCCAGGCAGCGGGGTTTCTCGGAACCCCCGTCGCGGGCCACTGCTCGACGGCTTCGAGCAGAGCCTGCGCGGCCAGATCCTCGGCGAGATCAAGATCTCCGACGGTGCGAGTCAACGTGGCGACAATCTTCGCGGATTCGATACGCCAGACCGCGTCGACAGCCTTTCTCGTTTCTTCTCGCACCGCCTCGTCGGTCATGGTCAGCCTGCGACCGGACGATCGGTACCGAGCTCTTCACGCCAGCCTGCCTCTTTCTGGATGTACTCGTTGTCCTGATCGAAGTCCGACATCTCGCTCACGCGGCGTACCTCGAGCTTGCTTCCCGGCCCGAGCGGGCAGCGCTTCGCCCATTCCAAGGCTTCGTCTTTGGTCGACGTCTGAATGATCCAGAATCCCGAGAACAACTCCTTCGTCTCCCCGTACGGGCCGTCGGAGACCAGCGGAGGATCGGACTCGAAATCGACGATGAATCCCTCCTCCATCGCCAGTCCCTCACCGGCCAGCAAGACACCTGCCTTGATCAGGGACTCGTTGTACTGCCCCATCGCGGCGATGATCTCGTCGAAGTCCATGTCTTTGGATGCTTCGATGGCCTCATCGGTGGAACGCATGATCAGCATGTACTTCATGAGAATCTCCTTCGTTCGTGGACCGCTCTGTTCGGTCCCTCTGCTTACACGTCGAACGGCGCACTCACCGATCGACAAACTTCCGCAACAATTTTTCCGAGTACATAACCGCCGGTCGCGATACGCTGCCCACGGTATCGGCGGACGGGCCGTCGGGCCGGTCAGAAGTCGAGAAATCCCGGCACAACTTCGCGAACGAGCCCGGTCGCGTCAGAGCTCCCGTAGAAATACACCGACCCGTAACCGAATAGGTACTCCTCTACGAAATCGGGGTGGGACTCGGCAACCACCGGCCACCCCTCTTCGTTGATCTGGAACAGGAAGCTGTGTCCATCCGCCTCGACGGCATCGGCGTAGGACGGTTCGTTCTGAATGAGCACCGGTTGCGGAGCTATCAACACCAACGGCATCACCTCGTCGTCCGATGGAATCCTGATCAACGCCGCGCTGCCAAGGCCCGCATGGCTGCCCGCCGATTCCGCACTTCGTGACGACGGCAAGTGCAGGACTGCCCTAACCCCGATGTCCGGGTATTCGAGGTCGTCATCGCCGATGGAGAAACCTCGACGGATGAAGATCGAAAGCTCTCGCACGCCGAGCCACGGCGCCGTGTGTGCCTCGAGCGTCAGAAGGTACTCGTGCGACCGCAGAATCGCCTGACCAGCGAAAACCTGCGGAGGTCGTCCACCAATCCGTGCCCCACTATTCGAATCGCTCGAACCCACCCCGAGATGTACCCTGTCCACCGGCGTCATCCTAGGGAGATCCGACGGGTGTCGGAGGGAGACTCTCCGATTTCCTACAAGCCGCTGGTGACGTAGGACACAATAAGGCTCGATGATGGGTGCATGACAACATTCCCGACTCTCGACCCCGAACTCGCCGCGGCACTCACCATGCTCCCGAAGGTGGACTTCGCTGACCTCCCCAACGCACGGGCCACCTACGACGCTCTGGTCGGCACCATGTTGGCCGACCTGTCATTCGACGGAGTCTCGCTTCGTGAACTGTCGGCACCCGGCCTGGACGGCGATCCGGAGGTCACGATTCGTTTCTTCACCCCGGACAACACTGCCGGCCCTGTCCCCGTTCTGCTCTGGATCCATGGCGGCGGATTCGCAATCGGCACCGCAGAATCCAGCGATCCATTTTGCGTCGAGGTGGCGCGGGAACTCGGATTCGCCGTTGCGAACGTGGAGTACCGCCTCGCCCCCGAAACCCCCTTCCCCGGCCCCGTCGACGACTGCTATGCCGCACTCCTCTACATCCACGCCCATGCCGAGGAGCTGGGGGTCGATCCACGCCGCATCGCAGTGGGAGGGCAGAGCGCAGGCGGTGGACTGGCCGCAGGCACTGTCCTCAAAGCCCGTGACGAGGGCGTTGTGCCCGTGGCCTTCCAATTCCTCGAAATCCCTGAACTCGACGACCGCCTGGCGACGGTCTCGATGACGAACTTCGTCGACACCCCCTTGTGGCACCGCCCTAACGCCATCCTGTCGTGGAAGTACTATCTCGGCGGGTCGTATTCCGGTCCCGAAGATCCTGACGTGTCCATTTACGCTGCGCCGTCCCGGGCTACCGACCTCACCGGTCTGCCGCCGACCTACCTGTCCACCATGGAACTCGACCCGCTCCGCGACGAAGGAATCGAATACGCCCTTCGGCTGCTGCAAGCGGGAGTCAGCGTCGAATTGCATTCCTTCCCCGGAACCTTTCACGGGTCGGCACTGGTCGCGACCGCCGCGGTCAGCGAAAGAGGTGCCGCCGAAGCCCTCACTGCGCTCAGGAGAGGGTTGCGTTCGCTCTCGCCGGTCTCGTAGCGTTGCGAGATGCAAGGACTGATGTACCGGCTTGCCGAGCTCGATGCAGACTCGGCAGGCCTGGTACGTGTCATCGATTACTTCGACGCCCTCGTGCGGCACGGCTCCGACACCGCGTCTTTGCTTCGTGCGAGCGCGCAGTTGGCGGACTGCGTCGTGGGTATCGAGATCGTCGAGCGCGGCAGAAGCAAGAAGAATTTGCGCCGTTGCGATCCGCGCGGCCGCTGGTCACCCGATCCTCAGCTCCCACCGAGCATGACCAGAAACATTGCCGTAGACGACGAGGTTCTCGGAACGGTATGGATCGAACGACCCGGGGCCAGCTTGCCACTCGACGAAATGCTCGTCGACCGGATGGCCCTGACCGCAGCGATAATTCTGCAACCGCGACGCCTGCCTACCGAAGCCGAGCACACTCGAAATCTGTTGTTCCCGATGGATGAACTCGCGGTGCTCACCTCCTGCGCCGGTCTCGGTATCGAACCCCATACCCCAGTCCGTGTAATGGCAACCAAGGCAGTCTCAGGCACGGCCGAAGGTGCTGCACACCTTGTCATTTCGCCAGATTACAAACCTGGCAAAGCCACTGGGATAGACGCTGACGGCGAGTATCTGAATCTCGTGACGGGTTCGTTCGCGGCGACACCCGAGCTGTCCGAGGCCGCGCTGTCGTCATTCATTCGCGCCGGAATATCTTTGACTGCTCCCGCTTCCGAAGTGAGCACAATACTGAGCACTGCACGATTCGCTCGTACACAGGCGTCGGCAACAACACCGATCGTGAACGCCGACAATCTCGGCGCCCTCAACCTCCTGGCGCCGGGACCACACATCGATCACTCGCGAATACCGGATCTGGTTCGTGCCGAAGAGATCGGCGACACCAAACAGGGGTTAGAACTACTCGAAACCTTGAGGTCATACCTGCAGTCCGGAACCTTGAGGGCCGCAGCAGATTCCATGCATCTTCACCACAGCAGCGTCGCGCACCGATTGGCGAAACTGTCCCAGCACGTCGGATTCCACGTCGATTCCATCGAGAACCGAGCACGCGCAACGGCCATGATGCTGGTCCTCGATGGCGGATAGGACCCACCGCGCATCACAGGCACTACGCAGTGGTTGACGATCTTTCGCGTTCAGCGAGCGCAACAAACGGCGCAAGCGCCGGATTCGGATTATCCGGGCGGTAGGTCACTGCCACGTCGAGAGTTGGTTGCTCACCGGCGATCTCACATAGATGGACACCCGGGATGCGGAGCATCCGCGCTCTGCCCTGGGGGATCGGCGCAATACCCACCCCGTCCGAGACGGCATGCAGCACCTGCTCGTCGTCGGCCTCGAATCGAACGATGCTGGGCGCCCCGTTTGGCCAAAGTTGTTCGAGCGTACGCAAATACATCCCCGGGGCGTTGGCCTCCGGCCAGAACACAACGGGGACATCCACCAGATCTCCGAGTTCGAGCGTCGCTCGACCACCGAACGGATGATCCACGGGAACAGCGACCAGGATAGGTTCGGTATCGAGGACGATCAGGGGAAGTTCTCGATCGTCTTCATCGAGCGGCGGGCGAACAACCGCGATGTCGACGGCTCCGGTTCGGACGAGGTCGACAGTCTGCGCCGAAGTGCCACGATGAACGACAACTTCGACGCCCGGGTAGAGCCTTCGATAGGTGCTGACCAGATCCGCGACTGCGCCGCCCGCCCACGAACGGGTGTACGCGATGCGCAGTTCTCCGTCCACACCGCGCGCGGCCAACCGAATTCGTTCGACCGCCCGGTCCGCACACCCGATCAAAAAGCGCGCCTCTCGTACCGCCACCTTGCCGGCTTCCGTGAAGGTGAACTGCGGACCCCGACGATCCACCAGCGGAACTCCGAGTTCGCGCTCGAGAACCTTGATCTGCTGACTGAGGGCCGATTGCGCGACGTGGACGTTCGCAGCGGCTCGAGTGAAGCTCCCATGATCCGACAGAGCGATCAGATAACGGGCACGCTGCAGGTTCATACGGCGATTATAAGAAAAACAGATGGTGGTGTCACTACTTGGTCTTGGACACGGCATCACCTGAGGTCGGAGGATCGAGTTCACGTTGATCCACCGTCTGTCTCCCGAAAATTGTCACCCGAACGATCACAAGGTTGCACATGAATCCCCGAGCACTCACTGAACCTGCAACAGACGCGAGGCTTATCGACGCCCTCGCAGAGATCGTCGGCCACACGCATGTCCTTACCGATCCCGAACTGATCGAGGGCTTCACACGTGACTGGACGGGACGTTGGATCGGCGACGCGATCGCGGTCATCCGCCCCGGCAACACCTCGGAAGTGTCTGCGGTTCTTCGAGCATGCTTCGACGCGGGGGTTCCCATCACACCGCAAGGCGGCAACACCGGACTGGTCGGTGGTGGGATCGCCTCGGCTGGGTCCGTGGTGCTGAGTACCAGACGTCTGGAGACGATCGAAGCCGTCGACCCCATCGGTCGGACAATCGCAGCCGGCGCCGGCGTGACCGTTGCTCGCGCCGACCTGGCCGCATCGGCACACGGTCTCCGCTTCGGAATCGATTTGGCATCAAAGGAATCCGCGACACTCGGCGGCATCGTCGCAACCAACGCCGGTGGGACGCGCATGGTCCGATATGGAAATACGCGCGCACAGATACTCGGTATCGAAGCCGTGCTCGCGGACGGTTCGGTACTGAGTAGATGGACTCCACTCGTCAAAGACAATGTCGGATACGACATTCCAGGACTTCTTGCCGGCAGCGAGGGAACGCTCGCAGTCATCACCAAGGTCCTGATGAAGCTGGTCACCCCGGCGACCGACACCCAGGTCGTGCTCGCGGGTGTGCGCGACGTCGATCAAGCGCTTCATTTGTGTAATCGCGTGCGTCAGAGCGGATTGACCGTCGAAGCCGCCGAAATCATGACTGACGACGGCATCTCCCTCGTCTGCGCACACACCGATGCCCGTCGCCCGTTCGGCACCCCTTCACCGATGTACACACTCATCGAGGTGTCATCACCGCGCGAAACGGAAGAGTCGCTCCTCGAAGTACTCTCCGACTCTGCCGACCTCATCGAGGACGCGACGGTCGAGCCTGGGCCGGCTCGAAAACTGTGGACTCTGCGAGAAAGCCATACCGAAAGCATCAGCGCGTCGTCGACGACGCCGGTAGTCAAGCTCGACATCTCCGTCCCCTTGTCCGTGATGGGAATGTTCATCGACAACCTCCGAGAAAGCCTGGCACAACGATTCCCCCTCGTGCGGCCAATCCTGTTCGGGCACTTCGCCGACGGAAACATTCATGTGAACCTTCTGGATGCCGAGCCGAGGGTCGCACACGAACTGACCGATATGGTGTTCCGACTCGTCGCCGCCCACCATGGAAGCATCAGCGCCGAGCACGGGATAGGCCGCGCGAAGTCGCCGTGGATATCGCTGGGGCGCACTGAAACCGACATCGCCGCAATGCAGTTGATCAAATCGTCCTGGGATCCCCGTGGAATCCTCAATCCTGGAATACTGTTGCCGGAAAAAGTCGGGTAAGCAAAAGGGGTCTCATGCAGGATCTTTACGTCGTCACTCATCCTCATGCCGAACACACAGCGCAGGACGTAGTCGGCGGTTGGCACAATTCGGTTCTCACCCCCGCTGGTCGGCGCGATGCAGGTTTGATCGCCGAAGCACTGAAACGACGACGCACCGGAACTTCGCGCGCGGTCCGCATCACCTCGTCCGACCTCGAACGGTGCACCGAGACATCCACGATCATCGCCCGGACACTCGATGCTCCGGCGACAACAGACACTCGATTGCGCGAAATCAGCTTCGGAGAAGCCGAAGGACGCCCGAACTCGTGGCTGGCCCAGCGGCAGGTCCCGGCCCCTGACAACAACCGCCTCGATCACCGTGGCCCCGTTGCCGGTGCCGAGACCCGCCGCGACATCGCAGCAAGGGTTCACGAATGCATGCGCGAACTGATGGACGATCTCGATCACGATCACATCGTCGTAACCCACGGCTTTGCACACACATTCGTCGTCTCCGCCTGGCTACAGATTCCCGTCGAAGCCGCAGGATTTGCGACCTTCGCGACCACCCTGGGTGCAATCACACATCTCCGACACGACGACTACTGGCGCAACCGAACCCTCGTGCAACTAGCTGATACGACGCACCTGGACTGTGGCACGATGGCCTGATGCGCCATGTCTCCGACGACGAACGCCGTGCTCGCATAGGAGTACGTCATGCGCTGGAGCCAATGTTTCACGTCGATTCGCCGGAAGCTGCCACGCGGGCGATGACGGTACTGCACGCCACCGAGTCAGCGACGGTCTATCTGTCTTGCTGGGCGAGGGTTCGGTCCGTGGACGCCGCCGACGTCGACCGCGCCCTGTACGACCAACGCAGTCTCGTGAAGCAATTGGCAATGCGCCGCACACTCTTCACCTTTCCCCGCGACTTGCTGCCGGCCGCGTGGTCGAGTGCGTCCGCCCGCGTCGCGAACACCGAGCGGGCACGAATGGCCAAGGATGTCGTCAAGGCCGGACTCGCCGTCGACGGCAACGACTGGCTCGATCGCGCACGGACGGAAGTGCTGAAGTTGCTCACCGATAGGCCTGAAGGGCTTTCAGCGGTAGAGATTCGTCAGGCCGTGCCGATGACAGACGTCAAGGTCGAGGGTTCGGCAGGTGAAATCTGGTCGGCACCCAGGGTTCTCACGCATCTCGGGGCGACCGCAGACATCATGCGCGGCACCAACACCGCCCGCTTCCCAGTCTCACGCCCACTGTGGACTCTCACTCGACACTGGCTCGACGACGCCCCCTTCGATCTCGAATCTGCAGACGGCTATCGAGAAATAGTCCGCCGTTGGCTCTACACCTTCGGACCGGGCACGGAAGACGACATCGTCTGGTGGCTGGGCTCGACGAAGACGGTCGTCCGGGCCGCCCTCGCCGAACTCGACGCCGTTGCAGTCTCACTCGACGGAGGCGACACCGGCTGGTTGCTACCCGATGACGTCGCCACGGTGCCTGATCCAGGTCCTTGGGTGGCACTCCTACCGGTGCTCGACCCGACGGTCATGGGGTGGAAGAACCGTGACTTCTACCTCGGCCCGCACCGCAACCAACTCTTCGACACCCGCGGTAATGCCGGCGCCACCGCTTGGGTCGACGGTCGCGTCGTGGGGTGCTGGATCCAAGACGAAACCGGTGTGGTGCACGTCCGATTGCTCGAGACCGTGTCAGCGTCTGCGCGACGTTCTCTCGATGCCGAGGCGGCGCGCCTCACCGAGTGGCTGGGCGGCGTCAGAATCGGCACGGGGTACGTCTCACGGGCTATGAAGCAGGCGGCTGAAATTGCTGGAGCCACGCCTTGACGATGTGACCAGAACACTGTTCTAGCTGTTCTTTCTGCTAACGCCATCCATGCGCGGCAAGGCAACCATCGACAAGTGTACGAAACGTACAGTACACTTCGAACTTCACCGATTGACCGATCTAGGAGGATCCATGGAAGGTCAAGCAGTTCGTGAATACGGTGCGTACATCGATGGAGCGTTCCGAGCCATCGGCACATCCACCTTCGAGGCGCGTGACGCCGCTTCCGGCGCTCTACTCGCCACACTGTCCCGATGCGGGGCAGAAGAAATCAATGATGCGGTCGAAGCCGCCAGGCGGGCATTTCCTGCATGGGCGAACCTGACCACTGAAGAACGATCCGCAAAAATCTTGCAGTTTGCCGCGCTCGTGGAGGATCGAACCGAAGAGCTTGCCCAACTCGAGTGCAGGGATACCGGGCGGCATATCAGGGAGATGCGAGAGGACTATCGAGCCGCCGTCTCACACCTGCGATACTTTGCGTCAATCTCGTTGGCCCACCATGGCTTCGGCCGCGAGTTGGCATCGGGATACCTGGTCGCGAAGCGAGTGCCATTGGGCGTATGCGGACAGATCATTCCCTGGAACGATCCCGTTGTGATGACGGCATTCAAGATTGCTCCCGCTCTCGCTGCCGGAAACACCGTCGTACTCAAACCTGATGAAAATGCCTGTGTTTCAGTCATGGAACTGGCGAGGATCGCCGCCGAAGTGTTCCCGAAAGGCGTTCTCAATGTTGTACCCGGCCTCGGCGAAGAGGCCGGCGCAGCCCTGATCGGTCATCCGAAAGTCAGCAAACTCGCTTTCACCGGGAGCACCGAAGTCGGCCGGCTGGTGGCACACGCCGCAGCATCCCGACTGATCTCGACCACTCTCGAACTCGGCGGCAAGAGTCCGAGCATCGTCTTTCCTGACATCGACGACGTCGATGCGGTAGTCGCAGACGCGACCTCCGGCGTCCTGATGTGCAACGGTCAATCCTGCTTAGCCGGAACACGTCTGTTCATCCACGAGGATATCTATGACGCCTTCGTGGAAAAACTCGTCGCCGCATTCCGATCGTTGCGAGTCGGGCCACCTCTGAGTGAAGACACCGAACTGAGTGGATTGATCCACAAGGAACATGCCAATCGTGTGATCTCGATGATCAATTCCGGAATCGAAGAAGGCGCACAGGTACTTACCGGCGGCAAACGAACGGTAGTGCCGGGATTCGAAGCCGGAAACTTCGTCGAACCGACAATTCTGGAGGTCACGAACTCGATGCGAATTGCGCAGGACGAAATCTTCGGACCTGTTTTGTGCGTCCTCAAGTGGAACAATTACGAGCAAGTGATCACAGAAGCCAACGACACTCCATACGGACTCGCTGCTGGGATCTATACCTCGAACCTGAAGAACGCCATGGAAACCGCGGACCGTCTCGATGCGGGCTGCGTCTGGATCAATCAGTACTTCAATCTGGGAGGCGGCGTCCCCTTCGGCGGATTCAAGGAAAGCGGTCTCGGGCGAGAGTTCTGCCTCGAGACGCTCAACGAATACACCCAACTCAAATCCATCACTGTCGCCACGTCGACGCCCACGACAAACCAAGGAAACACACATTGAATATCTCGGGAAATACCATCTTCATTGCCGGCGGAACCTCCGGTATCGGGCTCGCACTTGCAGTGGCATTGCAGAACGAGGGGAACAAGGTAATCATCGGTGGACGGCGATCCACTCTGCTGCAAGAGATCTCGAGCAAGCATCCGAAGATCAGTACCGTCGTCATCGACGTAGACGACCCGAAATCCATTCGAACGGCGTATGAATCCGTAACGGAGGACTTTCCCGATCTGAACGTCCTTGTGACGATGTCGGGAATCATGTACCCGGAGGACCTGAAGAACCCGGACTTCCTCGACGTCGCCGAACGAACGATCACGACGAACCTACTCGGGACTATTCGACTGGTCGGCCAGTTCATTCCGCATCTGTTGACGAAGCCGACCGCCACCATCGTCACTGTGTCATCCGCCGTCGGCTTCGTCCCACTTCCCATCACGCCCACGTACAACGCCACGAAAGCTGCCGTTCATCTCTTCACCGAGAGCATGCGCGTTCAACTCGCCGATACTTCGATCCAGTGCATCGAACTCATCCCACCGGGCGTCCGCACCACACTGATGAACCAGGAGAACTCGGAATCGGCTCTACCCCTTGATGATTACATCGAAGAAACCATTGCTCTACTGAAAGCTGACGACAACGCCACAGAGATTGTGGTCGAAGCGGCCAAGCCACTTCGTCGTGCCGAGATCAACGGTGAGTACCAGAACGTGCTGAAAATGCTCAGCTGACAGTGCCGAGTTGACACACATCGCGCAACGCTGGAGAGGGCAGTACCCTCTCCAGCACAAAGGATTTCAGCGAATATCCCCTTTAGACACCGTTCCGGAGTCCACGAACTGCATGATCGATGATCGAGCGCACCGTGTTGTCGTCGATACTCGCGTGCCCCACCAACATCCGGTAGATCAAGGGACCGAAGAAGAGATCGATCGCTTCCTCGATCTCGATGTCGTCGCGGAAGTATCCGGACTCAACACATCGTCGAATCAGTTCGGCGAAGCCGCGACGACGTTCGTCGAGGAAGAAGGTACGGAAGTATGCAGCCGTCGTCGGGTCGTTGGCACACGCGCCGACAAGTTCGGCAAAGATCGACCCGAGTGGACCTCGGTAGAACCTTCCGATGTCCTCGAGGTAATCGTTCAAATCGTCTTGCGCACTGTCGGTCTCCGGAAACGTCAAGTGCCGGGCCATGAGCACACCGAACGCTTCAGCGGCGATCGCCTGCCGCGACGGCCAGTGCCGATACAGCGTGACTTTGCTGACGCCCGATTGCTCGGAGATCGCATCGATGGTCGCCGCCTTCATTCCCCCGGATTTCAGAAGCGCTTCCGCTGACCGAAGGGCCTTCTCGTGGGCCGCCTCGCTACGTGCACCGCTCGGAGGAGTGAGCAGTCCAGCCTGGGCGCCGGCCGAGTCTCGAAACACGCCGTCATCGGGAGCGCGCTTACCCATGTCCACTCCTTCGTCCTTCAAGACCGTGCAGCACAGAACATTTCCCGGAATCGGACGACCCGGAACAGCCCAAGGCAGCAGCTCGTCGCGACAGCTACTAGTCGTATCGTACACATGGCATCCTGAGCAGAATTAGCAAGGCCACTTCAAAGATCTCAATCACATTGCGTCCATGCATGATTCAAACAACCAGCGCAAGCCTCTCGTTTATTACTCAAAAGTAAGATAGCGTGTGGTCGTCATCACACCAGCCCGTCAAGTACCGAGAGACATACGAAACCGAAGGGTCGATCGTGGCATCAAAGATTCTCTTTCAGGGAGCGGTGGCGCTGACAGCCATTGCACTCACAGGCATCACAGCACCTACTGTCGCCGCGCAACCGTCGGCGGATTCCTTCTATCAGTACGACGGTTCGGCACCGCTGTCGTCGTATCAGCCTGGGGCCGTGCTCAAAACGAGAACCTTGCCCTATCACGTCGTCAACATCCCCACCCCGCTGCAGGCCGTGCAGGTTCTCTACCGGTCGACCGACGCTCTCGGCCGGCCGTCTGCCAATGTCACCTCGATACTTCGACCGCCCAACGCCCAGCCGGACAAAGTCGTCTCGTTTCAGTCTGCTTACGACTCAATGAACCCAGAAGACGGGCCGTCACGAGCCATCGCGGGGGACACCCCGATCGGCAGCCTTACCGCCAGCGGGCGCAATGTCGCCTTCGGCGGGACTTTCGCTTCCGGCGAAGCCGTCATGTTCGGTCCTCTACTGGCGCTGGGCTACACCGTCGTCATTCCCGACACCGAGGGCCCGAACGCGGACTTCGCGGCAGGACCCGAATACGGAATGATGACTCTCGACTCCCTCCGTGCCGCTCGCAACACATCCGAGACAGGTATTTCCGACTCAGCCGAGATCGGTCTGATGGGATACTCGGGCGGAGCAATCGCCACCAACTGGGCGTCCATCCTCGCGCCGGACTACGCCCCGGACATCAACGAGGACCTGATCGGCGCCGCCCAGGGTGGTCTGTTGGTCAACCCGGCAAACAACCTCCGGTACGCAAACGGAAGCATCGGTTGGGCAGGCGTTGTCGGGATGGCGGTCGTCGGACTTGCCCGTGCCTACGACATAGATTTCGACCCGTATCTCGGCGATCGCGGACGCGAACTCCTACCTCGGATCGAGGATGCCTCGATCGGGAACGTCATCCTGCAGTACCCGGGGGTGACCTGGCAGGACCTTGCCAAACCAGAGTATGCGAACCCCAACTCGGTGCCCGAGTACGTCGACGTGGCCAACAAGATCAACATGGGCAACGCGCCGATACCCACCATCCCGATGTTCATCGCTCAAGCCGCAAACGGAGCCCTCGAGGGCACCCAGCCAGGTGGACCGGGCGTCGGCCCTGGCGACGGAGTCATGGTTGCCGGGGACGTCCGCTCACTCGCCACTCGCTATTGCGACGCAGGTTTGTCCATCCAGTACGACCAGTACGACACCATCAGTCACGTTCCGGGTGGCGCGCTGTGGCTCCCCGGCGCCATCACCTGGCTCAACGACCGTTTCAACGGAAATCAGTTGCCGAACAACTGCTCGAACATCGCACCGGGCAATTCCCTGGCGCCGGAAGAACACGCGGTGGGCTGACGAATCCAACAGTCGCATCAGATACCGATTGCCAGATCGTCGATGTCTGCGAGCGTGCCGCCGTTTTCGAGGATGCTCGTGTAGTTCCGAAGTCGGTTCTGATCTATCTCGGTAGTGCTGACCCCTCGCTTCCAGTACCCGAAGACAACTACATCGTCCTTCGCCAGGCCGACTGTCTTGCGGAAATGCGCTCGAATGGCTCGCATCTCGTCCCGTTCCCCGGCACCCCACACCGCGTAGTCTCCTGGGTTATCGAGTTCGACGGCGTACTCGGCGAGGCCATCTTCGACATGGTGCAGCTCGAGGCCGGGGATCACGGGTAGTTCCGCGAAAGCCTCGGCGTCACCGGTGGCGACCCAGCCGACGCCGGTCAGTCCCTCGGGCCACTGAAGCAGAATCGAATAGAGGGCAGGTATCGCGGTGTCGTCGGCGAACAGTGCGACGCGGCGACCAGCGATCTCGGGAACGAGGAAGTGCGGGCGAGGACCGGTGAGTGAGAACGTGTCACCCACACGCAGGTCGGCGGCCCACCTCATCATCGGGCTGGTGTGGCCGTGCAGCACTACGTCGAAGGTCATCGAACTGCTCGGCGCGTTGCAGGTGCGCACCGTGTAGACGCGAGAGACGTCGCCGTACTGCGGACCGAGCTGGATGCGAAATGCGACGTTGGGCCGCAACCAATTCGGGTCGTCCGCCGACGAAGTCAACTGGACGGCGATGCGCAAGATGCTCTCGGTCGGCCGTTCGACGCGTTCGACGACGGCAACCACGTCGTTGAGACCGCGGTCGTGGTCTTCTCCGCGTGGCGCCTTTGCCGACGCAGACGTTTCAGTTTCTTCAGGTCGAGATGCGGTAGTCATTGATATCTCCTGATCGGTGGTTCAGTTGTGGACGGGTAGCTGACTGACAGGTCTTCGATCACGCGGAACAACAAGTGGCCGTCCGGTTTCCGGGTCTTCGAGAACCAGCGCCTCGAGGTCGAAGACTTCGCGCAGTAACTCAGGGGTGAAGACGTCCGAGGCACTGCCCTGCATGACAATTTTTCCGGACCGCATGGCAACTACGTGCGTGGCATATCTGGCCGCGAGGTTCAGGTCGTGCAGGACCGCGACCAATGTTCGACCGGACTGGTGGAGTTGGGAACAGAGGTCGAGAACCTCGATCTGGTGGGCGATGTCGAGAAAGGTGGTCGGTTCGTCGAGCAACAACACCGGGGTGCGCTGCGCAAGCGTCATGGCGATCCATACCCGCTGACGTTGTCCCCCACTCAGCTCGTCCACCAATTGGTCTGCTGCATATCGCATTCCGACTTCATTCAGGGCCTCGGAGACAACATGCTCGTCTTCGGGTGACCACTGTCGCAGCATGCTCTGATACGGATATCGGCCGCGGGATACGAGGTCTGCGACACTGATCGCTCCAGGCCAGAGCGGGGACTGTGGCAACAGGGCGATTCGCCGGGCGACTTCTTTGGTTCGATGGGACCGAATATCGTTACCGTCGAGCACAACACGACCCGATCGAGGTGTCAGCATTCTGCCGAGCGCACGCAACAATGTCGACTTGCCACACCCGTTTGGTCCGACGACGACGGTGAACCCTCCATCGGGGATCTCGAGACTCAACTCGTCCACGATGGTTCGATCGGCGTACCGTAGTTCGATCTTCTCGGCGCGCAGCCGCGATGTTGGGGTGGCAGTAGTCATGAATCTCTTTCGTAGCGAGTTTTTTTTCAGGCCTGACGAGCGAGCAGCCAGATCAGATAGGCACCACCGAGCAGACTGGTGACGAGACCGACCGGAGTGCGGAGACCGACCTCGACCGCTTGCGCGATCAAGTCGGCGCCCGCCAGCAGAACTGCGCCGAGGAGGAAGGAAGTCGCGACAAGAACACCGCTGCGCCGTGCCAACCGTCGTGCGATCTGGGGAGCGGCGAGCGCCACAAATGCGATGGGGCCGGTGGCCGCGGTCGCCGCGCCGGTGAGCGCGACCGCAAGCAGAATGCCGGCAAATCGGTATCGCTCCACGGAGATCCCGAGCGAGGACGCTGCGTCGTCGCCCATCTCCATCATGGTGACGCGCCGGGACACCACGACGAGAGCAGGAACGAGAACACCGACGGCGATCGCAACACTGACCGCGTGTGGCCAACCGCGCCCGGTCAGCGAGCCGGCCGTCCACTGCTGCACAACGGTGGCGTCGTCGATATCCGCACGCACCATCAGGAACGACATCACGGCGCTCAGCATCGCGCCCACGCCGATACCGACCAGGACAAGTCGAAGACCGCCGCTGACGCCGTCTTTGCGTGCCAGCGCGTACACCAGAAGCGCCGTCAGCATGCCGCCGAGAACAGCGGCGCCCGCGGTCTGCAGTACCCCGCCTCCGAAGAAGACGATCTGAACCACGGCTGCAGTCGCAGCGCCGGTGGTGAAACCGATGATGTCCGGCGATCCGAGAACATTGCGCGAAAGCGTCTGGAAAACCGCGCCGGCCACACCGAGGCTTCCGCCCACGCCGATCGCCGTGATCAGCCGCGGCAGCCTGCGATTCTGGACGGACCGAACCGCCGCTGGGGCGCCTTCGCCGTGCAGGGCACGCCATACTTCGCCCAAGGACAGATCCAGGGTTCCATACATCAGCGTGGCAAACGAGAGCGCCGCCAATGCCGCACTGATTGTCACGGTTACGAACAGCACTCGCGGAACTATCCGCCACGAGTACGACCCGATTCGAACCACCCAACCGCGGAACAGCGGTGGAACCGGCTGTGCTGCAATCGCGTTCACAGCGACGCCACCCGCCGCGAGCGCACGAGCGCAACAAACAAGGGGCCACCGAGCACCGCCACGGCGATCCCCGTCTGCAGATCTCCCGGCGCTGTGGCAACGCGACCGAGAACGTCGGCCAAGAGCAGAAATGCCGGGGCGACAACGAGCACGCACGGCAGAAGAAATCGCAGATCCGGCCCGACGACACCGCGCACGATGTGCGGCGCAGCCAGGCCCACGAATCCGAGCGGTCCAGCCGCCGCAGTGGCGGCCCCTGCCAGCAGGATGACTGCGACAGCGGATCCGACCCGTGCGGGTCCGGTGCTGGCACCGAGCCCTTTGGCGACATCCTCGCCGAGCGCGATTGCGTTGAGTGGACGAATCAGCAACAACGACAGAATGATACCGACGATGACGAAGGGCAGAACAGTGACGATCACGTCTCCGCCGCGGCCTTGCAACGAACCCACTGCCCAAAATCGGAACTGATTGAATGCGGCCTCGTTACTGATGAGAACCATGCTGGTGAGAGCCGTGATCGCCGTCGCAACAGCGGCACCGGCAAGCGCCATGCGCGCTGGGGTCGCGGCGCTGCGATGCGCCGACCCCAACATGTACACACCTACCGAGGCAACGGCCGCGCCGGCAAGCGCGAACCACAGATAGCCGCCGACCGAAGTCACCCCCAGATAGGCAATCGCAATCACGACTGCTGCTGATGCTCCGGCGTTCACACCGAGTAGTCCCGGATCGGCCAGAGGGTTGCGGGTGATCGACTGCATCAGCGCGCCGGCCAGTCCGAGCGCGGCCCCGACCACAAGCCCGAGAATTGTTCGAGGCAAACGTGATTCGATCACAATCAGGTGCTCGTTGTTACCGGCGTCGTAGGAAAGAACTGCATCGAGGACAGTGGAGACGGGGATGTTGCGTGAGCCGATGACGAGTCCGCCGACGGATGCCAGCACGATTACAACGATGGAGACGAGGACCAACAACCCCGCACGCGCGGCCGTCCCGGACCGCAGTGGCGCTTCGGTCCGGGACTGCGCAGAAACGCCCACGCGGTCATCCACCGAACGTAGACACCAGCGACTCGACCGTCTGCTTTGCACTGAAGTAGTCGAGACGGAAGGCTGCCGTTCCCATCGCGTATACCCGATCACCCTTGACCGCAGGTTGATTCGCAAGGAGCGGGTCGGCCGCGAGTTGCTTCTCCACGTCCTTGGGCCCCATCGAGACGGCAAACAGCGTCTGCGCCCCGTCTAGTGCGGCAGACATGTTTTCGGAGCTGACGATCGCGACGCCGGAGGCACCCCGCTTGTCCGGAGCGACAAACTGCTCGGCGGGCTCGGCATAGGTGAAGCCGAGCGAGGCCAGCAGATTGCCCTGCGGGCTGTCGGCTCGGAACGTCCAGACACCGTCGGCACCCATGTAGACCAGTGCCGTCACCGGCTGCTCGGGAAGTTTGATCTTCGCGGCTTGGGTGGTGACCCAGCTGTCGTATTCGTCGACGGTTTTGGCGGCCTCGCTCTCGAGTCCGGTGACAGTCCCGAGCTGATCAGCGAGCTCCTCCCAGGAGCTGGCGCCGTAGTCGAGAAGAACAGTGGGTGCGATGTCGCTCAGCTGTGAGTAGGCATCGAGTGTCGAGTCGCCGCCGTTAGCGGAGCCGATGATCAGATCGGGCTCGAAGGTCTCGATCGCGTCGAGGTCCAGCTCGAGATTTCGGTAGAGCACCGCGACGCCACGATCAGCCGCCACGCCCGACCACTGGGAGAAAAACCCCTGGTCATCGGTCATTCCCGACGGCGTTGTCGCCGCACTCGCGACCACCGGCGCTCCGATCGCAAGCAGCGTGCCGGTCAACGACGGCGAGGTGGACACGATCCGAGTCGGCTTTGCAGTGATCTCGGTACTACGGCCGCCGTGATCGACGGTGCGCGGCCAGCCCTCGGTGGCCCCGGAGGTTTCCTGGGTGCCCTCGGTTCCGGTGTCACTACCTGACGAATTCGAGCAGCCGGCAAGAGCGAGGGCGACGACCGCGGCGAGTACTGCCGCCGCCGGGCGTAGAGATCTGCGCATGAGTATGTGGCTTTCTGAAGATACGAGAGTGCGCCGCTGCGAACACAGTCGGCAGAGGTAAAGTTAGCCATACTTAAGTCGCAAGGGTTGTCCAGGAGCGCCAACGTGTTACCACTATCGGGAAGGTCGGACGCAATCGACTTGTGGCCGATCCGCGCCTGCCGCACCGAGCCAAGCATCGGCCGCTCACCGCTGTTGTTCTGGGTTCTCGCAGGTAGTGGACGCGTCAGGACCGGATCGACCGTCTACGAGGTGCCGGCGGGCGAGTTGTTGTGGATCCCGGCGGGCGTGCGATATTCGATGGAGACGGACTCGGATTCCGTCGCGTTTCCCATCCTGCTTCCGCCCTCGAACGGCGTCAGCGCCGGGCCGGCTACCGTGACGCGTCTGCGCGTTCCGCCCGGATGGGAAGACAGACTGATCCACGAGTTCGTTCACAACCTGGGCTATCTGCGCGGCGACGCTGCACACCCGTCGTCCTTGTTCGAAATGATTACCCGGGCCGACGACGGGGCCACCTCGCTGCCGCAATTGCCGCAATCACGGGAAGCGTTCGAGATCGCGCACGCCCTGTTGCGAACACCTGGCACCGACGACACCGAGGCACAATTCGCGAAGCGTGCCGGGATCAGCATTCGAACGCTCCAGCGGTACTTCGTGGAAGAAACCGGCCTCACCTTCACGCGCTGGCGGCTACGAGCTCGGATCGCCGCGTCGTTGGAGTACCTGAAGCAGGACCGCGAGATCGGTTGGATTGCAAACGAAGTCGGCTTCGAAACGGGCAGCGGATTCACGCGTGCGTTCCGGTCCCAGATAGGAGAGAGCCCGAGCGACTATCGCCGCCGGGCCCTCTCCGGTCCAACCGATCGCAGCGTGGACACCGACAACGATCAAGCATTGGTCCGCATGCTCGCAGAGACCAGGCAGCCCGGGGAAACGGCGCCGCCGATACCGGCCAATGCGACGTGGCCGCGCGTCAACGGCGCCCACGTCGCCGTGTGGGTCTACCGAGGCCAAGCCCGGGTGGACGTCGCGGACCGCAGCTGGGAACTGCGCACCGGAGAGGCCATGATTCTTCCTGCAGGCGTCCTCAATACCGTCACGGTTCCGACTGGTTCACTGCTTCTGCCGCTCGGCTTCCGTTCCTCGAACGGGTCGACCGTATCTGCCGACGCCCTCGAGACCGTGCAGTTCTCCCCCGCTGACGAGTTGGCATTGCTGCACACTTTCGTCGCCGCCTACACGCCCTTGCGCCCGCGCGGCCACGACAGCGCCATGGCATTCGACATCATCGCCACCGGCCCTCTTGCACAACCGGTTTCGAACACCTCGCCCGCCGCTTCGATTGCCACACGACTGGCAGCGACGACCGCCGCCCGCCCGGCCGACCCTCGCACTCTGGACGAGTGGGCGCAAGAGTTCGGTACTGACGCGGCCAGGCTGCGCCGGGAGTTCCGTATCGAAACCGGCACCACGTATCCGCAGTGGCGATCGCTTTCACGGATGACCCAGGCACGCACCCAACTCCAACTCGGGGTTGCACCCGGCACGGTGTCGAGGAACCTGGGTTACGCGCACCTGCCCGCATTCAGCCGAGCGTTTCGCACTGCGCACGGGATCTCACCGCAGCGCTTCCAAGCCCAGTCCGTCGAACGCGCCCTCTGGTTACGTTCTGTGCCGCGCGCCGCGGAGCCGAGCGCTCGGGTTCTTCACACCCACTGAACGAGTTGCCACACGATTCCGTTGGCGTCGACGAACTGGCAGTAACGCTCACCCCACGGTTCCGTCTCCGGTTCGGTGACGACGGAGGCACCTTCAGCAGCGATGCGGGCGAACTCGGCGTCGACATCGTCGACCACGAATGCAATGAGCAAGCCTTGACCGGCCGGACCTGCGACGAAGTCGGGCTTGAACGTCCCGAGCCCGGTGCGCAGGAAGACCACGTTGACCCCGGCATCCGGATGATTCAGGGAAACGAAGCCGTCATCGGCCATGGCCTCGGTGAAACCGAAATGGGTTTTCGCGAAGTCTGCCGATGCGTCGGTGTCGGCGACGTTCAAGGACAGAGCAGTGCTGGTGATTTTCATCGTGGGCCTCCCATGATCGATAAACCTTATGCAGTGCATACAGTATGCACTGTATAAGGTATACCACCGTTGAGGTATTCCCGATTTCTGGAGACGACTGATGGCACGCGAACTGATCGACCTGCTCTGGCGCGATCACCCCCTCGCGCCGAAGGGTGGCACCCGCGGCCCGCGAGCGAAGGTCACCACCTCACAGGCGGTCGACGTCGCGATCTCCGTCG
Organism: Rhodococcus sp. MPR-R1B; assembly: GCF_058793255.1. Taxonomy (NCBI): domain Bacteria; kingdom Bacillati; phylum Actinomycetota; class Actinomycetes; order Mycobacteriales; family Nocardiaceae; genus Rhodococcus; species Rhodococcus sp. MPR-R1B. The sequence continues at coordinate 338,339 of NZ_JBXAFO010000003.1, forward strand.
CGAATACCGACGGCCTCGACGCCGTGACGGTCCGCCGATTGGCCGCCGAACTCGGAATCTCGGGCATGGCGGTGTACACCCACGTCGGATCCCGCGACGATCTGCTGGTGCTCATGGTCGACGCCGTACACGGACACAGCCCACTCCTGCCGTACGGGAACATGACCTGGCGCCAACGTGTGCGTCGGGTCGCCGAGGAAGAACTTGCCCTCTATACGGAGCATTGGTGGCTCCTGGACATCTCCGATCAGCGCTCCGCGTTGGGTCCGGGAACTATCGCGAAGTACGACCACGAACTTCACGCCTTCGACGGCACGGGACTGAGCGACATCGACCGGGACTCCGCCCTGACATTTGTCGCCGACTTCGCCCGATCCTCGGCGCAAGCGCGGCGCCCTGACCCCCGAGCAGCCGACATGGCCGAGGTGTGGTCGTCCTGGAACCAGCGTCTGGCTGCTTATCTCGGCGACGACTTCCCGCTGGCGCAGCGAGTCGGAGGGGCGGCCGGCGAGGCCAAGAACTCCCCGTACAGCCCCGAGGCGGCCTGGGAGTTCGGGCTGGACCGGGTACTGGACGCCCTGGACGGCCTCATTCACATCGAATGACATTCCTGCAATTCGTGGGAGACAATGTGTCCGTGCAGCGTTTCGGTTGGTCTCGACGGTCCGACGGCGACCCTTCGGTGTTCGAACCGCGAGAGCTGTTGCACGCCTACGAGAATCGATCGACTCGAGAGGTACGAGATTCCGGCGAGCTTCTCATCGAGATTCCGCTGAGCGACGCGAGCATCGTCGAGATCACCGTTCTTGATGCCTCTGCGGGCTGGATCGACTCCCGCGTGCGAGGACTCTGCAGTTCCCTGGACAAGATCGACCGCCGGGCTCAACGCGTACTTCGAGGGGGATTCAGCATCGGCTGGATCGAACTCGAATCGGAGCGCCACGGCGTCATCGACTACTGGGAAAACGGGGTCAACAACGAATACCCCATCTCCATCGTGTGGAATGGAAACTCCTGGGAAGAAGCGGCAACCACCTAGCCTCGAAATCAGCGGAATACATCCGCGAAGACGGGGTAGACGAGTACATACCAGCGGCACATCGACTCAACTCCAGGCGTGGTGGACAATGTTTCTCAGCGACCAGTCAATTCGTCACCACACCCGCCGTTTCGGAGCAGCTCTGTCGCCTTCACACAAGTGGCCTCCGCCCACCGAAACACAGCGCATCGCACGCTGGAGTGAGCGGTCTGAGATGCTCGGCGCGCTGTCGGTACTCCTGTTCTGGGCTTTCGGCTTCGGCATCCTGCTGGGCGTCGGCGCGATCACAACAGGAATCTTCGCGCTCCGACGTCACCCGAAGAAGTCTGGCGGGCATCTGCTCTCGAATGCCCGCCAGCTGCCATGGGATGCAATAGTCGGCCTCTTCACCGGATTCATCGGTCTGGCACTGAGCGGCTGGTTCTTCGTGGTGGTCCTACCCAACATGTAGCCCTCTGCTAGCCGAGTCCGTTCGCGGAGGTGGCCAGCGCTCGGAGTTCACGTCGGAGGATCTTGCCGGTAGTGGTGAGCGGCAAGCTGTCGATGAACGTGATCTCCCTCGGGTACTGGTAGAAAGCAAGGCGACTTTTCACGTGGGTCTGCAACTCCTGACGGAGCTCCTCCGAGGAGTTCGACCCCTCGGACAGTACGACAAAAGCGTGAACCGCTTCGCCGCGCAACGGATCCGGAACACCGATGACACCTGCCATGGCTACCTCGTCGTGCGAGAGCAGGCACTCTTCGATCTCTCCGGGGCCGATTCGGTACCCCGCGGACGAAATGACGTCATCGGCACGTCCCTGGTACCAGAAGTTCCCGGCGTCATCAGTCCGACCCAGATCACCGGTGTGAATCCAACCGTCGTACACCTTTTCATCGGTCTTCGACGGCTGGTTCCAATATCCGAGGAACTGTCCGGGGTTGCCTGCCTTCACACAGATCTCGCCTACCTCACCAATCTCGACCGGCTCGCCGAGTGGATCGAGGAGGGTGACTTCGAAGCCGGGGAAGGCGCGGCCCATCGAACCGCTGGCGGGACTCCACTTCGACCGCGACGTGCCGATGGTCAGATTCATTTCCGTCTGCCCGTAGAACTCGTTGACAGCTACGCCGAGAGTGCTCGCAACCCAGGCTTGCAGCGCGTCACCGAGTGCCTCACCACCGGTTCCCAATGCCCGCAACTGAATACCACGCGCAGCAGTCTTGTCGACGCCGATGCTTCGCATCTGCTTGAGGGCAGTGGGAGGAATGAAGGCGCCCGTCACCTTGTGACGGCTCAGAATCTCGACCGCACGCGAAGGCGTGAATTTGTCGGGCGTCGCAACTACGGGGCACCCCAACGCAAGTGCGGGGAACAGTACGTCGAACAAACCACCGATCCAGGCCCAGTCTGCCGGCGTCCAGAAGACGTCTCCCAGCTGCGGAGCATTGTCGAACGCCGTCCGCATACCGGGCATGTGCGCCAGGAGAATTCGGTGCCCGTGGAGCGCGCCTTTCGGATTCCCGGTCGTCCCTGAGGTGTAGATGATGATGGCATGTGAATCGGGGCCCGTGGCTACCAGTTCACTACTTTCTGCGGCATCGTCGACGAGGCTGTGGAAATCGAGGATTTGCACGGGCGTCGAATCGGAGAGCCGATCGAGCCTTCCGACCACGATTACGGCTTCGAGACCCGGCATCTCACCGATTCCGTCGGCAACTCTTTCATAGCAGTCCTTCTCGACCACAAGAACTTTCGCGCCGGAGTCACGCATCCGATGTACTAACGCATCCGATCCGAACTTGACCGAAAGTGGAACGGTGACCATTCCGGATCGGAAGGCGCCCAGATGTGTCGCCAGAACCTCGATTCCCTGTGGGACCATCACACCGACGCGATCGCCTGAGACCAGGCCGAGATCCGCGAGCACGGTCGCGAACTTTCGGCTCATCGTGGCGACTTCACCGAATGTGTACCGCGCCCAGTGCCCACCGGTGTCTACGACGAGGGCCAGATCATCGGGATTCTGTACATCGACACATGCGTGCGCAATGTTGAAGTGCTCTGGCACAGCCCATTCGAAGTGTTCTGCTTCGAGGTCCTGCCACCATGACATATGCCGCCGAGAACTCACCGAGCACCCACTTCGAGGTCGAGGGAATGGGTCTCGCCTACCAGGAATGAGAATTCGCCGGAGAAGACAAGGTCTCCGTCTTGGTTGACGAGTGAGCCTTTCGACGTCACGATCGCGGTCTCACCGTCCGAGCGAGGGCGCACCGACAGCACTTCCGACACCGCATGCACCGAGTCGCCGAGGTAAGTCGGCCGGTGGAATCTGACCTGATCGAGCCCGTAGAAGCACTGCAGGTAACGGGGGTCCAACTCCACCAGACCGAGCAAGGTGGACAACATGAGGGCACCGTGGGCGATCTGGCGACCGAAGCGCGTCTGCTGCGCGTAGTCGGGGTCGAGGTGAAGGGGATGGCGGTCCCAGGTGAGGTCGGCGAAACTTCGCACATAGTCTTCGGTGACGACCCGCGGGTCCGTCACCGCAATGTCTCCGACAGAGATCTCTTCGAAACTCTTTGTGATCATTGAAGTTTCCTCTATTAGTTGACAACCGTGGAGCGTTGATCGACCGGCGGCAGATACGCCCCGTTGTCATCGATGTACATGTCGCGACTTCCTTCGTCGAGGTCGGTGTCACGGACGAAGTAGACGCTGATCAGCGAAATAACAGACAGGGCAGCGATATACACAGCGACCGCAAGCGATCCACCGGTTGCGCGAACCAACATGGCGGCAACCATCGGCGCGATTGCACCACCCAAGAGCACCCCGATCTGAAAAGCGATGGACGCTGCGCTGTACCGCACCCGTGCGTCGAACAGTTCCGCGATGAACGTCGCCTGCGGCCCGTACGAGATGCTGAGCATGAATGCGCCGACTGCCAATGCGCCGGTGGTGATCCAGAAGTTGCCGGTATCTATCGCGGCGAATGCAACGAAGACCCACACTCCCATGCCGGTGATGCCGACCATCAGGATCCGGCGTCGGCCGAATTTTTCGGACAGTTGACCGAAGATCGGAATGAAGATGACTGCAACGAGCGCGGACACCATGACCGCTCCGAGCATGAGGTTTCCGGACAGCAGATCGAACTGATCGGCGTAGGTCAGGCTGTAGGTGTTGAGGATGTAGAAGTAAGCGCCCGTGCTGATCATCGAACCTGCGGCAAGAATGATTTGACGAGGGTAGTTCTTGAACGCGTCGACCATCGGAATCTTGACCGCAGTGTTCTGCTGCTTCACGCGAGCGAATGCGGGAGTCTCTTCCAACGCGGTGCGAATGTAAAGCCCGACGGCGACCAACGCGATACTCAGCAGGAAGGGAATTCTCCACCCCCACACCAGGAATTGGTCCCCGGTGAGCGCCTTGGTGCCGAACATGACGGCCGTCGCCAGCAGAAGGCCAGCAGGCACACCGACCTGCGGCATACTGCCGTAGAAACCGCGGCGGTTCTTGGGTGCGTATTCCACAGCAGTCAGAACTGCACCGCCCCACTCACCCCCGACGCCGAAGCCCTGAATCAGTCTCAGCAATACGAGAAGAATCGGGGCCCACACACCGATCTGGGCGGAGGTCGGAAGGACGCCGACCAGGAAGGTCGCTGCTCCCATCAAGAGAAGTGCGAGCACCAAGACCTTCTTGCGTCCGATGCGGTCGCCGAAGTGGCCCATCACAACACCGCCGAGTGGCCGCGCCAGGAAGCCGACAGCGAAGGTGGCGAAGGAAAGAATTGTCGCCAGCGCGGGGTCTGCGCCCGAAAAGAACAGCGGCGCAAAGACCAACGCGGCGGAGGCGCCGTAGATCTGAAAGTCGTACCACTCGATCGTGGTGCCGACCAGAACCGATCCGGCCACACGCCGCAGGGCAGGCCTGTCGACAGTTGCGGGAGATGGGGGATTCGCGTCGTTCATGTCATTGCTCCTTGTATGGAGTGCCCTGTTAGCTCTCGCACCGAGAGGGAGGCTCGACAAGGAGACTATGCAGTGACCCAGGGCACAGTCAAGCGTATTTCAATCGATCGATTGATTAGTTGATATGCAATTTGCCAGTACACAAACAGCTATCAATCGACTGATTGACAGCCGGTCGATTTCGGCGGCGATGCTAGCATGATTGGGCAACCAACCGAAATGAGGATCATGGACCTGGGGCGCGTTCAACGGGCGGCAGTCACGCTGTTCGCGACGAAAGGATTCGCCGCCACCGGCATTCGTGAGCTCGGAGCCGAAGCCGGCATCAACTCGGCAACGCTCTACCACTACGTCGGCAGCAAAGAGTCACTGTTGGCCTCGATCATTCGGTCCTGCCTCGACGAGCTGACGCAGTCGGGAGAGCGGGCAATGCGCCGAAGCGCCGATCCCGTAGTCCAGCTCGCCGGCCTGGTGTCGTCACACGTCGGCATTACCGCCGTCAACCAACTGACTGCCCGCGTCGCCGAGTACGAGATGCGCGGGTTGACCGGAGACAACCGCATCGAGTTGCAGACCCTGCGCGACGAGTACGAGCAACTTTTCGGACAGATCCTCGAACGCGGACAACGCGTGGGCGCCTTCGACATCGAAGATCTGGCATTGAGCCGACTCGCGATACTCGAGATGTGTACCGGGGTCGCGCATTGGTACCGGCCCGGTGGGCGTCTCGAGTTGGAAGATGTCCAGCGATTCTTCGTCAGCACCACGTGCAAGCTTCTGTCGGTTCCGTCCGACGAACTGCACGGTGTGGAGTTCATTCACGACGTCCGAAAGCTGGACAGCGAGCCCGAGACTCAGTCCTCCGAGATCTGGGGAACCACTGCACAGAGCGAATTCGCGCGACAGTCCGAGCTTTAACCGCCCCTCGAAACTCCCGGCTCTGGTACGAACTGAACATGCAACTACCCGCGGACAGTCATGTTCACAGCGAGTGGTCGTGGGACACCGGCGGACCGCTGTCGCACGCATCCGGACGAATGCAACAGACTTGCGCGCGCACCGATCCTCGACGTCGGCGGCTATCTCGACAGCATCGAACGATGCCGACACCGTTTTCCTGAATTGCGGATACTCACCGGCGTCGAGTTCGGACAACCGCACCTGCACGAAGCGCAGGCGTCGCACCTCCTTGATCTCGGTGTCATCGACCGGGTATTGGGTTCCTTGCACACGCTCGAGGTCGGCGACGATCGGAGTGAACCGAACACTCTGTTTCGAAAGTGGAGTGCCGACGAAGTCATGTGGGCATACCTCGATGAGATCCCGCGTATGGTGGCTGGCTCTCGGACCTTCGAGGTGTTCACCCATATCGACTACGCGGTGCGTGCATGGCCGATCGAAAGTGCCGGACCTTTCGATCCCCGTCGATTCGAAGAGGGATTCCGAAATGCGATGCGCGCCATCGCCGACAGCGACCGGATCCTCGAGATGAACACCCGTCGGCTGTGGCCCTGGATAACCCAATGGTGGAGCGAAGAGGGAGGTAAAGCGGTGACATTCGGCAGCGATGCACATGTGCCCGAAGCTCTGGCAGCCAATTTTCCGGAAGCGACCGCGATGCTCGCGCACTACGGATTCCGTCCGGGTCAACGTCCCGAAGAGTATTGGACCCGCTGATCCGCCTGATTCCCAGACCGATATTTCCGTGAGCTCGGGTTGTCGGAGACGGATCAACCCGCAATAGTCGATGTATGGATCGGTACAAAATCACGATGCCCGACGGCTCTTCGACCGAGGAACCTTTCAATTCCGACAAGGAAGCAATCACTTGCGCAGTGGATGCGAACCGAGGAGTCAGCAAGAACCTCGTAGTCGAAAAATACACGGCCGACGGTCATCTGGTTCCAACCGCGCAGGCGCCTGCGAAACACACAGGTCGTCACAAGAAGAACCGTTCGAAGAGTTGAAAACTCGACTAGTTCACAACTCTCGAACTCGGTGTGTGGCGACCGGATGCGTGACGCAGAAGTAGTTGGATCGCGTGCTCGACAGTTGCACCGAGGACAGCTTCGGGGTCGCCCGAGAAAACCTGCTTCTCCGTTTCGGCGGTCCCATGGTCGACGACTCCGAACCACACAGTTCCGGGTCGAACGTTCTCCTGGGTATCAGGACCGGCTTCACCGGTGACGGCCAGCGTTAGCGACGCACCCATCAGTGTGGCGGTGCTGTGCGCCATGACCCTGGCTGCCTCTTCGCAGACCACTGGCCCGTCCGGAACATGAAGTACGGAATGTTTCACCTCGCGGGTGTACGCGACGATCCCACCACAAAACCACGATCCGGCGTCCGGCGCCTTTCCCAGATGTGCGGCGATGTTCCCGGCAGTCAACGATTCCGCCGTCGCCACCGACAGACCGTGTTCCTCTACTGCCGCAGCCAATTGCCTGCACATATCGTCGAGATCCTTGCCCGACGGAAGCTCGGGTCGTGGATCGCCATTCATATGTTCCTCCTCCTGCAGTCCGATCGGTGACTTCGACAAGACATTGAAAGTTCTTGAATGCCCATTCCAACCGTGCCTTACAGTTCACTGCCCCCTTGCGAACTGCACCCTTCGAAAGTGCGTCGAGCGCACTCGTCGATCACATCAGCTACACGTGACCGACGCGTGAGTTGACGACGCTGCACGATCGCCCCGTTTCCGTTGCTGAACACCTTGTCCAAGGAGGCCGTGACCTGCTCGAATTCTCCGAATGCAGTCAACGCAGGTTCGACGTGATCCACCAATTGCCGAACCGCCTGGTGTGCAGTCAGCAAGCGCACGGATTCCACGTCCAGCGACCTCCCGTCGAGTCCGTCACGCGCCGCCCGCCAGCAAGCCGCGCGGAGTAGCTCGTGATCGACAGCAGGCGCTGCTTCACCTTTCGTGATCGCGGCGGATGCGGTACCGACGAGTGCCTGCACCAGTGTGGCCAGAGTCATCGTCTCCTCCACGGTGGCGGGCACGTCGCTGATCCGAATCTCCACGGTGGGAAGGTGATCCGACATGCGCACATCCCAATAGACCATGTGTGGATCGAGAATGACCCCTGTCTCCAGCATTGCTGCAACAGCATCTTCGTAGTGCGCCACGGACTCGAAGTAGGGCGGCGGACCCGAACTGGGCCATCGGCCGAACAGAACGTAACGCCAACTCGCATAACCGGTATCGCGACCGGCGCTGATCGGAGAGTTCGCCGTCAGTGCCAACAAGGTCGGTAACCATGGGCGCAGATGGTTGATGATCTGGACCGATCGTTCTCGATCTTCCACACCGACATGAATGTGGCAACCACACATCACACCTTCGGTGATCGCTCCGAATTGACCGGCCATTCGCTGGTATCGCGACGTTTGAGTGATCTCGTCTACCGGCGGATCGTAGAACGGCGTCCCGACTGCGATGAGTTGACAACCCACACGGGCAGCGGCGTCGGCGGTGACGGCACGCGACTCACAGAGTTGATCACGAAGATCACGAATATGGTTTCCGATCGACGTGGACGTCTCCACCTGACAGCGCGTGAGTTCGAGTTGCAGCGAGATACCGAGTTCCCGCCCGGCGGCAGCAACCTCGGAGTTGCGCAGAGCGGGATGTCCAGTCTGCGGATCGCAGAGCAAGAACTCCTCTTCGACACCGAGAGTCGGTGTACCTACCGAGAATATGTCGGGAGTCGGCTTCGCGTTCATAGGCCTTCCTCGCACCGGTTTTCATCCACTTCCGATACTTCGAGCGTACGACCTTCTACCCCTTTCGGCACTACTCCAACCGTTTCATCCAGTCACCGATCGGGTAGTTGCCCTGTGGACCGCGACGAGCGAAGAATCGCAAGTCTTCATGAGCTCAGGATGGAGTGTGCCGTGACAAACGCGAGCGAAAGTTCACCGGTAGATGACGAACACACAAATCGATCGCACGTAGGGGAGGCAATCAGCGACGGTCGCAACTATCCCGGATACCTGCTGATCGGGCTGGGTCTGGCAACACTCGGATTGACCTTGGTGGCAGCAGGTTACGGATTTCGTGGTTGGGCAGTCATTGCCGGCGTCGTGTGCGTGGTGTCCTTCATCGTCGGAACACTGGCCATCTTGATGGAACACCGACGGGTCAAACGACTGGAAGGTCAGGAACTCTTCGATCAAGAAGGGCACTGAACCGACCGCTCGAGTCGTATTCTGCACAAGCAGAATACGACTCGAGCAGAACACAGCTCAGTGAGTGCGGAGTTGCTCGATCAGCTCACCCTTGTTCAGCTTCGAATAGCCGTGCAGATCGAGTTCCTTGGCACGTTTCTTCAGCTCGTCGACTGTCCACTCCTCGTACGGCGAGGATTGTCCGCCGGACTTGGCGACATTCGACCGCCCTCGATTGGCGGCCGCATTGGAGATTCGGGCCGCCTTCTCCTTGGAATCGCCCTTCTCGCGTAGCTCTTCGTAGAGTTCTTGATCCTTGAGTTGAGGTTGTGAGTCCTTGCGAGCCACTGTTTCGTCCCTTCACTCGTCTTCACTCCGACGGTGTGGCCGAACTGGCAATTCGGCCACACCGCAGGTTCGAACGTACGTCGGCACTCAGGATGTAGGCGGCACCTCGAAACGCCCCCACACGCGGTGCGTCTTCAGAAGCTGAGCCAGCGAGGCGAGCGCTCCTTCCGCGTCTGCATCGACGACGACTCCCAATGCAGACTCGTCGATACCGGCCGCAGCCAGCGCACTCATGCTCTCTCCCCAACCACCAATTGCCTTGCTGTGACGATACATTTCGTTCAGCAGAGTCTCCACCCGTGGATCCAACTTGCCCTCGCCGATCCGAGAAACGTCGCCGCTCAGCAGGATTGCATCGAATTCGATCGAACGAGCTGTGAGGTACGTTCGCTGCACCGTCACCGCGTCGTCACCGTCCCCGATGGTTCCGCCGTGCGGTCCGAGGATCAGCGGCACCATGCCGGCGTCGAAGATCTTGTCTCGAACGGCGACAACCGTTTCGAGATCGGAGTTCTCATCGACCAGTAGTGCGATGATCCTTCCGTCTACCGGCCATTCCGCACCAACCTGGGACAGTGCAGGGCTGAGCTCCGGATCACTCAACGGCTCGGTCGGTTCGGGAACCGGAAGGCCAAGCCCCCCTGCGACGATCGACACGAGACCCGCGTCGATATTCGCCAAGATGCCCAGATTCCGGGTCTTGATGTTCTCCTCGTAGCACTTACCCAATTCGAAGGTATACGCCTGCGCGACGTGCTCCTGCTCGACAGGGGAGAGACTGCGATAGAAGAGTCGAGCTTGCGAGAAGTGATCGTCGAACGATGCCGGCGCCTGCCTCACCTTTCGCCCTGAAACTTCTTCGGGCACCTCGATATAGGCCGCACTCTCCGCCGAGGCCAAGAACGGGCACCCACCGTCCAACGAATTGGGATGGTACGGCGCAACTCCGGTATGTACACCGTCCTGATGAAAGCCGTCGCGAAGCATGTCGTTGACAGGCGCGTGAGGCCGGTTGATCGGGATCTGATCGAAATTGGGGCCACCGAGTCGCGTGATCTGGGTGTCGAGGTACGAGAACAAACGTGCCTGCAGGAGACGATCGTTGGTGATGTCGACACCCGGAACCAAGTGACCCGGATGGAATGCAACCTGCTCGGTCTCGGCGAAGAAGTTCGTCGGATTGGCGTCGAGTGTCATCGTTCCGATGACCTGAACCGGCGCGAGTTCTTCGGGCACGATCTTGGTGGGATCCAATAGATCTATGCCTTCGAACATTTCGTCTTCGGTATCAGGGAACACCTGCACGCCCAGATCCCAGGACGGATATGCGCCCGCCTCGATGGCGTCGGCAAGATCGCGTCGATGGAAATCCGGATCCACACCGCCGGCGATCTGCGCTTCCTCCCACACGAGTGAATGCACTCCGGCGGCCGGCTTCCAGTGGAATTTCACCAGATTCGTCTCGCCGTCGGCATTCACGAGCCTGAACGTGTGAATACCGAAGCCCTCCATCATGCGATAGGAGCGCGGGATGCCGCGATCGGACATGTTCCACAATGTGTGCGCCGTGGCCTCGGTGTGCAGCGACACGAAATCCCAGAATGTGTCGTGCGCGCTCTGCGCCTGCGGGATCTCGCGGTCCGGGTGGGGCTTCGCGGCATGGATGATGTCCGGGAATTTGATGCCGTCCTGGATGAAGAACACCGGGATGTTGTTGCCCACCAGGTCGAAGACACCTTCGTCGGTGTAGAACTTGGTGGCGAAACCGCGTGTGTCGCGTACGGTGTCCGCCGAACCTCGTGAACCCAGCACCGTCGAGAACCGCACGAACACCGGGGTTCGAGCACCGGAAGCGAACACCGATGCTTTACAGATGTTTTCGGCCGCGCCATTCGCCAGGAACGTTCCGTGTGCGGCCGCCCCGCGGGCGTGGACGACGCGCTCCGGAATTCGCTCGTGATCGAAGTGTGTGATCTTCTCACGCAGGTGGTGGTCTTGAAGAAGAGTCGGGCCACGCTCGCCGGCAGTGAGTGAGTGGTCGGTCTCGTAGAGACGTGTACCGGTTGCGGTGGTGAGGTACTCCCCCCGCTGGCCGCGACCATTTCCCTTCACCTTCTCCTCGGCACCCGCGACGGTACGCACCTCCGGCTGCCGCTGGTCATCCTTGGGCGGCAACGGCTGTCGAGGCTTGACCGGCTCTTTCAGGTCCGGCGCTTTCGGGGCCGGTGCACCTGGGACGGACTGAGATGAAGGCATCGAACAGCTCCTCTTGATCGTCATGCTGGGCGCAAGAATCTTGTTACGCCTTATGTAAGTAGAGATTTCAAACTGAACGCGGAGCCACGACTCACCCCCGGCTGGGATCAATCCCAGGCCGAGGGTGACGAGTGCGTCAGGGCTATTGCTCGGACTTCTGTCGCGCTTCGTCCGCGGCCGCTTCTGCGCGAGCCTTCTCGGCTTCTGCCTCTTTCTTCGCGACTTCTCGCTGGCTTTCGGCCTTGTCCTGCTGGGCGCGGCCCTCTCGGGTCAAACTGTCGTTTCCGGAAACCGCACCCACGGCTTCCTTGGCCTTACCCTTGACGTCCTCTACGACGCCTTTGATTCCCTCGCTGGGACCGCTCTTGTCATCTGGCACGTTGACCCTCCAATACGTTTCGGATTGTTGCTCCGGGATCCCACACAGGTAGGAATCCCCCACAGAAGGCCCTACCCCGTCGAAATTCGCATAAACATCCGTGCACCGACACGCCGCAACGCGTACAAGAAGCGGCCACCGAGGGGAGTGCCGTTCACTCTCGTGTGTTATTCAGTGCTCATGAGCCAGTTACAGACCGATCCCCCCGTGGGCGGAACGCTGTCCACGATTCGCGCGCTTGCGCCCAACCTGGCTCCGAGCGAGCGATGCGTCTCGAACATCTCAAATAGCAAACAGCATTCTCAGAAACTGTTTACCGGGCACAGGAATTGGCGGGACTCGTTCCAGAAGGGGAAGAGGTCGGTGGTGGTGGCCGTGGGGTGGTCGATCTCGGCGAGAGTGTAGAAATCGAGAATCGTCCGCCCGGCGGTTGCGCTGACCTCGCATGCCTGCAAGCTCAGTTTCGCCTCCGCCACGAAGCCGATACTGCGGGCGAAAGGTCCGAGGGTCCCGGCATTGACAAAACCCTCGAGGTTTTGTCCCCACTGGTTGTAGTCCGACTGCAAAGCAAAGCTGCATGTTTCACCGAACAACTCGGTGCAGGTTGTCGGCTTCCCACCGATCGTGTGAACCGTATCGGCGAGCTCGTGCGAAGTACCTTCGCGCGGTGATCCGGAAAGGAGAAGCAAGACGGCGACGGCCAGGGCAACCACCAGAAGGATGCTCGCGGCCGTTGCCAGTATCGCCTTCACAATCCCTCGATCCACGTAAGTTCATGAGGGGAACCGATTTTGGAACACCGGTCACTGGATTTGTACCCGTGACACTCGGGGTCCAAACATCGACCAGGCTGGGAGCCGTGCATCAGGCTGGGGGGGTCGCGAGAGGATCTGTGGGAAAAAGCCGGGGGAGGATCGACACTCCCTTCCACTACCAATGTATATCGCACCGGGGGCCTTGCGGCAAGGCCCGGGTAGTGCCGCAAAATGGCTCTTCCGATCCCGCACGACCCACTACGGGATCGGAACAGCCAGCGGAAGTGAGGGCACGTGCCAACCCAGGGATACGAAGAAGAACTGCGGTCCGAGCGGAACTATGTGGAGGGGCTCTACGCTCGCCTCGATGCGGAGCGCGCCCGAGTCAAGGGCAGGTACAACACCGCTCTGCGCGGAAACGGCGAAGCACTCATGGAACGCGACGCCGAGGTGCGCGCGCTCGCCAAAGAGGTGAAGAGGCTGGACGTAGCCGACAACGGCCTGTGCTTCGGCCGGTTGGACTCGCTGTCGGGTGAGACTTCGTACATCGGCCGAATCGGCCTTCTCGATGCGGACAACGACTACGAACCGGTGCTGCTCGATTGGCGGGCGCCGGCATCTCGCCCGTTCTACGTTGCCACCGCTGCAAACCCGGAGAACATGCGTCGACGCCGTCAGTTCCACACACGCAGTCGACACGTGGTCGAATTCACCGACGAGGTACTCGGGCGCCCTGACGGCGCAGAACACGACACCCACAGCGATTCCGCCTTGCTCGCTGCGGTTAACGCACCGCGAGGTGAGGGCATGCGCGACATCGTGGCCACGATCCAGGCCGAGCAGGACGACATCGTCCGACTCGAACACCCCGGGGTTCTGGTGATCGAAGGTGGCCCCGGTACCGGGAAAACCGTCGTCGCCTTGCACCGCGTCGCCTACCTGCTCTACACGCAGCGAGAGCGAATGGAACGTCACGGCGTTCTCGTGGTCGGGCCGAACCCGGCGTTCCTGAACCACATCGGCCGCGTACTGCCCTCGCTGGGCGAGTCCGACGTGGTGTTCATGACCACCGGTGATCTCGTTCCGGGTTTACGCGTCACCGCCGAGGACGCTCCTGAGGCCGCTGGGCTCAAAGGCTCGCTGAAGATCCTGGACGTTCTCGGCGCAGCGATTGCCGATCATCAGCGATTGCCCGAGAACCCGTTGTTGATCGAATTGGCGGACGTCACAGTGCGAATCGACGCCGAAACGGCGGAGTGGGCCCGAGAAGAAGCTCGTTCGAGCGGACTCCCCCACAACGACGCTCGCACTGTGTTCACCGAAATCGTCACCTGGGCACTGACCGAGCGGGCGATAGCGCGGATCGGCAAGGGATGGTTGACACGCAGTGACCGTGAAGCCTGGGAACAAGTGCGCGCAGATCTGACCGCAGAGTTGGCGGAGAATGACGCGTTCGCCGCCGCACTCGACGCACTCTGGCCGATCCTGACACCGAAAGAGCTACTGACACAGCTGTTTACTTCGCCGGAACGCCTACGCAAGGCAGGCGCAGACGAGACACTGTTGCGCCGAGAGGGCGATGCCTGGACGGTGTCCGACGTTCCGCTTCTCGACGAATTGGTGGACATGCTCGGCCGGGACAAGCCCGTCGACCAGAGTGCCGAACGTGAACGCCGCGACGAGGCTGCGTATGCAGCGGGCGTGCTGGACATGATGATCAGTCGCGAAGACTTGATGGACGACGAGGATCATCTCCTCGCCCAGGACATGCTGTACGCCGAGGACCTGGCGGATCGTTTCGTCGAACGCGATACCCGGGAGCTCGCCGAACGCGCTGCTGCTGACCGAGACTGGACGTACCGGCATATCGTGGTCGACGAGGCACAAGAGCTGTCCGAGATGGACTGGCGAGTCCTGATGCGCCGCTGCCCGGACCGGTCTTTCACGGTGGTAGGTGATCTCGCGCAACGACGTTCACCCGCAGGTGCTCGCTCGTGGGCGACGATGATGGAGCCGTACGTCCCCGGCCGCTGGATCTACCGATCCCTGTCGGTGAACTATCGCACCCCCGCCGAGATCATGAGCGTCGCCGCCGCCTTGCTCGCCGAGTTCGCGCCAGACGTCCAGCCGCCCGAGTCCGTCCGCGCCTGCGGGGTCCAACCGTGGTCCAAGCGAATCTCCGCCGACGAACTAGCCTCCGCCATCGACGAATTCAATCAGGACGAGGCCGGACGCGAGGGTACGAGCGTCGTCATCGGACCTGCGAGTGTGCCCGGCGCTGTGCCGGTTTCGGAAACGAAGGGCCTCGAGTTCGATGCCGTGCTCGTCGTGGAACCGGAGCGAATCATCGCCGACGGCCCACGCGGTGCGTCTGAACTCTATGTCGCCCTCACCCGCGCAACCCAACGTCTCGGCGTCCTACACGAGGGGCCATTGCCGCACGCATTGACCGGGCTCGTCCGGGTCGGGACGGCCAGATCACCGCAATCGTTCGCGGCGAGCGATCGTGCTGTGTAGGCCTTCGGCAGCAGCGCGCACGTAGGACACCTGGCTCTCGGGGACGAAGCGACTGGTGGGACCGGTGACACTGATAGCCGCGACGGGTTTGTCATTGGTTCCGAATACCGGCGCCGCAACGCATGCGAGACCCGGCGCTGATTCCTCGCGCTCGAACGCAATACCGGTCTCGACCACTCGGTTCAGTTGGGTGTTGAGAATGCCGGGCGCAACAATTGTGTGCGGGGTTCGGCGCGTCATCGGCTCCGACAGCACCTCGCGGCGAAACTCGTTGTCGGAGAATGCCAGGAGCGCCTTGCCGATTGCGGTGCAATAAAGCGGTATCCGGCCACCGGTCCGGGACGGCGAGTTGGCTTGCCGGTGTCCGCCGATCTTCGCGACGTATACGACGTCGTGGCCGTCACGGACCCCCAGGTGGACTGTCTCGTGGGTCCGCTCGTACAGGTCCTGGAGGAACGGCATCGCCATCTCCAGGAGGCTACGTTCGAGAGAGGCGAGCATGCCGAGTTCGAAGAGGCCGCCGCTGAGCCGGTAGCCACCGTCGATACGGTCGAGTAGCCGGTTCGCGACCAGTTCGTTGGCCAGGCGGTGCACCGTCGCCTTGTGCAGGCCCGTCCGCTGGACCAGGGTGGCCAGAGGCAACACGTGGTCGTCGGCCCGGAAGGCGCGCAGGATCGTCACCGCCTTGCCGAGCACGGTGTCGAGGTTTGCGCTGCCAGTCACCTCCCCAGCGTATCGCTGAGTGAGACAGTTCCCTGGCGCAATCTCGGTGCCGCGGCGAAGGTAGTGGCCATGAGCCAGCCCACGAATACCAGTACAGCTAGCGAGACCGACATCGCAGCTGCTGCGGACCGCCTCGCAGCCGCCATCGCGAGCGGCACTCCCTGCGCGCCCGTGCGCGATCTGATCGGCGCCGACGACCTCGTCGCCGCCTATGCCGTCCAGCGCCGCGTCGACGAAATCCGTCGGCAGGCGGGGGCCGTGGTCGTAGGCCGCAAGATCGGCCTGACCTCGGTGGCAGTCCAGCAGCAGCTCGGTGTCGACCAGCCCGACCTCGGCGTGCTGTACGCCGACATGGAGTTCCCCGCCGGCGGCGCCATCCCCATGAGCCGTTTGATCCAGCCCAAGGTCGAAGCGGAAGTTGCCTTCGTGCTCGGTGCCGACCTCGTGGACGGACCGCTGGACAGTGCGCAGGTGCGCGGTGCGATCGACTACGCCGTCGCCGCGATCGAGATCTGCGACAGCCGCATCGAGTCGTGGGACATCAAGTTCGGTGACACCGTCGCCGACAATGCGTCCTCGGGCGTGTACGTCCTGGGAACCGAACGACGCACCCTCGACGAGGTGGAACCCGCCGGCGTCGTCATGTCGATGTCCGTCGACGGCACCGAGGTGTCCACCGGCGTCGGAACCGCCTGCCTGGGCGATCCGATCGAAGCCGTCGTCTGGCTCGCCCGCACTGCACGTGAGTTGGGGCAGCCGCTGACCGCAGGGCAGGTGATCCTGTCCGGCGCTCTCGGCCCCATGGCACCGGTCACCGCAGGCAACGAAGTCACCGTGACCGTCTCCGGGCTCGGTTCCGTCACCACCAGTTTCTCCAGCGAAGAGGACAACGCATGAGCAAGGTCAAGGTCGCGATCATCGGATCGGGCAACATCGGCACGGATCTGATGATCAAGGTGCTGCGTAACTCCGACTACCTGGAGATGGGCGCGATGGTCGGTATCGACCCCGCGTCGGACGGCCTCGCTCGCGCGGCGCGTCTGAACGTGCCGATCACGGCAGAAGGCGTCGAAGGCCTTGTCGGTCTGCCGAACTTCGACGAGATCGAGATCGTCTTCGACGCCACCTCGGCAAAGGCTCACGTGGCCAACAACGCGCGGCTGGCTCCCCTCGGCAAGCGCATGATCGACCTGACGCCTGCCGCGATCGGACCGTACGTCGTACCGGCTGTCAACGCGGACGAGCACTTGGACGCACCCAACGTCAACATGGTGACGTGTGGCGGCCAGGCCACCATCCCGATGGTTGCCGCTGTTTCTCGGGTCGTCCCGGTGGCGTATGCGGAGATCGTCGCGTCCATCGCCTCCAAGTCGGCCGGTCCCGGAACGCGCGCCAACATCGACGAGTTCACCGAGACCACGTCCGAGGCGATCGTGGCAGTCGGCGGCGCTCGTCGCGGCAAGGCCATCATCATCCTCAACCCCGCTGAGCCGCCGCTCATCATGCGCGACACGGTCTTCTGCCTCGTCGACGCACCGGACCCGGCTGTTCACGACGAGATCCGTCAGTCGATCGAGAAGATGGTCGGCGACGTCTCCGCGTATGTCCCCGGCTACCGACTCAAGCAGGAAGTCCAGATCACCGAGATCCCGGCCGACCAGCCCGTCGAGACGTTGCTCGTCGACGGCAATCGCCCCACCCACCAGGTGTCGGTGTTCCTCGAGGTCGAGGGCGCGGCACACTACCTGCCTGCGTACGCCGGCAATCTCGACATCATGACGTCCGCCGGAATGCAGATCGCGGAGCGCATCGCCCAGCAGAAGGAAGCAACCAAGTGAGCAACCGCAAGATCTTCGTCCAGGACGTCACCCTTCGCGACGGCATGCACGCTGTTCGCCACCGCATCTCGCCGACCGACGTCAAGCGGATCGTCACAGCTCTCGACGCTGCCGGCGTCGACGCGATCGAAGTTGCGCACGGTGACGGCCTCGCCGGCGGCTCGCTCAACTACGGCCCCGGCTCGAACACCGACTGGGAATGGATCGAAGCAGCGGCCGAGGTACTCGAGCACGCTCGTCTCACCACGCTGCTGCTTCCGGGTGTCGGCACGATCAGTGAACTCAAGCATGCTTACGACCTCGGTGTTCGCTCGGTTCGCGTTGCCACGCACTGCACCGAGGCCGACGTCTCCGCGCAGCACATCGAAACCGCCCGCGAGATCGGCATGGACGTCTCGGGCTTCCTGATGATGAGCCACATGACGCCTGCCGAAGAACTGGCCAAGCAGGCCAAGTTGATGGAATCGTATGGCGCGCACTGCGTCTACGTCACCGACTCGGGTGGACGTCTGGTGATGAACGACGTCGCGGATCGTGTTCGTGCATACCGCGACATCCTGGACGAGGGCACCGAAATCGGTATCCACGCCCATGAGAATCTCTCACTCTCGGTTGCCAATTCCGTTGTCGCAGTGCAGAACGGCGTCACCCGCGTCGATGCTTCGCTTGCCGGTCACGGCGCCGGTGCCGGCAACTGCCCCCTCGAGGCCTTCATCGCCGTCGCCAACATCGAAGAGTGGGAGCACGGCTGCGACCTGTTCGCCCTGCAGGATGCCGCCGACGACATCGTCCGACCACTGCAGGACCGGCCGGTCCGCGTCGATCGCGAAACCCTCACTCTCGGCTACGCCGGCGTGTACTCGAGCTTCCTGCGCCACGCCGAAGCTGCGTCGGAGCGCTACGGAATCGACGTTCGCACACTGCTGCTCGAAGCTGGACGCCGCCGTCTGGTGGGTGGTCAGGAGGACATGATCGTCGACATCGCGCTCACCCTCGCAGCGCAGGCGACAAAGGAAGCAGTCTGACGCGCTGCCGAGTTCGCTGACACCCGAGTCCCGCTCCCGTCTCCGGACGGGGGCGGGACTTCTCAGTTGGACTGAGAGTTTCCGCCGCGACGCCGCTCAACGCTGAAGCTGTTGTTGCCCAATAACGGCGAGGTGCCGATCTTCGCTACGGTGGATGACATGACCGAACCTCTCAGCGACCGGCTGATACACCCAACTGCAACGGCGGGTTGCGCCGGCGTCGACATTCCGGACAGCCGGGGTCGCACCGGCCTCGACCGAACAGGCTTCGGGCTGCACGGTAATCCGAATGTCGAGGTCGAACGAGTCGAGGTCACCTCAGACGGTTGGCATGTGTTGCGTCGCAGCACCTTCACGTACCGGCGACGGGACGGCACTGTCGAGACACAGCAACGAGAAACCTACGACCGTGGGAACGGCGCGACGATCTTGCTGTACGACCCAGAACGGCGCACCGTCCTGCTGACGAAGCAATTCCGCTTTCCCGCTTACGTCAACGCACACCCCGACGGCATGTTGATCGAGACCGCAGCCGGTTTGCTCGACGACGACACGCCGGAAGTAGCCATTCGGCGAGAGACGAGCGAGGAGCTTGGCGTCGCGATCGGTGAGGTGCAGCATCTGTTCGATCTGTACATGAGCCCCGGATCCGTCACCGAGAGAGTGCATTTCTACGCCGCTCGATACAGTCCGGCGGACAGAACCGGCAGCGGTGGCGGGGTGCCAGACGAAGGCGAGGACATCGAAGTCCTGGAGTTGCCGTTCGACACGGCACTCGACATGATCTCCGGCGGAGAAATCGTCGACGGTAAGACGGTCATTCTTCTTCAATGGGCGGCCATGTCGGGGGCACTGACTTCGAAGTCGATTGCCTGAATTTCTATATCCTGTGCCGATGGAACCTGCTGAGTACAGCGACGCGCTGAGGTCTGTCCTCGATACCGTGTCGGCGGTAGTGAGCGATCGACTGGCTGCGATTCACCACGCGGCAACCCCGCGCACCGAAGGGATCGTCATCGATGTCTCGGTCGATCAGGACGGCGAGGGAACTTTCGGCGTCTGGGCGCGATTCGACGATCCGGATGCGTTCAGTTTGAATCAGCAAATCGGCGACGAGCGGGAGCTTTTCAGCGTGATCTGGGGTGAGGAAGGCTGGGAGCCACCGGTTCCCCCTCGTCCGCGAGAGTGGTCACGCACGGAACTCGAGAAAGTTATCGTCGGTGTCGTTGCCGAGTGGATCGGCGCGCTCGTTCCCCCGACTGCATCCGAACTGCACTGGGAAGTAACAACTCCCGACGGAGCGACCGACCCGATACCTGTGGGCCCCGATTTCGGTAGCGGACATTCGCCTCAATGAAGCGCGGAAGCTGTCGGCGAGACGGACGACTTCGAACCACTGTTGTGATCGATGTTGCGATGTCACCGACCGGTCGAACCGTCGATAAGTTCGCGGAGGATGTCAGCGTGCCCGGCATGGCGCCCGGTCTCTTCGCTGAAACGTCGCTTTCCAATCCGTCACGTTTTCTGCGAGAAACATCGATCGTTCGACAAAGGTCAAGTGAGTGACCAGCCCGAGCAAGGTTGTCCCAGACGGAACAATTGTGGTGCGCACCTGAGGTTCCGGAGCACCCTCGACCTTGGCAGCGATCGAATCACGCAAGTAGTCGAGAAACGCGCGTAGCGTATCGACCTCGCTATTTCCGGACCGGGGTGGTGGGGCATCACGGCGGCTGCGACGCGACGCTGCCATGGTGGTTCTCCTTACTCGGTGAAGAACGACATAGAGGCTTCATTCCTGGGTGGGCAGAACCGATCCTTCCGAATTCACTCCGATCCCGCATCAAATTTTGCCGTTGCGGCAAAGGCAGGCTTCATCGCCGGTATCACCGCGCCGAATGCAGGTCGTGCACAAGTTGGGGCCTCCGCAACTTGCCGACCTCGAAAGGCCACCGCTGCAGCGGGTAGGCGAGACGAGCCACGAAGTAGTTGGCGTACTCGGCGACGCCGAAAGCCCACACCGCCACCACGCCCACGGCCGCGCCGGAGTGATCTGGTAGCCAGATGACAACGCCGAGAAGAGCTATCGCCAACAAGAGAACATCGAGGACCCGAAACACGCGGTAGAGCGCTGCGAGGCGGGCCGGCATCGGCGCCTGCTCGACCCAGCCTCGGGCAAGCAGCCAATAGACACCCGCTTGTACGAGAACCACGAGCAGTGGGGCCAGCGCCGACCACAGCGCCGCGGAGTCGTGCGGACCTTCGAGCCGAGGCATCACGACACTGACAGCCACGGCGGCAAACACTCCCGCGGCGGCCAGTTCGCCAAGACCGAGGCTCAGGTACCTGCGTCGCAAACTCATTCGCCGTTGATCCACCACGTGAGAAACCATATCCGTTGATCACCGCGCAGCGGGTGCGCAGCAGCTTCGAGGCTTTGCCTGAGATCGATCAGGCTCGCAGCCAAAGGAATACGGTTCACCTCGACTTGATTCGGGCGGATCATCCGGCACGTGTTGGCGGATCCGGCGGGAAACCTTTTCTGCCTAGGCAATCCACACTAGGGCTTGTCTGAAAACTAGTCCGAGATCGAGTCCACTGCTCATCCGACAAAGCCTGAAAGTGCGTCACCCGATCAGCAGTACATACATTCGTTCGCATACAGTCGGATGTGTCCCAGCGGCACCCCAGACTGGAATGTCCGCTGCGTCAACATCTGCCGATTGGGGGCTGGACGGATGGAATCGCCTGACTTACTGGGTCTGACGGTCTCACTGACGTCGTCGACGCTTATCCTCGCGTTCGTTGCTGGGCTCATGCCGCGACTCGTCGGTGATGAACCGAATCCCGTTGTCGGCATACGCACGAAGGCGACGATCTCGAGCCCCGAGGCGTGGCAATTGGCCCATCGGATTGCGTGGCCCCTTCTACGCCGGACGGTGTGGACAGCCGTAGTGGGACTGTGCATGCAGGTCGCCATCGGTGTCGTGACAGGTTTCGGATCTGTGGTGTCGGCTGTCGCCTCAACAGTCGTGTTTCTAGCGGTGCTCCTTGTCCTGCTCTGTGCAGCGTTGAAGGGCAACGCCGCGGCAAAATCGTTACGGCGCTGACCACCCGGGCCCGCATTTGTCAGAGGTGCCCTAGTTCTCCGATTTCAGTTCCCGATACGCGGTCGTTCGCGCCGGCGTGGTCCACGGTCCCGCATCTCGAGGATCGCGGCTGCCGTGGACGCGACCGTCTTGTCGTCGTCGCGTGTCAGCCGGGCGAGCGCTTCCCGGGCCGCCGCGCCGGGAATCTCAGCGAGTGCCTGCGTGATTCGCAACCTCGTCGGGGCGTCGTCAGTGCCGTCGAGCCCTGCCTGCGCGGCATCGACGACCTCACCGCTTGTCGGTGAGTGCTCCGCGAGAAGACCGAGCACCTCTCCGGCCTCGACGTCGCGTCGCCCGTCGGCGACCATCTCGAGGAGAGCGGGCATCGAGACGGCCTCTCCGCGAGATCCGAGGGTGAGAGCGGCATCAGCGCGGACTATCGCGTCCGAATCATCGAGAGCTCGCTTCAGCGCCCGAGTTGCTTCCTCGGTGTGGATCCCGGAGATGGCCGACGTCGCGCGGCGTCGAACCTCGACGTCCTCCGATTCGAGGCCCTTCGTGAGACCTGCAAGGCCCGCACCTTCGGTCCTCGCCAACGCCCACTGCAACGCTCCGGCCACGTTGGCATCCTTCTCCGACAGGATGGCCTCGACGAGTGCGTCGACGGGCAACGCCGCATTCAGCTCCTGCGACAGGATCGCTTGCTGACGGTGGGCAGCGAACTCGGATTCGAGTGCACGCAACAGCGAGACCATGCGCAGGACGTCATCCCACTCCGAAGGGGCGGATGCGTCGACCCTTTCGAGTTTGGTCAGCAATTCCTCCTCCGCCGCGATCCGTTGCCGAGTGTGTTGCATGAGTTCACCCACCAAATCGGCCGGCGCGAAGTCGGGTTCGTCCAGTTCACGCTTGGCCTCGTTCAACGAGAGCCCCAACGTCCTCAAGCTCTCGACGTGGAAGAGTCGACGGATGTCGTCGGCGGAGTACTCCCGGTAACCGCCGGACGTGCGGCCCGTCGGCTTCACCAGTCCCAAGGTGTCGTAGTGACGCAGCATCCGTGTGCTGACACCACAACGCCGCGAGACCTCGCCGATCAACATCCGTCTCCCCTTCCTACGCGTCCGGGCCGATTGCCGCGACGCGCTTCGCCAACTCGTGTGAGAGTGCGAACCCACCGTCGGGGTCGTGCCAGAGTTGCTTTGTAGCATCAGCATGCGCCCGGACACGCGGATTCGGGTTCATTCCGGCCGCGTCGAGCACCGGGAGTACAGCCTCGCCGAGCCCGGTCAGAGCACGGCTCAGACTGAGCTGCATCTGCAGTTCGCCCCGCCCGAGTTCGGTCGCCAGATCCGCTGCGAGTGCACCCTCGACTCCTGCCGGCACGAGTGCCACTGCGGCGCGCCACGCACTGCGCGCGACCTCGTCGTCCTGGTCGTGCACCAGCGCAGAGACCTCGGGCCACGCGATCGGATCGCCGATCTTGGACAAGGTGTGGAGCGCCTGACTGCGGGCTTGCGAACCATCGGACCCGAGCTCACGGATCAGCCTCGGCACCGTAATTTCGGCCGGCAAGCGGCACAATGCCCAGGTCAGCATGTCGCGGACGAAGAAGTCCGGCTCGACGGCGCACCGATCGATCAGGGCATCCGTCAGCTCAGGGTCCGGGCGCGTGCCGACAGCGAGCGCGGCGCGCAGCCGAACCGAGGGATCAGCCGCGGCCAATGCGTCGACGAGGTGAGCATTCTGCCCACCATGGTTGGTTGTGTTCACGACAACCACCTCCTTCGTCGACCATTGGAGTCCTTGTCACTGTGTCAAGGTCAAGCGTCGCTGTCTCCGACACGGGAAATATCGCCTCGGATCACACGCCGGTTGTCGATCCTGGCCGAAAGATCATCAGCACGACGACAACGACCCAGAGCAGATTGAAGATCCCCGTCGCTGTGCCCAGTCGACGGGTGAGCCGCGTTGCGACATCCACAACGGACCCGGTTCCTTCGATCGCCGCCATTGTCAGCCGTTGGGCGGGAAGCACGACCGCGGTGAGTATCACGGCGGCAACGACGGTGAGTGCGATCGAGGTGAGGATCCACAGGTCACCGAGCACTCCGAGATTGACGGCGGTGGCGACACCGAGCATCGGAACGACAACGCCGATCGTGGCATACACCCGAACGATGCGATGCAGCATGCCCGTCGTCGCAACACTGGCGCTGTCCGGATCGGCGAGCGCGGCGCGGCTCGCCACCGGGAACATACTCGCCGCCACAGCGACGGGGCCGATGGCAAGAATGGCCGCAATCACGTGGAGGGACAGCAGGATTCCGGTCATGGGATTTCTCGCGTTTCGGTACGCACAAGCGTATTCACGCAGCGTCCGGGGCGAAGGTGATTACAGGCTCGGCGCCCTTGGCCGACCACACCGTTCCACGACGCTCGTAGTCGAAGAGCGCTTCGACCTCGAGACTTATCCGGGGCCCGAGGCATCGTTCCAACAGGTACAGGCCAAGGTCGAGACCGGATGTCACACCGCCGGCGGTGATCAGGTCACCGTCGTCGACGATTCGCGCCTGGATCGGAATAACGCCGCCGGCCGCCAGTGCGTCCACGGCAAGATGGTGTGTCACGGCGCGGCGCCCTTCGAGAAGCCCCGCCATCGCCAGCGCCAAAGATCCTCCACAGACGGTCGCAACAAGAACACCAGGATCGTCGAGTGCACGCCGCATCATGACAGGCAGTTCGGTTTCCGTTGTGGCCGCGAGTCTTTCCGGCAAACTGGTGCCCGGCTGGTCCGCATCGGGTTCGAAGAGACCCGATGCTCCGGGAACGATGATCAGATCCGCGTGTTCGACATCGAGGGTTGCAGTGGCGGTCATAGCGAGTTCACCACTTCCACTCAGGACGGTCCGAGGCCCCTCCGCGCTGACGAGTTCGACACTCAACGCCCCACCGCTGGCGAGACCCCCGGCGTAGAGCACCTCGTACGGACCCACGACATCCATGGGATCGAATCCGTCGAACAACACGATCTGCGCGTGCACTGCAACCTCCGATTTTGTGCGACGCGCTCCTGTGCGCTTCGCTGTTCCTACGACAGTAGGAGGAAGTTGACCCCTGCGGCGACGGCTGAAAGCCAACCTTCGACGGCTTTCAGCCAACCTCACATATTCTGTGAAATACCAGTTGAGAGGATATTTCACGACACGAGATCACAGAATCTCGCGCCACATACGCTACGTTTCAGACATGCATGACGTTGCAGTTCTCGCGTTGCCCGGAGTGGTGCCGATGGACCTGGCAGCACCCCTCGAAGTCTTCGGACGATGCAGGCTTCCCTCAGGCGCACCGGCCTACCGGACCGCCGTGTGCGCGCTCACCGAGGAGGTGGAGACCGGAACGTTCACGATGCGCGTACCGCACGGACTGTCACGTCTCGCCCAGGCCAGCACGATCATCATCCCGGGCACCGCCGATCTCGATGTGCCGGTCGACGCCGAGATCATCGACGCCCTCAGATCAGCCGCGGATCGCGGCACACGCATCGCATCACTGTGCGTCGGCGCATTCACGCTCGCCGACACCGGCTTGCTCGACGGACTTCGCGCGACGACGCACTGGGCGGCCGCCGCAGAGTTGGCGCGTCGGCACCCGGCTGTCGACGTCGATGCTGCCGTTCTCTACGTCGACAACGGGCACATCTTGACTTCGGCGGGCGCTGCGGCCGCACTCGACCTCTGTCTGTACATGGTGCGTCAGGACTACGGGTCTGCCGTCGCCGCCGACACGGCACGTCTGAGCGTGATGCCGCTCGAACGTGCCGGAGGGCAAGCACAATTCATCGTCCACGAGCCTCCCGTACCCAGCGGGACAACCCTTCGTCCACTGCTGAACTGGATGGAAGAGAATCTCGGGGAGCAGCTCGACATCACGACAATCGCGGCCAGGGCAACGATGAGCACCCGCACGCTCAACCGCCGCTTCCAGGAACAGATCGGTACAACGCCGTTGCAGTGGCTCCATCACGCGCGGCTCCGCCAAGCGCAATTTCTGCTCGAGACTACCGACCACTCGATCGAACGTGTTGCGGGACAAGTCGGATTCAATGCCGTCACCACGTTCCGCGAACGCTTCCGAGACCTGGTCGGCACCAGCCCACAGCGGTACCGGACACAGTTTCGAACTTCCCGCTAGCGGGCCGGTCAGCCCTTGACGTTGCCGGCAGCGGTGTTCAGAACTGTGGCGACGTCGTCGAGGATGTACGGGATGGTCAGGACCGTCAGTCCGCCGAACGCGAAGTTCTTGTCGACGCTGAAGTCCTTGGTGGATGCCGTACGCCCATCGACGATCACCGGCTGAGCTGCCACCAGTGGCTCGGCGAGGAACGCGTTCAGAGAGTCCTTGTCGTAGGCCACCACGAACAGCACGTCAGACGCAATCAGCGGCGCCTGCTCGGTGCTCAGCTCGAAGTACACGGCCTCGGGATCCTTGACGGGATCGGCCTGCTGGATCGTCGGCTCGTTCTTCAGACCCAGCTGCTCGAGGAACTCGACACGCACGTCGGCGTTCTTACTCACCGCGAAGGTGCTCGGACTGTTCGGGAGTCCGATGGTGACGGTCTTACCTTGCAACGCAGGGTTCTTCGCAGCCGTCGCGCTGATCGCGGCGTTGGTCTTGTCGATGAGCGTGCCGGCCTCGGCCTGTTTACCCAGCGCCTGACCAGCGATGGTCACCTGGTCCTGCCACGACGCGGTCCACGGCTCGTCCTGGAAGGAAACCACCGGCGCGATCTTCGACAGTGCGTCGAATTCCTGCTGAGTGAGCCCGGAGTACGGGGCGAAGATGAGATCTGGTTCAGCCTTGGCGAACTGCTCGACAGGTGCTTCGCCCGTTCCGTCACCCGACAACAAGATCGGCTGCTCGCCACCGAGCTTGTCGAGTGCCTCGGCGTCCCACTTCAGAATGCCCTGCGCGTCGGCCCCGTACTGAGGTCCGGAGAAAGTGGGCATCGCGACCGGGACGACACCGAGAGCCAGGAGGGCGTCCTGATTGGACCATCCCCAGGTTGCGACCCGCCTGGGCTCCTCCTTGATCTCGGCCGTGCCGAGGGCCGACGTGATCGTCACCGGGAACGCGGCGTCGACTGCGGATGAAGTCCGGGTGCTGTCTTTGTCGTCGGTGCTGTCTTTGTCGCTGTTGCTGCTGCAGGCCGCCATTCCGGCCGCCAGCCCGCACGCCGCCACGACGGCTACCATCCGGCGGACACGGCTGCCACCACTTCGTCGCTCTGACAGCCCTCGTCCCAAAATTCTCGCCACGCCAGGACCTCCCGGTCGATCGACCTGCTCAGACACCCCGAGCGGGTGACGGCGCCTAACGTAGCACGAAGGTAACCCTATCCTCAGTTGTCGTGCGCTCTACTTTGCCCTCTGTCGTCGCACCATCTCCGCGATCCAGATGGGCGCAAACGGCGAGGTGCAGTTCGGTGGAGTCGGGTAATCCTCGAGCACCCGCAGTCGCTCACCGATCTCGATTGCCCGGGCGCGGTACTCGGCATGTTCGATCCCGATCTGAGCCAGGCAGTGGTTCATCGCCCATTGCAGGCGGTCAGGAGCATCCTTCATCTCCGCCTCGATGACGTCGAGTAGCCCTGAAAGGTCAAGTCCCTCGGGCTTCTTCGCGACACGTTCGGTGGTCAGAGCCCACCCGGCGCTAGCGACCACAGGATCAGGGTCAGCGGTCCAGGCCACCCGCAACTCCTCGGCATGCGGGTTCTTCTTCACCACGTAATTGACGAGCCAGTCCTGCACCTTCGGAGTGCGGGCCTCTCGCAACATGACATCCAACTCGTCACGCTCGAACGCCTTCGGGCGGCAGATCAAAAGGGCCAACAATCGCGCCGCGGTATCGCCCGTCGCCCAAAGCTGTTGTGCGAGTTCCTGCTGAGTCTTCAATCGCTTCGCAACAGCGCGCAGTTTTGTGAGGTTCACACCGTGATCGTCACCGTGCTTCTCGTTCACCGCACGCGCCTTCGGATCTTCGAGAGCAGCCAACTCGTCCATCACCGCGGCAACCGTCGTTTCGGCCACTTCGTCCTCCAGTCACTACTTCTGCGATTCCCCTACAAGCAAAGCACGGGAAGGCGGGCGACCTACGTTTGAAACCTCGGCCAATGGGTACATGACTGCTCCTGAGGTGGCGGCACGCCACCATGAAGACAGGACGAACCTTGCATATGCGACGCGCCGCGGGTGCTGAGAACGTGGACGAAACCGCAGGCGGAGATGAAGACGGCGGTAAGAACATTCTCACTCGGGCTATAACCGGCCCACTCCTTTTCGTGTTCATCCTCGGAGACGTTCTGGGTGCCGGCATCTACGCGTTGGTGGGCGTCATCGCCGGTGAAGTTGGTGGAGCCGTCTGGGTACCACTGCTCGTAGCGCTCGTCATGGCATTGCTGACAGCAACGTCGTATGCCGAACTGGTCACCAAATATCCGCGAGCGGGCGGCGCAGCAGTATTCGCCCAACGGGCGTATCGGAAACCACTGATCTCGTTCCTTGTCGGCTTCTCGATGCTGGCGGCCGGCGTAACCAGTGCGGCGGGACTCGCCCTCGCATTCTCGGGCGACTATCTCAAAGCCTTCATCGACGTCCCAACCGTTCCAGCGGCGCTCGTCTTCCTGCTCCTGGTGGGACTTCTCAATGCCAGAGGCATCAAGGAGTCGATGCGCGCCAACGTCGTCATGACAGTCGTGGAGGTCACCGGGCTCGTCCTCGTTGTCGTCCTCGCTTGCATAGTTCTCGGGCGCGGCGACGGAACCCTGAGCCGCGTCGTGGAGTTCGACGACAGCCGATCGCCTGCACTCGCGGTGCTGGCTGCGGCACTCCTCGCGTACTACTCTTTTGTCGGCTTCGAAACGTCCGCGAACGTCGCCGAAGAAGTGAAGAACGTGAGCAAGGTCTACCCACGCGCACTGTTCGGAGCATTACTGACAGCCGGCGCCGCCTATGTCCTTGTCGGCCTGGCTGTCTCGGTGGTCCTGCCCGCCGACGAACTTGCCGCATCCTCCGGGCCACTGCTGGAAGTTGTGTCAGCTGCCGACGTCGGCGTTCCGCCTCGCCTGTTCAGCCTGATCGCGTTGGTCGCCGTCGCCAACGGCGCACTGCTGACAATGATCATGGCGAGCAGGCTGACATACGGGATGGCATCGGAAGGCTTGCTCCCGAGCGTCTTCGCTCGGGTACTGCCGCAGCGACGGACCCCCTGGGTGGCGATTATCGCGACCACAGCAGTTGCCATGGCTCTCTGCGTCACCGGATCGCTGTCAGCCCTGGCGGAGACGGTGGTACTCCTGCTGCTTTTCGTATTCATCAGCACCAACATCGCCGTCCTGGTTCTGCGCCGTGACGCAGTGCAACACAAACACTTCCGAACGCCGATCATCTTCCCGATCCTCGCTCTCGGTACGTGCGTTGCGTTGCTCACCCAGCAGAGCGCTGCGACGTGGTTACGCGCATCATTACTCTTGGCCGTCGGAGTAGTGCTGTACGCCCTCTCCCACCGCCGATCCACGAAGTGAGGTGCGATGTACAGGAGCCGGTGTGATGACCGACAGTTCTGACGCGTCAGATGTAATTCAGCGTCGAGAGCGAAAGATCAACAGGCGAACCCTGACGTACGGCGTGTCAGTCGTTCTGGCTACCGCGGTTTTGGTTATCGCGATCGTGTGGTTGGGCTCCCGGCGGGGCGAATGCTTCGGTACCGACACCTTGCTGTGCTCACAGAAGGATCGCCGACTGGCGGTCTTCGTCCCGAGCCTGATGTTGCTGCTCGGGACCGTGGGCGCGTTCTTGCGAGCCTCCCTGCGATTGCACCGCCTGCGGCGCCTCTACATCCGGCCGTACATGGCGTGGACCTTGGCGGGCCTCACCCTGACGTATCTGACCGGAGCTTACTTCTTGATCGGGGTCTAGATTCTCTGAATACGTCTGTTCAGCAACCAGATTGAGTCGACCGCCGCAAATCAGAATCGCGGATCGTCGATCGCAGTGAGGACTACTTCCGGCACTGACGTCGAAGACGACAAACTCGAGATCGAGCGCACCGTATCCACAACGTCATGTACCGGGACCAGAGATCCCTCTCCCCTGGCGGCAGCGACGTCTCGGGGCACGTCGAGTCCGTCTTCTGTATTGAGATATCCGAGATGAAGGACAGTCACGGCGAGTCTGTCCTTCCGATAGCCCTCTCTCAACGCGTCGGCAATGCCGTTGATCGCGAACTTCGATGCACCGAACGCAACCTCCGGCCTACCGCTTCGCGGGAGTCCCGAGGTGGACCCGGTCAAGATGATCCGAGGTCGAGGACGGCCGATCATTCTCGGGATCAGGCGCTTGAGCAGGAGAATTGTGGCCGTGATGTTGGCGTTGATCATTTCGAGCATTTCGACATCGGATTGATCTGTGAACGCATAATCGGAAGTGAAGGCATCCCCTTCCCAAATTCCGACGTTGCAGATCAGGGTATCTACACCACCGACAAGCTCCTGATCGATCGAATTCGCTGCCGTAACAGGATCGGTCAGGTCGGCTTCGATCCACTCGGAGACGTCGAACCCGTCAGGACGCCGACGCGATATGCCGAGAACTTCGTCGCCATCGCTCCTCAGACCCTCGATCAAAGCACGACCAAGACCTCGGCTCGCACCGACAACAACCGCCCTCGCCACAATTACACCCTTCGTCGTCGCTCGAACCGATCCTATCGATCCAGCCGTCGCCGGTAGTTTCGTCGAGAAGCGAGAGACTCAGATTCGCACCGTAGTGCAGCTGGACAACTACGGGCTCGCCAATATTTCAGCCAGGGCACTGGCGAACTCGCGTGCTTGGTCAGAGGTGATGGTGGAGGCGGTCACACGAAGTGCCCGGTGGCACTGACCCGGCGTCGCCGAGAACTGACTTCCGTCCCGCACGAGCCAGCCAGACTCGGCGAGTCGCTCGACAATCGGTTCGGAATCCCGATCCAGCGGAACCCAGACATTGAGTCCGTCGAAAGTGTCAGGAACCTCGATATCATGTTCTGACAGTGCAGATTTCAGAAGGGTTCGGCGGCGCTCGTAAACAGCGCGAGCATTGGCGAGGCCGTCGATCACCGTCGGATCACTCAGCAGTTCAGCACTCAAGCGCTGCTGCAGGTGACTGACCCAGTTGGCGCCCGACCGGAGATGAGTGCTCAGCCGAATGCCGGTGTCGAGGTCCGAGGCGACCACTGCCACGCGCAGGTCGGGCCCGAGAAATTTCGACACGGAACGAACAAGCGCCCACCGCGTCGTGCTCATCGGAGCGAGCCGACAGTACCGATTGCTGGACACGGCAGAGAAGTGATCGTCCTCGATTACCAGAACGTGAGGGAACTCGGCCAGGATGCTTCCGAGAATCGCCGCTCGGTCGGCGCTCATGCTGACCCCGGTGGGGTTGTGCGCACGAGGGGTGCAAATAATCGCGCGCACACCACTTTCGAGAGCACGCAGCAGCCCTTGCGGGGTAATACCCGAAGTGTCGATGTCCATCGGTACCGCTCGGAAGCTGTTGGCTTTGAGCGTTCCGATGCTCGCCAGGAAGCACGGATCCTCGATCGCGACGGCGTCACCTCGGGTCAAATGAGCGGTCAACAGTCGCTCGACCGCGTCAACGGCACCGTTGGTGATGGTGATCGAGCACGGCCTTAGAACCTCGTCCTCGATCGAGGAACGTGCCCAGGAATCGAGTAGAGGCTCGGTGGCTGCGGCGCCGTACAACCGGGGCGTGTAAGTGGTCCGGTCCAACGAGGCTCTGAGATCAGGCAGCAATGCCGGATCAGGATTTCCGCTGGCGAGATCCACGCTGCCAGGAAGAGCGATACCGCCTTCTCCTTCCAGGAACGGTATGGCTCGCACGAAGCTGCCGCGCCGGCCCTGTGTCTCCACAACTCCCGCCGCCACGAGCAAGCGATAGGCTCCGGCAACTGTGTTCCGGTGAACCTCGAGATCGTCGGCCAAGGCCCGTATGGGCGGCAACGCATCCCCTGGAGCCAGTACCCCAGCACTGATGAGATTGCGGATGCCCTCGGAAATCTCGCCCGCTGTCCCGCGGACGACATAGAGCCTCACCTGGTCCGCCACAGTGCTGGTCACAGGCTCACTCTATTAGCACATGACAAAACCTCCACGCTGTGACACATTGTCACATGACAAAAAATCTGTGAGGAGACACATGATTCTGCCCGGACAATTCCGCCTCTCCGACGACGCGGTCGCCGACTCTCTCCACGCCGGTGGATTCGGACACCTGGTCACACCGGGCCCCGAGACCCTCGAAGTCACGTCGATGCCACTGCTGTACAACGCCGACGGAAACGTGTTGGAGGGGCATCTCGCCCGGACGAATCCGCATTGGCGATACACCGGGACATCGGAGTCTCTGGTGATCCTCCCCGGCGCCGACGCCTACGTGAGCCCCGAGTTCTACCCGAGCAAGAGCGTCCACGGGAAGGTTGTCCCGACGTGGAACTACGAAGTTCTCTACGTCTACGGCCAACTGGTTGCGCACGACGACGAGCAGTGGCTGCGTGCGCACGTCACCGCATTGACAGCTCGACATGAATCCGGCCGTGAGAACGAATGGAAGGTCACCGACGCGCCGCCGCAGTTCGTCGATGCGCAGCTGCGAGGGATTGTGGGGATCGAACTGCACGTGGCCCGTGTCTACGGAAAAGCGAAGTTGAACCAAAACCGTTCCCCCGCTGATCGCTCCGGCGTCATCCGGGGTCTGGAGAAGGGCTCATTCTCCGAACGAGAGATCGCCGCAGCGATGGTCGCCGCCGGCCTCGACAACGGTTGACCGTTACGCCGTCGTCGTACGCCTTGTCTAGTCGCACATTCAGGTGAGCGGTTTTCCACCCGTCACGCCGATGACTTCCCCAGTGGTGTAACTGGATTCGCCAGAGGCGAGAAATACATAGGCGGGAGCAAGCTCGGCCGGCTGACCAGCCCGCCCGAGCGGAACGTCGTCCCCGAACGTCTCGAACTTCTCCTTGGGCATCGTCGCCGGAATCAGTGGCGTCCAAATCGGTCCAGGTGCAACGGCATTGACCCTGATTCCCTTTCGTGCGACATCGGCGGCCAGCCCCTTGGTGAAGTCGATGATGCCCGCCTTTGTCGTGGCGTAATCGAGCAGCTCGGGCGACGGGGACGCACCTTGGATGGACGAGGTATTCACGATCGTCGATCCGGGCTCCATCTGCGCGATCGCTGCTTTGGAGAGCCAAAATAGTGCGTAGAGGTTGGTTTTCATCACACGGTCGAATTGTTCGGTGGTGATATCGGCGATGCCGCCCATCTGCACCATCTGAAACGCGGCGTTGTTCACCAAGATGTCCAGTCCGCCGAGTTCACTCACCGCGGTTTCGACCAAAGCAGAACAGTGTTCCTCGCTTCGGAGATCTCCCGGCACCGAGACGGCTTTGCGACCTGCCTCCTCGACCCAGCGAGCGGTTTCCCGAGCGTCCTGTTCTTCCTCGTCGAGATAACTCAGGACAACGTCCGCGCCTTCTCTGGCAAATGCAATCGCGACCGCACGTCCGATGCCCGAATCCGCTCCGGTGACAATCGCACGCCTTCCTTCGAGTCGACCGCTTCCTCGATAGGTGTTTTCACCGTGGTCGGGAGGAGAAATCATGTCTGCGGTGAGACCGGGGTGTGCGATCTCCGCCTGCCGCTCACGCACAAGAGCGGGGAACCGCGTGGTCGGGTCCTGCATTGCGTACTGGTCCGGCATATCGATACTCCTCGGGTGACGCAGTTTCTCGCGGGCTTCTGGATGGATGCACTGCACATGCCTCCTTCCCGCCGAATAGAAATCGAAACCTCGGGGTGGCCGGGATCTCACTCGTCCTGGCGCCGACGATCTCGGTGCGTCGAGCCCACTTGTTCGTTGTGGTTACTACGCGGTAGGTCGGGGTAGCCCGCGTAGCGGCGGTGGCTCCGCGACCCGCGGAGCACTCGTCGAGCAGAAGCTGAACATCACGTAAAGCACGCACCGACGAAGGGACGACCCCGATATGAGCAACTCCGAAACCACGTCCGCCTTGATCACCCAGTTACGCATCCTCCTCGGACTGACGCACACCGAGATCCAGGTCGCCGAAACGCGCGTCGCACAGGCCAGAACCGAAGCGGTTCGACGCGAACTCACGGAAAACGCAGAGAACGGCCGTGAAAGGGCGAGTTCCATCGAGTCCACGATTCGCGATCTGGGTGGCGTTCCGGAATTGGTCGGTCCGTTCCTCGGACGCGCGACAGCCGGAGTGAAAGCGATGGTCGAACAGGCCCAGCCCTTCGACGAAGCTGTACTGGGCGACCTTGCGCTCGAACATCAACTCCTCGACCGCTCCCGCTACCTCAAGGCCCTGGCCACTGCCGGCGGCGATCAGACCGTCGCGGCGTTGGCCGACCGCCTCATCGCTGCACACTCCGCGACCGTGGACTGGCTCACGACTGTCTTGGCCGAAGAGGCACTCGGTGGACCGGCAGCTTTGCGCCGCACACCGATGCAAGCTGCCACCGGCGCGGCGATACGGCTGGTCAACGTTCCGGTCTCCTGGTCCACCCGCAGTCTCGACCGTGCCATCGACGCTGTTCGCACCTCACCGCCGGTACTGGGTGAGCTGATCAGCTGGGGCGCATATGCCGGTGACGTGACTGTGAAAACACTCTCGGCCAGTAGGGATGCGGCCATCGCCACTGCAGAGAAGGTCACTCGCCGTGAAGGTGCTGACGGTGCCGCCGACGTCTTCCGTTCGGTAAGGAAGTCGAGTGGGCTACTCGACCCCACTGAACTTCCCATCGAAGACTTCGACGAACTCAACGTCACCCAAGCCGTCTCCGCCGTGAAGGAACTGACCGAAGCCGCACAGGTGCAGGACATCGTTGCGTACGAGGAAGCGCACAAGAACCGCCACGGCGTCGTATCCGCCGCACAGGCAAGACTCGCAGCGATCGCCCAGGAAGTCGTCGGAATCAACTAGAGCGTTCAATCAACATATCGAGAGTCCGACTCTCGGAACCGCGAGAACTGGACCTCGTGAAAGCGGGATTCGCGGCCAGGGCACCCGAGACCGTCAAGAAGATGACAGCGGCTCTCGAAGCCCTCTGATCAGTTCGACGCGCGCGGAATCGAGAATTTCCTCGGAGAGCGGGGAACCCTTGGTAGCTCGCGAAAGAACCAGTGCACCGAGCATGGTGGAGAGCCGGAGGAGACCGACAGCTTCGTCGTCGGCAAGAGCTGCGGCAAAATCCCCCACTCCCTCCGTGTAAACCCGACGGGCCTCGCTGTCTGCAGGCTCGCGCGCCATGTCGGCGGCGAGCGCAGCAGCGGGGCATCCGTCTGCCGGGTTGTCGCGATGCGCCACCGAGAGATAGGTATCGATCAAAGCTTTTCGGGCGGAGTCACGTTGCCCTGCATGCTCTTCGAGTCCCGCAGAGTGCAGCTGAGCCAGTTCCTTGAAGGCGTGGGTGGTCGCTTCGTCGATGAGAGCGTCCTTGGACGCGAACTGCTTGTAGAAGCCACCGTGGGTCAGCCCCGACGCCTTCATCAGGTCGGCGACGCTGAGGTGGGTGCCCTTCTCTCGGAACAGTCGGGCTGCGGTTTCCACGACGCGCCGACGGTTCTCTTCCGCTTGTTGCTGCGATACGCGGCCCATCACAACGCCTTCCAGTTTGGATTTCACTTGACATCTATCCTAGCCGACACTTAGATTTGATTCATAATCTAAACGTCACGAGCAATCACAACACTGGGAGAATCATGGACCTGAACAAGACGGTTGCGGTCGTCACAGGAGCCAATCGCGGGCTCGGACGCCATCTGGCTGCGGGACTCGTCGAGCGCGGCGCAAAGGTGTACGCGGCTGCGCGCAATCCGGAAACTGTCGATCTACCCGGCGCCATCCCCCTGAGGTTGGACGTGACGGACGCCGAATCGATAACCGCCGCCGCGCAAATCGCATCGGATGTGACCTTGCTGGTCAACAACGCAGGTATCTCTACCTCGGCGCCCTTGATCGGGGGCGACATCGATGACATTCGACGAGAGATGGACGTCAACTTCTACGGCCCGCTCGCCGTGACCCGGGCGTTTGCTCCCGTCATCGAAAACAACGACGGCGGAACAATACTCAACGTTCTGTCGGTGCTGTCCTGGTTCCATCCAGCCGCGCTCGGGTCTTACGCGTCGTCGAAGGCAGCGGCCTGGGCGATGACCGACGCCGTTCGAGAAGAACTTGCGCCGCGCAAAATCTCCGTATCGGCACTGCATGTCGCATACATGGATACCGACATGGCCGCTGGCGTACCCGCCGAACAGAAGATCGATCCTGCCGACGTCGCCGCGCAAGCACTGGACGGTATCGAAA
This sequence comes from Rhodococcus sp. MPR-R1B, assembly GCF_058793255.1. NCBI lineage: Bacteria > Bacillati > Actinomycetota > Actinomycetes > Mycobacteriales > Nocardiaceae > Rhodococcus > Rhodococcus sp. MPR-R1B. The sequence continues at coordinate 374,886 of NZ_JBXAFO010000003.1, forward strand.
GCGGGCTCGCCGAGATCCTCGCTGACGACACCACCCGGTACGTCAAGGGGAGTCTGTCCTCGTCGAACTCCGAGTAAGCAAGGGACTGCAGACGAGTGACGCTTACCCCACCGTTTTGAGGCTGGCCAATCTGCTCAGGATCGGTGCCCGCCAAGCTGCGAGGTCTTCCGGACCGTTCTCTTCCCACAACTCGTACAACTCCGAAGTGTCACTGTCGGAAACTGCACGCTCGAGTGCGGCGAGGACCCAACTCTTCTGCTCCGGGCTCAAGGTGCTGACGTACCCGGCGGCGTCAATTCCATCCAGCTGCACAGGCTTCGGCGCAACGCCGTGCGCAACCGCAAGAATCTCGGCGACGGCAATTGCTGTTTGAGCATCATCGGCATCGAGATAACCGCCATCGGGGTGGCTAGCGTAATCGTCGATGTCGTAGTCACCCGCCTGTACTGCGCTGAGCAGGTCGCCCGCTACGTCGTTGTCGAAAGGTCCTGAACCCCAAGTCCCCATGCTGTCTCTCCGATCCGTACCCGGCGCACCTGTCGTAAAGATATTAGTGAATCACCGGCTTCGGCGAGGATCCTCGGGCTGGAAGTACTGCGTTCGCCGGAAATCGACATCAGCGCAACGGCACGCGAATGATGCGGTCATCACCGGGGTTGGGGTCGCCGCGTCCGTCGGTGTTGTTCGTCAGTATCCACAGCGACCCGTCCGGTGCGACTACAACATCACGGAGGCGCCCGTATTCGTCGACGAATTGCTCGTCGGCGGTCGCGGGATCGGTCAAGGGCACCGTGCGGAGTCGCTCACCACGAAGATTGGCGATGTAGATCGTGCCGTCGTGGATGGCGATTCCGCTGGGGCTGGCATCATCCGGTGACCATTGTTGGAGCGGGTCGATGAATCCGTCTTCACCCGCAATCCCTTCGACCTCGGGCCACCCGTAGTTTCCGCCTGCTTCGATCTTGTTGAGCTCGTCCCAGGTGTCCTGCCCGAACTCGCTGGCGTACATCGTGCCGTCCTCGGTCCAGGCAATGCCCTGGGAGTTGCGGTGGCCGTAGCTGTAGACAAACGAGTTCGGAAACGGATTATCTTGCGGCACATCACCATCCGGAGTCATGCGCAGAATTTTCCCGGACATCGAGTCGAGGTCCTGAGCTCTGTCTCGACTACCGGCATCACCGACGGTCACGTACAGCATCCCGTCCGGGCCGAACGCGATGCGACCACCGTTGTGGTAGTTGGCCGAAGCGAGCCCGTCGAGAATCGTCTCGGCCGGCCCGAGCGCGAATTCCCCCGGAGCACCGATGATGTCGAAGCGTTCGATCCGGTTCTCCCCGTTCGCGGTGAAGTACGCGTACAGGCGGTTTTCACGTACTGCGATCCCTAGTAAACCGCCCTCACCTCTTGGGCTGACGCCGTCGACCACTCCCACCTCGCGGCTGTTTCCGCCGGCGTCGAGTTCGAGGATTCGCGCGCTGTCGCGCTCACTGACTAGTGGTGTATCGCCGTGGAATGCGATCGACCAGGGCGCGTCCAAGCCGTCGGCGACGGTCTCGGGTTCACCGAAGGCCGCGGCGGGCGCCGATCGTGTTGTCGTGCTTGCCTGTGGACCGGGCCCCTCAGCGTCCTCGGTACTGCAAGCAGTCATCAAGGCCGAGACAAGCACGGCGGCGCCGAGCCCCCGGATCTGTCGTCGTGTCATGGGCGCGCCTCCCGGGTTCAGGCAGTCTTTGCGCCGACGGTAGCGCGCAATCGGTCACACCGGGAGTCCCTTCGAGTACCCCCAACGACCGGGACTCCCTCGCAGGCGACGGGCGTGATGCCCTGGACGGGTGCGCCACGACATGCGCGTCGTCAACAGAAAGAGAACTGACCACCTCATGATTTCCGCCCCGACCGTCGAAGAAACCGGCCGCCTGCCGCTCGTGATCTACGTGCTGGCCGTCGGAGTTTTCTTGATGGGCACAACCGAATTCGTCGTCGCCGGCATTCTTCCCGAGATTGCGGGTGACCTCGGGACGTCGATCGCGAACGTCGGCTTGATGATCACCGTCTTCGCGATCGGGATGATCGTCGGCACGCCGGCGATGGCGATCTTGACACTCAGGGTTCCCCGACGCGTGACCTTGAGCTCGGCTCTGATTGTTTTCGCGATCGGACACGTCATCGTCGCGCTCTCGTCCAACTTCGGACTCATTCTCGGCGCCCGCTTCCTCACAGCCGTGGCGACGGGCGCATTCTGGGCAGTCGCCGCCGTGGTCGGAGCAAAAGCGGCCGGCCCGGCGTCTTCCTCGCGCGCGCTCGGCATCGTCTTGGGCGGAGGCATGCTCGCGAACGTCATCGGTGTTCCGCTCGGCGCTCTGGCCGGTCAGGCCATCGGGTGGCGTGGTCCTTTCTGGGCCCTCGCCGCCCTCGCACTCGTTGCCGCGGCCATCGTCCACCGATTGGTACCCGCCGACAGCGACTCCGGTGCGGTGCCGTCCTGGCGAGCGGAGATCGCGAGCCTACGGGACGGACGCATCTGGCTCGTTCTGTCCGGTTGCGCCGTCGTGTGCGGGTCGTCGCTGGCGGCGTACAGCTTCATCTCTCCGCTGTTGACCGAGAACACGGGACTTGCTGCGTCGGCAGTGCCACTGGTGCTTGTCGGCTACGGACTCGGTGCGTTCGTCGGCTCCAATCTCGGCGGTCGACTCGGTGCGAAGCATCAGTACGGGGTCTTGTTCGTCTCGGCAGCGATGACGTTTCTCGTACTCGGAGCGCTCTGCCTCTTCTCGCACAACGTGATCGTGACGGTGATTCTCGTAGTCATGCTGGGACTATTCGGCATGTCGACCAATCCCATCCTGATCGGGATGGCTGTGCGTTATGCCGATCAGGCGCCGACGATGGCTTCTGCTCTCAGCACCTCGTCGTTCAATCTGGGCACGGCGGTCGGCTCCTGGATCGCCGGGTTCGCGTTGGCCTCGAGTCTCGGTGCCACTGGGCCGGTGTTGGTAGGCACCGGCGTTGCCGCTCTCTACTTTCTGCCGCTGATGATCCTGTTGCGCAAGGAACGCACGAAGCGCACCGCCGCCGAAGTCGTCAACTGACGACCTGATCAACCGTCGCGCAGTTCGTCAGCCGTCCGTCAGCGACCGCTCCGGCACGTGAGGCGCAGAGTCCGCATTCTCACTGGCTGCCAACGAGGCGAGTAACTGCATCCGTTCCGCGGAGGGCGATCCCGGCTCTGCGGTGTAGATCGTGAGCGTCAACCCCGGCTCGGCGGCCATCTCCAAACCTTCGAAGGCAAGCGTCAGCTCCCCCACGGCGGAGTGGTGAAATGTCTTGAATCCGGTGCCGTGATGGCGGACGTCGTGCGCGCCCCACCGACGCCGGAATTCCTCACTCCGAGTGCTGAGTTCACCGATCAGATCGTGCAATTCCTTGTTGTGAGGATCTCGCCCAGCCTCGGTTCGCAGAATCGAGACAGTCACCTCGGCAAACGCGTTCCAGTCCGGATAAAACTCGAAAGCCCTTTCGTCGAGGAACGTAAAGCGCGCGATGTTCGGGGGCTGCCCCGGCATGTCGTACAGGTCCTTGTAAAACGCACGCGCGAGTGGGTTGACCGCAAGAAGATCCATGCGACCGTTCCGCACGAAAGCGGGTCCTGCGGTGACTGCATCGAGCGCCCACTGCAGGCTCTGATGGGGCTTCCAGCCCTTCGCATTTCGCCGACGCGGGGGCCTGGCCACCGGGCTTGCCGCGTGCGCGAGATCAAAAAGGTGGGCGCGCTCGGCGTCGTCGAGTCGTAAGGCCTTCGCGATACTGTCGAGTACACCCGGCGATGCGCCGCTGATCGCTCCGCGCTCGAGCCTCGTGTAGTACTCGACGCTCACGCCGGCGAGGGTTGCCACTTCACTTCGACGTAGACCGTCCACGCGGCGGTTCGATCCGGCCGGAAGTCCAACTTGTTCGGGCGTGACTCGGGCGCGCCGCGAGGTCAGGAATTCGCGTACTTGCGCTCGATCGTCCATGCCATCGAGCCTAAGTCAGTGACCGGTAGCGAGGGAGTCCCTCGCAGTACCACTATCGCGTGGGACTCCCGCACGCCGCCAAATCATGATCAGGTTGAAGTGACACGAGAAAACCGATGGTGAGGAGTCACGTCATGCGCGCTGTCGTCATGCATGCCCCCGGCGACGTCCGGGTCGAAGAGATCGAAGCGCCGGTGATCGTCGAACCGACCGACGCGATCATTCGCGTTACAGCCACCTGCGTCTGCGGTTCCGACCTCTGGCCGTACCGCTGCATCGAAAAGCTGAATGGCCCGACGCCGATGGGACACGAATACGTGGGCGTCGTCGAACAGGTCGGCCCCGACGTCAACGACATCGAAGTTGGGGACTTCGTCGTGGGCTCGTTCGTCGCGTCGGACAACACCTGCGAAATCTGCGAGGCCGGCTTTCAGTCTCGCTGTATCCACCAGGTCATGATGGGCTCGGTCGGCACCCAATCCGAATACGCTCGCATCCCGCTCGCGGACGGCACCCTCGTCCCTGTCCACGGAGAGCCGACCGAGCGGCAGGCCCGCAGCCTCCTTGCAGCCTCCGACGTACTCGGCACCGGTTGGTTCGCCGCCGTAGCTGCGGAAGCCGGACCTGGCAAAACAGTCGCCGTCGTCGGCGACGGCGCAGTCGGACTTTTGGCGATCCTCGCTGCCAGACAACTCGGCGCCGAGCGGATCATTGCCATGTCACGTCACGCCGACCGGCAGGCACTCGCCACACAATTCGGCGCCACCGACATCGTCGAAGAGCGGGGCGACGCGGGCATCGCGAAGATCAAGGAACTCACCGGCGGCTACGGCGCCCACTCGACCGTCGAAGCCGTAGGCACCCAAGAATCGATGATGCAGGCTATCGGAGCTACCCGCCCCGGCGGACATGTCGGCTACGTCGGGGTATCCCACGGCGTCGAACTCGACGGCATGAACCTGTTCTTCGCGACGGTGAGCCTGCTCGGCGGTCCCGCGCCGGTCAGGCGATTCCTACCCGAACTGATCGAGCTCATCATGACCGACCAGATCGACCCAGGCATCGTCTTCGACCTCACTCTCCCGTTGGAGGACGCCGCCGCAGGCTACCGGGCGATGGACGAGCGGCGCGCCACCAAAGTGCTACTCACCCTCTGACCGATACCAAAGGCTCACGAGACAGAACTGGGCTCTACACGCCGGCCGAGAAACGTCTCGGCTACCAACGAGAGGCGCTCTTGGTCGACCGATCAGCATGTTCACTGATCACACCGAATGCGTATGATGCCGAAGGTGAGGACGGGCACTTCAATTGGTGCGCAGCTGCTTTGATCGTAGAGGACGCTACGCGACTGATATGCGCCCCCACCAGCGGAAACCGATTGTACGAGTGAATGTTTCAATGAGAGCGACTCGGCGCTACTTTGTAGCAACGAAACTCGTCTCTACCTACGGTTGCGTACTGAATTCCTTGTGGGGCAGGCTTTCTTGTGTACTGCTGACGAGCCGTATCTGCTGACGAATCGTATTGCTGACGAACCAAGGTCGGAGAACAATGGGTCACTACAAAAGCAACGTGCGTGATATCGAGTTCAATCTGTTCGAGGTGCTCGGGATCGGCGAACTGTTGGATGCCGGCGCATACGGGGACCTCGACACCGACACTGTGCGCAACATTCTTGCGGAAGTAGCGAGACTGGCAGAAGGCCCGGTCGCCGCGTCCTTCGCCGACGCGGATCGAAACCCTGTCGAATTCGACGCACCCAATCACGCAGTTGTGGTCCCGGAACCTCTACGCAAGACGGTCGAGGCGGTGAACGAGGCCGGTTGGTCGCGACTCGGCCTACCAGAAGGCATGGGTGGTGTTCCTGCTCCGGCACCGTTGGTCTGGGCGATCGGCGAAATGTTGGTCGCGGCAAACGGATCCGCAAGCTTTTTCAACATGGGTCCACTGATGGCGAGCGTGCTCTACACCATCGGAAACGAACAGCAAAAACACTGGGCCAAAGAAGGATTCGAGCGCGGATGGGCCGGAACGATGGTGCTCACCGAACCAGACGCCGGATCCGATGTAGGCGCAGGCCGAACAAAGGCAATCGCGCAGGACGACGGTACCTGGCACATCGAGGGCGTCAAGCGGTTCATCTCCGGCGGCGACGTCGGAGACACGGCCGAGAACCTCTTCCACTTGGTGCTTGCCCGGCCCGAGGGCGCCGGTCCAGGAACCAAAGGTTTGAGCCTGTTCTACGTTCCGAAGTCCCACTTCAACTCGGACACACTTGAACTGGGAGAGCGCAACGGTGTCTACGTCACCGGCGTCGAGCACAAGATGGGCCTCAAGTCTTCCCCAACTTGCGAGCTCACCTTCGGAGCGACGGACGTTCCTGCCGTCGGCTGGCTCGTGGGTGACGTCCACAACGGTATCGCCCAGATGTTCCAGGTCATCGAGAACGCTCGAATGATGGTGGGCACCAAGGCGACCGGAACACTGTCCACCGGCTATCTCAACGCCCTCGAGTACGCGAAAGAACGAATTCAAGGTGCAGACCTTACCGAGCTGACAAACAAGACCGCGCCCCGTGTGGCCATTACGCATCACCCCGACGTCCGACGCAGCCTGGCGATGCAGAAGGCCTACGCCGAAGGCCTCCGAGCGGTCTACCTCTATACCGCTGCACACCAGAATGCCGATGTCGCCGAGTTGGTTTCGGGGGCGGATGCCGAATTGGCGGCGCGGGTCAACGATCTGCTGCTGCCGATCGTCAAGGGCGTCGGCTCCGAGAAGGCCTACGAACTGCTCACCGAGAGCCTGCAGACCCTGGGCGGCTCCGGTTATCTTCAGGACTACCCCATCGAGCAGTACATCCGCGATGCCAAGATCGACACCCTGTACGAGGGCACCACGGCAATCCAGGCGCAGGACTTCTTCTTTCGAAAGATCGCACGCGACCGCGGCGTTGCACTCGCTCACGTAGCCGGTCGCATACGAGAGTTCATCGACAGTGAGGCCGGGAACGGTCGACTCAAGGCCGAGCGAGTCCTACTCGAGACCGCCTTGACCGACGTGCAGGAGATGGCCGGGACGCTCACCGGGTATCTGATGGCTTCCCAGGACCAACCCTCCGAGTTGTACAAGATAGGCCTCGGCTCGGTGCGCTTTCTGTACGCGGTAGGCGACCTGCTCATCGGATGGCGCCTGTTGGTGCAAGCGGAAGTCGCGTTGGCAGCCTTGGACCGTGACGCGTCGGCAAAGGACCGGTCGTTCTATCGGGGCAAGGTGGTCATCGCGTCATACTTCGCCAAGAACATCCTGCCCGTCCTGGCGTCGACCAAAGAAATCCTGGGTTCCCTCGACAACGAGATCATGGAACTCGAGGAAGACGCATTCTGACAACGTGCCACGCGCGGTATGGGTGGTGCGCAACTCGGAATGCTTGCTGCGTGATTCAAACGTGGTCGTGAACCGGCGACGGAATCTTGTTGGAACGGTAAGAGTCTGCGCTCCGGTTCGGCCGCCAGAGACGCCAGTGTTTCGCGGACAACCGGAACGGGAGATGGTCTTGTAGGTGACGAGCACCGGACGACAACCGTTCGTCTGCTGGCAGGTTGAGCCACAGGGACAGTGAGGATGCCGCGTTCCCAAGGGTTGCGCGTATGCCTGACTCGCCGAGAGTCCGGCCGTATCCGTCGACGGCAAAGCGGCCGAACGCGTCGGGCGTGATGTCGGGATACGGCGCATGGGTGTCCGGGTCGATCAGGCGTACGGGCGCACTGTAGGTCAGTGCCGCCAAAGAACGTCCGTGGGTTGTGACCGCATCGGAACCAACGAGGGCATCGAGCGCTTCGTTGACAGAACCAGGTGGGACGTTCCATTCGGTATGGGTTTGCGCTTTGTAGCGGGGCCCACCGAGGATCCCAGTGGCAAGCTCTGTCAATTGCGCGGTCGGCGCGGGTGGCCCGCCCTGGCGGATCTCTAATGTCCACGACGGCAACGACACTGGTTCGATGCAGGCTTCCAGAAATGTCTGCAGGCGTTGAAATGCCACGTCGGGGCGCTTGACTCGAAGCGAGTGTGCACCACTGGGCAACCCGTCGTATGTCACTACCTCGGGCAATGCGGCTTCCGGTGTCCGCGCCGTCACAGGTTAGCCAATCGCGAAAGCACTACCCCGGCTGGTTCCTCCGTCGCGTGGCGATAGCCACTACCGGCCCACAGGTGCATTCGCTCGGGATCTGCCTGCGCAACAGCGGCTTTGCGCATCGGGTTGGTCAGGTGATGGATGGCCGGGTACCCGATGGGCGCTTGTGCGTCGTAGCGATCGATGAACTCGTTCCGAAGTGCTCGTGCGGGACGTCCCGTGAAAGCTCTTGTGACGATTGTGTTCCCGCGTGACGTGTCGGCCAGAGCTGCCTTGTGCGGAGCCGAGGCACCACTCTCCTCGGTGCGCAGCAGTACGGTACCGACCACTGCCGCGTCCGCTCCGGCACGTAAGGCAGCAGCGACGTCGGCGGAGGTCGCCAGTCCACCGGCCGCCAATAGCGGAACCGACGTGCGGTGACGGATTTGTGCGATCAATTCGGTGATCGGTGTTTCTGCCGGAACCTGCAGGGGAGTGAGCGTTCCGGAGTGGCCGCCGGCAGCCGACGATTGCACCACAAGCAGATCGGCACCGGCGTCGACGGCAAGGAGCGCCTCTGCCTCCGAAGTCACAGTGAGGACGACAAGTGAACCGGCAGCGCGCAGCGCCTTGATGACGCCGGGTGTGGGAAAGCCGAAGGTGAAGCTGACCACCGGAACCGGGCTGGCCAGGAGCAGATCGATCTTGTCCTCGAAGTAGTCGTCGTCTTCGACCGGCTCACCGTCAGCCAGTGTGATGCCGTAGCGATCCGCCTCGACCTGGATCGCCCTGGTATAGGCACGGTAGGCATCGATGTCGACAGGCACCGGATTGGGCGCAAAAACGTTGACACCGAACGACACTCCCTCGGCGCGCACGGCGTCGATCTGGTCGGACAGAGCCTGAGGCGTCTTGTACCCGGCGGCGAGGAAGCCGAGACCGCCTGCGCGAGAGGCAGCAGCAACAAGTGCCGGTGTGGAAGCGCCGCCGGCCATGGGCGCTGCGATGACAGGGACCTTCAGGTCGAGATCGGTTGTGAGTGCGCTCATTCGAACATCTCCAGTCCTACGTCGGATAGTGCTCCGGCCGTTTCGTCATCTGACATCAAAAACTACCTCCTCAGTCGAGGTGGCCGTCCGAGGGTCCGCATCGAGATCGGAAGGGAATCGGAACCGCACAACCGCGGCGGCCACTGCCGCGCCCAGAACGACGGCCGCACCCAACAGCAGAGCGTCGCGATACCCGTCTCGCAGCAACGGAGTGACAACGAGTGGGCCGAGAATCTGACCGACGCTGTATCCAGCGGTCAGCAACGCCACGGCGCGTGGGAACTGCAGGTGCGCGCCGATTGCCAACACAATTGACCCGATACCAAGGAAGGTGACACCGAACAGGAAAGCTGAAATCAGTGCGGGGCCGACGCCTCCGATCACAGCAGGAAGCGCTATGCCCACCGCCTGAATCAACAGGGCAACGAGAAGCAGAGTCGGCCTCGACCAACGCAGGCTGAGCCAAGCCCACAGGGCGCATGAGGGAAATGCGGCCAGACCGACCACTATCCAAGCGCCGCTGCCGACCCATTCTGGAGCGGCGAGATCGATTGCGGCAACAAGGAACGTGCCCGCGATGATGTAGCCGATGCCTTCCAGGAAATAGCTGATGAACAAGGCAGTGAACCCGCGTTGGGAACTGGGAGTTCCCGGCGCGTCCGGTGTGATGACCGGACGCGGTTCCGGCGTCAATCCCCAGGCTGCGACCGCACACACCACTGCAAGGGCCGCAGATGCCAGCCAGGCAGTGCTCCAGGTGCCGACGAAGCGGACGACCAACACGAGGACCCCGGACAGGGCGATACCCAACCCAACTCCGCCGAATCCCCATCCGGCCAGGAATTGGGACTGCCCCCGAAGGTGCGCGTGCAAAGCGCTGACGGCGATCATGAAGACGAGGGCACTGGCAATGCCTGCGACGAGCCGCAGGGCGAACCAGATGGATCCGTCGTGGGTAGTGGGCATGAGCGCCAAAGTCGCGATGAGGACCACCAACGACGTACGCATCACCGCTGCCGAGCGCACCACGCCGGGAATGAGGATTCCCGCGAGCGCGCCGATCAGGTACCCGATGTAGTTGGCCGTCGCCAGGGTGGCGCCGAGCGAGGCCGACAGACCGGCCTGCGTGTGCATCAACGGCAGAATCGGTGTGTAGACGAATCGACCGATTCCCATGCTCGCCGCCAGCGCAGCGGCAGCTTGGACAGCGTGCGCTCGCGAGGAGACCCCGTTGTGGATTGTGGTCATGGTCTTATCGTGTGCCCCGGCCGCGCCGGACCGCCACGACCGCTTTGCTCCTGACTGATAGGCGCAACCTCCCACCGCACGTAGCATGAAGGATCGTGGAGCTGCGTCAGCTGAGATACTTCGAGGTCGTCGCCGATGAACTGCACTTCGGCCGAGCCGCGGCACGACTACTGATAGCCGGGCCGTCATTGTCGCAGCAGATCATGGCACTCGAACGCGACCTCGGCGTCAAGCTGTTCGTCCGCGACCGCCGTTCCGTCGCTCTGACGCCAGCCGGCGCGGCGCTGCTCCCCGATGTCCGTGTGCTACTCGAGAGTGCCGGGAATCTGCGGCGCCGCGCGGAGCGTCTGTCCGGAGCGGAGCCCGTCCGGATCGGCTACGTCAATTGGCTCCCCGCGGATCTGATCGCGCGCACTTCAGGGGTCGCGCAACTGCACGTCGACGCCTGGGTGGTGCCATCGCACGCACAGGCCGCGCGGGTGGCGGACGGCAGCCTCGACCTGGCGATCGCCTGGGTGCGGAAAACCGATGTCGCCCAACATGCTCTGAGCGCGAAACTGCTCGGCGCGGATCGGCTCTACGCCGTCTCCACCGGAGAGGACACCACACCGGTGCGAGCACGCGACGTCGTCGTACTCGTCGACGACGACACCACCTCCTGGTATTCGTGGAACGTCTACGCCGAAGAATTCGCTCGCGATACCGGCGCACAGATCCTGCGCATCAACGACGGTGGTATCACCGGTCCGGCATTCTTCGATCACGTCCGTGCCGTCGGCCGTCCGGTCGTCAACTCGCCCAAAGGGCAGACCATCACGCTGCCGAGCGATCTCACGGCACGCCCGATGATCGACCCGGCGGCAATCTGGACGTGGTCACTCCTGTGTCGTGAGAACGAAACGCGCCCTGCCGTTCTCGCGGCCGTCGACGCTCTCACCGGCGGTGCCACTGATCTCGGAATCCACGAAGACGGGATATGGCTACCCATGGACGATCCTTACCGGAGGACTCGATGACACGACGCGCTATTCGAGTTTTCTGGGGACGACGGCCGGAATCGGTGCCGGCCGTGGCCTCCCGGTGGCGTCGGACGTTGGAGCAAGTCGAATTCCTGTTGCCCGAGGTGGTCGGCGGGTCGTGGCAACAGATCCATTCCGCTGGACCTGCTACTGCCGTGACCGTCGACCAGTTGGCGCAGGTCCTCGAGAAAGCGCAGGCCGCCGAAGACTGGTCGGATCGTCTGGGAATCGGATTGAGGCTCGCATCCAGTGGAGGGCCCGAATGGGGGCTCGAGCTCTCCGGGTTGGCGGGCGGCGAACCTGAAATCGTCCTTCAGTCGATGATTATTGCCGTCAGCGCGCCGGACGCCGCCGAAGTTCCTGAGACAGAACTACTTCGGATGCTCGCCGCGGTGTGGGAACCGGACTTCGGGGACGTCACCGACGACAACATCCTCGACGCTCTCGAAGACGAGTCCGACTATCGCGTCGGAGATCCCGTGATCGGCCGCGTCGGCTACCTCTCTTCCGCTCGCGCTGACGCGATCCCGGATGACCTGGCCGTAGGCGTTGCCGCGTTACCGGGCGGCGTGTTGCTACAGATCGGGGCCGTCGATGGGGTCGTTCGGGCGTACGAGCGCCTGCGCGAGACCGGCGCACTCGATCCGCTTCCGCGTCCACTGGACCGCGCAGTCCTCTGAAGACGGTTACCGTTTGTCGAGTTTGGGTAGCCCGGGCGTCGGAACGAACTCTCACCGCGGCACTACCGCCGAAAAATGAACCGAAAGGCCCACCGCATGGTTGACGTCACCCGCAATTTCACCGCCGAGGTACCGATCGAGAAGGCTGCGGCGTTTCTCCGCGACTTCGCCAATGCGCCGACGTGGGATCCGGGCACCGAGAGTTGCACGCAGATCTCCGACGGTCCTGTCGGCGTCGGAACCCAGTGGCACAACGTGTCGAAGCTGTTCGGCGTCACCACGGAACTGACGTACACGCTGGTGACCGACGAGCTGAATCACGTTGTTCTCGAAGGAAAGAACAAGACTGCCACCAGTACCGACGACATCACCTTGACTTCGGTGGGTCCGAACTCGACCGAGATCGAGTATCACGCGAACGTCGAGTTCAACGGTGCCGCCAAGATTGCGTCGCCTCTCCTGAAGGCGGGATTCGAAGCCAAAGTGGCACCGGAGACGGTGAAGAAGATGACGGAAGCCCTCGAAGCGCTCTGACCGTCCGTCAGGTTCTTGTCACTATGGGTTGCCGCCGCTCGCGCCACCGTTGCGAGCTTCGATGGCATCGATGGACTTCGTGAACGACTTTCCCAGCACTTGGGTGCCGACGAGTCCGAGTACCGACGCCAGGAGCTTTCCCTTGAGGTTCTTGCCGTCCCGGACCACGACGGCGTCGACATCGGTCAGGCCCGTCGGCTGCCGGGTCAGCGTGTAGGTATGGCTCGACGCCCCGCCCCACAGGTTGGAGTCGGTGGTTGTCATCACGACGCGGTGCGGGTCGGTCCAGTCGTAGTGCAGACGCTCCCAGATACCACTGGAGCCCTCGGTGACATCAGCATCGTGGGGTCCTTGTTTGTGCACTTTCAGGTAGCTGTCCGCACTGCGGCCGAAGATTTCCTCACGGCCCGGACCGAAGTCGGTCAGGCCGGCAAGGACCTGTTCGGGCGTCGCAGTGGTCGTCTTGTGAAGATGGATCGTGGTCATGGCGCCTTCTTTCAACTGTGGATGATCCGGTGCTGAAAAAGCCGGGAAGTGACTCATCCAGCACACCACTCACACGAAATGAATGAAAGAGAATTGCTCGCCCTGTCTCGATCCGCTATTCGACGCCGCGCCGGCTGGCAGTGATTGCGCCGTGCGGCCTGTAGCCGCTCCCCGTCCGGGTATGGGTCTCGATCACGTCGAAGCCCGCTGTGACCAGCACCTCGGCAAGTTCGGTCACCGGCCATCGATAACCAGTCGTCGCGGCGTGATCAAAAGGCTCCACGGTCACGCCTTCGAAGAAGCCCACCAGCAACCCACCACCTGGGCGGATCACGCGCGCGAATTCAGCGAGCGGTGCCTCGATATCTTGCGGGTGATGGTGAATGAGCGAGTACCAGGACAGCACGCCGCCCAGTGAATTCGTTTTCGCGTCCAATGCCTCGAAGCCCCCGACCTCGAAGGAAAGATCCGGGTATCGGGTGCGGGCTCGTTCGACGAACTCGGGCACGAGATCGATCCCGCTCACAGCCAGCCCGCTCTGGGCCAGGAAGTCTGTCCACTGCCCCGGCCCGCACCCGGCGTCGAGTACGGGGCCGGTCAAAGTGGCAGCCCAGCTGGTCACCAGGTCCCGATCAGATACGTGCGTCGAATCCATCGAGCCGAAGAGGTCCGTGTACTCCTGGGATCTGGCCGAATACGACTTTCGGACTACGTCGCGGCGCGTTGCACTCGAATTCTCCACGCCGTCAATAATTATCGATGTGCACCATTCCTTCGCCACAACTCGCCGAACCGAAGGTTCATACTCTGTTGAAGGCCTACGGTCACGACCGGAAACTGAGGTCATATGGTGGAAGAGAAAGAACTGGCGGCGAAGATCCGCGAACTACTCAATGCCCGATCGGCCGAGTCGAGCATCTGCCCCTCCGACGTGGCCCGCGCAGCAGCACCCGACAATTGGCGTCCGCTGATGGAACCCGTCCGAGAGGCTGCCCGCCACATGGTGGCCCACGGCGAAGTGCAGATCACCCAAGGCGGCGAAGTCGTCGACCTGGAATCCGTACGAGGTCCGATCAGGATTCGGTGGGCTCGTTGATCAACCGCATGACTGCTGGCGGCACTGCTCTCGCAGCGTGAATCAGCGGAAACGGTCCAGATGCTCACGCAGGAACGCATCCAGGGTTCGTGGCTCACGCCCCAGGACACGTGCCACCGTGTCGGTGGGTGACTCCGGGCGCGAGACGGCAAGTTGCTGGATCTCCAGAATGTGCTCGGCCAGCCACGGAGGCATGTGGGCATGATCGACGAGGTTTTGCCGAAGTTCGTGCGGTGGCAGGTCGATATATTGGACGGGGCGATCGAGCATGCGGGTCAGAGAATCGGCGATGCCGCCGTAGCCGACCGCCTCGCTGCCCGTCAGGACGTAGGTGCCGCCGGCGAGGTCGGCGCGTGTGAGCACGGCCGCGGCGACGTCACCGATATCTCGGCAGTCGATCCAGTTGCACGGCGCGTCCCGCATCGCGCCCAGAATCACCCCTTGCGCAGCCACCGCCGGAGCCAGGAGCAACAGATTCTGCATGAACGCATAAGGGCGGAGCAGAGTGTGGCGGATCCCGGATGCACGCAGGTGTTCGCCGACGGCGTGGTGGCCGCGGGAGAGAGCGATGGGGGAGTCGGCCGCGGCGGCGGGGTCGGAGATCTTGACGATGTGTTCGACGCCGCTCTCGGCGGCTATGTCTATCACACGCGTTTCGAGCTCGACCTGTTCGAGGCCGTTGGCCATGGCGAGGAAAAGTTGTTCGGCCCCTTCGAAAGCCGTGCGCAGCGAAGTTGAGTCTGCGGCATCGGCCGGCACTACTTCGACCAAACCGTCGGCCAAGTCGCCGAGGTGGGCGCGCAGCCTGTCCGGGTCGCGGGACAGCGCTCGGCTCGGCACACCCGAGGATGCGAGACTGTGTAGCAACGCGCCGCCTGTGGTTCCGGACGCTCCCATGATGACGATCATCGTGTTCCTTTCGGTCTTCCCCGCGAAGCCGGGGATCGTTGACATATGTTGTCGGTCAGGGATTCTGACGGCGCCATCGCCAGCTGACGATGACGGCAGCGACAGCGGCAGATATCGGTAGATCGAGTTGCAGGCGAGCAAGCCAAGCAGTGTCGACCACGCTCGTGTGAGCTGGTAGCCAACGGGAGGCGAACCACCCGACGAGACCAGCAATCACAGCGGCTCCGACGGCAAGAATTGCCGCCACCATGACGCGAGGCAGTGTCGTGGTCCACGGTCGTGACCCTGCGCGGCGCTGCAACCAGGAGCCGATCAGCAACGCCACCACTGCCGACGTGCCCGCGATGGACGTAAATGCCGCCATCGTGAGGCCCGATTGGCCGGATGCGACTCCGCCCGCACCCGCCATCAGCGCAGGGGCAAGGTAGGCGACCAGCACCTCTCTCCACAGGGTGAAAGGTCGTGCGGCGCGACGATCGGCAACCGGGTCGAGTCGATTGGAATCGGTTATCTCCTTTTTGTTTTCGCGACGGATCGGCGGGGTGAGTCCGGACATGAAGGAGACCAACTTTCCGTTTATAATTAGGTGGCTAACTATTTGGGCATGGAAGGAGAAGCCTCTGTCGAGAATTGACGACGATTCGAAATCGCTACACGAATGCCTGGAATCCCAGCCGACTACTCCGCAGTCAGCGCACCGATACCGCGAACGACCCGCGAGAGCAGATCCAGAAAAACCGCACGCTCGTCGACAGTGAGCTCGTCGACCATTTCCTCGAGACGAGCAAAGTGTTCGGGCGCCATGTCACGTAAACGCTGAGCGCCGCGAGCAGTCAGGACGACCACCGCACCACGCCCGTCCTCCGCGGACGGACGTCGAGCGACCAAACCCTCCTGCTCGAGCCCATCGACCAAGCCGGTGACCGTGGCTCGCGAGACGCCGAGATCAGCGGCCAGTCGCGAGGGAGATTTCTCCCCGTCGTGGTCTTCCAGATCCGCAAGCAGTCGGTAACGGCCGGTCGACAGTCCATACCTCGCGAAGTGAACCTCGGTTGCTCGACCGAGCCGCGCGCCCGCCGAGATCAGCCGCACCGCAACCAGCACAGCCTGCGGATCGGACCCGAGGCCGTAGTGCTCCAACTGCCGCCGCGCCTGATCCAACGTGGGTGAGTCGTGATCGGTTCCGTCCACTGCCATGCAACTAATATGGCACCTAACTACATTCTGGTCAACTCTCCACCAGAGCTAGCTTCAAACGCCGAACAATACCTGCGGGGCCGCATGGCAGTCCGGGTGATTGCCGGGATACGGCAGGACCTTCTCGAGGGCGAGCCCAATCGCAAAGGCCGTCTGGTCGTCGTACGGTCGCGTAACTATCTGTGTGCCCGTGGGGATTCCGTTCCGAGCGAAACCTGTGGGGATTGTCAGCACCGGGCAGCTACTCAGGATGTTGAAGGTGATGGCCGGTACAGCCTCGAGGTAGAACTCCAATTCTGTTCCAGCCACATTGATTCCGTGCCCCACGTAGTCATCGCCGGCAAGAAAGCCCTCCGTCGCCACTGCCGGAGTGATCAACGCGTCATAGGTGTCGAACAGGGATCCGATCGACGAATACAGTTCGGCTTCGATCGCGAGTCCGTCGAGGAAAGTCGCGTCACCACGGGTGCGGCGTGCCCATTGCGCGAATTCCTTCGCGTACTCCGTGACTTTGTCGGGGTGCGCGGACGCTTCGGCGGAGATCGATGCACCGAACACGTGATCGTAGTGAATGGCGGCCGCACGCATGATTGCAGCGCGTGACAAGTCGACTTCGATGATCTCCGCGCGTGCGCCCAGCGCAGTGAGGGTGTCCACCAACTTGGCGGTGTTGGCGGCAACGTCCGGATCAACCGGCCAGTCACCCAACGCGGGGATCACGGCGATACGCATTCCTGTCAACGAATGCGTTGCGAGGCCGGACAGCGGCGATGCCGGTGCATGCGAGGCAATGTCAGTGGAGGTCGGTCCCGCGATGACCGACTGCATTGTGAGGCAATCACTTACGGTGCGAGCCATCGGACCGCAGTGGCAGTAGCGATCGAGATTGAATGGCGGATCGACGGGGACACGGCCGTGCGGTGGCTTGAACCCGACAATTCCGTTGAGAGACGACGGAGTTCGGATCGAACCTGCAACATCGGAACCGGTAGCCAAGTGCGTCATACCGGTGGCAAGTGCGACTGCCGATCCACCGGAAGACCCGCCGGAGGAGTATTTCGTGTTCCACGGATTGCGAGTGACGCCCCACAACTCGGACTGTGTGAACGCGGCCGAGGAGAATTCGGGCGCCGTCGATCGCGCGTGGACGATGGCACCGGCGTCGATGATTCTCTGCACGAAAGTCGAAGTGTGAGTGGCGATCACATCCTCATAGACCTTGGACCCTTGAGTCCAAGGTTGTCCTTGCACCGGTTCATCCTCTTTCACCACAACGGGAACACCGGCGAGCGGAAGGCTGACATCCGAGCCGCGGGCGTAGTGGCGTTCCGCTGACTTCGCTTGCGCCCGTGCCGCATCGAAGAAAGTGTGTCCCACTGCATTCAAGGTCGGGTTGAGCGCCTCGATACGTTCGATGGTGGACTCGAGTACCTCCACCGGAGACAGCGATTTATCCCGGTAGCGTTCGATCATCTCGGTCACATCCATGAAGGTTGAAACGGGTGTCTGGCGCATATCTGTTGTCCTGCCTCTATGAAGGTTTTGTGTAGGCGGCTAGGTTGTCAGTTCATGCTTTGCCACGACGGGATTGCGGAATGTGGCGAGCAGCATTGCGAGAGTGGCGATTCCCGCGGCTGTCCAGAAGACCGTTTCGGAACCGGAGTGGTCATGAATGCGTCCACCCGCGAACGCGCCGAGGGCGATGCTTGCATTGAAGACTGCAACCCACAGAGCCGCAGCGGCCTCTCGGTGAACGGGAGCGGCTTGTGCGATCCATGTTTGAGTACTCACCGATACACCACCGTAGAAGAGGCCCCAAGCCGCCATGAGCAGAGCAGCTGTGATCAAGGTGGTAGCCGAGATCGGAAACAGGGCGAGTGTGACCGCTATTCCCACGCTGAGGCTGACGACCACCGCCTTCGGGGACTTTGCAGCGGACGGCCCGGCAATGAAGTTGCCGACGACACCGAATGCACCGTAGATCAGGAGCATTGTGCCGACCTGCGAAGCGTTCAACCCCGCGAAGAACTCCAGCCCCGGACGCACATAGGTGTACGCCGCGAAATGAGCGGTGACGATGAGCGCGGTAATCGCGAATCCGACCCGGACTCCTGGGTTCCGAAAGGCCGCCACGAGACTCCCGAGCGACAAGGCCCGATCAGCTGGCATCGTGGGTAGGACAGCGATCATGGCGATCGCGATCAGCGTCGCGGCGCAGCTGAGAGTCCAGAATGCCACGCTCCACCCGGCCGCTGCTCCGATATACGTCCCCGCGGGGACACCGAGAACTGAGGCGACCGCGATTCCGCTGAAGATGATCGTGGTCGCCAACCCGACGGATCTGGTCTCCACCAACCTGGGAGCCAGGCTTGCGGCGAGCGCCCAGACTCCACCCATGCTCACGCCTAGAAGGACGCGAGCCACAGCGAGGACAACGAAGCTCGGAGCAAGGGCCGTGAGGGCGTTCGCCGCGGCGACTACAAGCATCAGAACGATAAGCGTCGACCGACGATCGAAGCGCCGGGTCACGATGGGCACAAACGGGGCAGTGGCCGCTGCCACCAATCCGGTAATGGCCAGTGAGAGCCCGATGGTCCCTTCACTTTCCACCAGAGCAGCACCGATCGGGGTGAGTAGCCCGACCGGCATCATCTCTGCCGCGACAACGATGAAGGTGGACGCTGCGATCAGCGCGACCGCAGCCCAGTGGTTCTCAATGGTGTGTGCGTGGGTTGAGGACGTGGACGCAGGGCTGTTCTGTGCAGATGCGGAGTGGGGCATGTAACCAGAGAAGCTCCTGCACGCCGAAGGATCAACGGCGAATCGCTCATCCAACCATTAGCTCAATTCATCGATGAGCCATGATGGAGTGGTCGAATGAGTCGAAGGTCGGAGTGAAAATGTCGGAGCCTCCGATGCGTGAGATCGAGTGTTTCCTCGTTCTCGCTGAAGAACTGCACTTCGGTCGCACCGGCGAGCGGCTGTTCATCTCCCAGAGCCGAGTGAGTCAGCTGATCAGCGCATTGGAGCGTCGTATCGGCACAAGCCTGGTGGCGCGGACCAGTCGCCGCGTGCACCTGACTGAATTCGGTGCCGATTTTCTTGCGTCGTTGGCTCCCGCGCATCGTGCGCTTGTCGGAGTAATCGAGGACGCTCAATCGAGAGCACGCAACACGCCGACGCCGTTTCGGGTGGGTTTCCAAGGAGCAATTTACGATTCGATCGCGGCTGCTGTCTCTCGTTTCGAGATACAACATCCGCAAACATGCGTGACCATCAAAGAATTACCCCTGGGTGATCCGTTCAGTGATGTACTCGCCGGGCGAATCGATGCGGCAGTGGCCCTTCTCCCCGTAGATGAGCCGGAACTGACAACCGGGCTCGTCTTTTCTCGACAGCCCCAGACCCTCGCCATCTCAGTCCATCACCCGTTCAGCGAACTGGGCGTGATCGACGCCGAGCAGTTGGCGCAGATCTGTCTCGTACCCATCACCGGCCCCGCCCCCGACTATTGGCAGCGTGTGAATTCCCCGAGCACGACGCCGGGCGGAGCCACGATTCCCACGCAGGGTGGGGCGAGCACCGTTCAGGAAGGCCTGTCGCAGGTCGCATTCAGTCAGGTCGGCCTCATCCTCTGCGCTGCAACCGCTGCATACAGCCAGCGCTCGGACATCACATTCGTACCGATCAACGGATTACCCGAATCTGCTTTGGGTCTCGTGTGGCGTACCGATCTCGAAAGCCCACGACTTCGCGCTTTCGCGAAAGCGATCGAGGAAGCACACACCTGTCCCTCCTGACGTCGATCAGTAAGTCGCGGAAGGAGTCCGGGGCATTGAGATGCATCGTGTGTGAGATGATCGCGCCATGTCTGCGATCACCGACTACTTCACCGCGCGCACGGATGAGCATGCCACCTCTGCCCTCGAGGGACTCGTCGACTTGGACCCAGAGGTGATGGAGGCGAACGCAGCTTCTCGCCCGCGGATCCAGTTGGCTGCGAGTGGGACTCCAGTTCTGCAGGCGAAAGGCGTCGATCCAGTTGTCGCGCTCGGCCGACTGGAAGCAGCCCTCACCGCTCGCCCCTACGACGAAGTTGCAAAAGGTCCACGCTGCGGGAAACTCGTCGCGATGAGCGACGACGGCGACACCCTCGTGCTCACGGTTACCGACGAATTGCGTGATGCACTAGCGGAATTGAACGCAGAAGGCGTCGCGGCCGCTGCGGCCGCCTGGGCGATCGACGAGACCAGTGAACCGTCGGAGGACTCAGTGCCGTTCCTGACCGCCTTCGTCGAACTAGCGACCAGAGCTGTGGCTCAGGGCGAACGAATGTACGGCTACGTCGTCATTTGAGCTTCGCAACTCCGCCGATCTGAACAGACAGGTCGTTCGTCTTCGACTCCCGACTTACCGTCAGCCCGGGATCTGCCGGGCCAGATCGTTGCGGTCGAAGTCGGAGAACTGCTGGGTGTCAGTGCAGTATCCACAGCTCGCTCCGAAGAACTCGGTGCGAGCGTTCGGATCGTCGAGTAGCCAGTACCGCAGCCACGCCGTGCTCGGCCCGCGCATATCGCCGCCGTTGATCGCCGTACCGAAGTGCGTGGCGCCGCGCAGTTCCAGATACTCGGCAGGCACGTGGTCTGCGTCCTCGTACATCGCCCGCACGATCGCCGGCCAAACGATTGCGTCGGCCTGGCCGGCCAGATAGAGAACGGGCTCGTCGATGAGATCGACATCATTGAGCGGGCCTGGCTGGATCGCGACGGCGGTGTCGACGCGGTCGTCGATCGCCGCGTTGATCGCCGCAGACCCGCCCTGCGAGTGCCCCACCGCACCAATGTGTTCCAGGTCGACTTTGCCGAAGAAGACGCTCGACGGGCTGGCCGCTTTGTCCGCGATGAGGTCGATTCCCGACCGCATGGTGATGGCGAAATTGCTTGCCGGGGTATTGGCGGCGACCACGATGAATCCGTGGCTGGCGTAGTGGCGCAACAAGGAGGTGTACGCACCGGGGAGCACACCGGTCCCGTTCCCCCAGATCACAACAGGGTGCTTCTCGCCGCGCGCGCCGAGCTGGCGCGGGTAGTACAGAGTGTGCACCAGCCCGATCGAGACGTTCGGGGTGTACGGCCCTGCACTCGCCCAATCGTGCCCGACGCTCGGGATGCCGGGCGCATCGGCAGCCGCTGTTCCGGTTGCGCCCGTGAGTCCTAGCGTCGCGCACAACGCAACCGCCGCTGCAGCATTCACGAAATGTTTCACAGACTTTCGCATGAAAGTCAACCTTTCGAAGTTGATCCGGAGTGACGTGTATTACATATTCACGGGAAGGCAACCCGTCGGCTTTGTTTCAGGAAACGGACTATCCCAGAAGTGTTGTGTCTGTGGACAAAATCATCGTTCTCGGTGGACGCCCGGCCGACGCGAATACCCAGAGCGCAAGGTCCAGTTCGCCTCGGCCTACGGCTTCCGCGCGGATTGCTCGGCACACAGCCGTAGGAAATGTTCGACGATCTGCGTGTTCGGGCCGTCCCTTGCCACGGCTGCGATCTTCCGTGGGGGCAGTTCGAATATCTCGCCCACAGTGCACCCGCGTTCGGATGCTCGCTCGGCACTGGAGAGTTCGAGGATGACAGCACCGATCCCTTCGTACGCGAAATCCGCGAAGGCATCGCGGTGCTGTGACCTCATCACGAATGCGTGGTCGATTCGCGGTTCGATCGACCGCAGATGGCGATAGACATCGGAAGTTTCGAACCGTGGTGCGACAACCAAGCCGATGCGCATGAGGTCCTCGCCGATGAATACCCCGTCCACCGGTGGCGGGGTACCGGGCGGGCAGACGAGCCGCAACTTGTGGTCCGGAAGGCGCACCGTGCGCGTCCCGGGAACACCGGTGGGCAGCGACTCCATTATTGCCACGTCAGCGGTGCCTGCCATGACCGGGTGAATCGCATCGGCCACGGACGACCCAGGCGGATCCGAGATGGTGATCCTCAGGTTCGGCACCTCCGTGCGCAGCGCTCCGAGCAGTACCGCTGCGGGATCGTCCGCAAGGCTCGCTGTCGTGGCAACACTGAGGTGGGGGACTGCTGACAGTAAGAACTCGCGCTCGACCACTAATCGGTCGAGCGCGGCCAGCGCTTCGCGTGCTGGATCGATGAGATTCCGTCCGCGCGCAGTCAGCGTCGCGCCGGTCCGGCCTCGATTGAAAAGCCGTCCTCCGACGCGTCTTTCGAGCCGCGCAATTGATTGAGAGACGCTCGATGTACCCGTGAACTGATTTGCCGCTGCCGCCGTGATGCTGCCGTGTTCGACGACGGCAAGGAAGTCTTGTAGCTGCCGCGGATCGATTCGCGGGGTGGCGGACTCTCCGAACTTGCTCATCCGGCGTTCCCCATTCCACCTTCGTCACGTAATCGGCTGGTCGTCTCGATAAACGCTTGTGCCGCAGGCGATGGCGTCGAACCGTGGAACATCCAGATATCACGAGTGAGCGGGGGCCGAGTACGACACAGCACCACACCTTCTCCGACTGTATCGGCGACAGATTCGGGAAGGAAAGCGACGCCGACTCCCGCGCGTACAAGTGGGATCATCGAAGCCACAGAGATAGTCTCCGCAACCACCGCCTCGTCCACAGTGCCTTCGCCCAGGCGTTCCGCCAACAGTCGCCGAGTGACATCGTCACGCGGGCTGGTGATCAATCCGATTCGCAACAGATCCGTCAACGCCGCTGCCCCCTCGCCTTCACTTCGTGCGGCCGGCACCAGCGCAACGATTTGTTGCCGGCCGAGAAGGATACGTTCAACGCCCTCGTCGAACACCTCGTCCACCCCGAGGCCGATATCAGCCTGACCCGAGGCGACCACCGTTCCGATTCCGTCGGTGTCATTGCTGAGCATCGTCACCGCAACGTTCGGAAATTTGCTTTTGAACGCACCCAGGGCCGTGGCCGCTGGATCACGCGCCAGTGTTCGCGGACACACGACCGTCAGCCGACCCCGCTGCACGACGTTCAATGGATGCAAAGCGTGATCCAAATCCCGGTATGCCCGAAGTACTTGGGCCGCCGGACCTGTGAGATCGCGTCCAGCGTCGGTCAGGGTGACTCCCCGCGAGCCACGGCGGACGAGCGTCAGGCCGCACTCTTTCTCCATTCTGGCGAGAGCCTCCGAGATTGTCGGCTGGCTGACCCCCAGTCCGCGAGCCGCAGCGGAAATGCTGCCCCGATCAGTAAGGGCGAGAAAGTATTCCAGATGACGCCGGTCCATTCGGGGTTCCCTTCTCGTGGCAGTCCTCGCGCGCGCCCGATTTTGCGCCCGTCAGGCATAGGGAAACCCTATGGCATACCTCTCGAATGTGGCGTAGACGGGAAGAAGAATCCCGTGATCTGCTTCACATATGAACGCAGTGAGCAACAACCCGGGGAGCTTCGACCAGAGGCACCCGTCTGCTTTTGTCGAGCACCTATCGCCGCCTGCGAGCACCACGGAGGAGGCGCCGAAATGACCGAAACCATCACCGCAAGTTCGCCATCCGGTGCTACGTCACCCCGTTCTGCGAGGCGGGCACGCTCTGAGCCGAAGCCCGCTCGACAGCGTCGATCCGGTACGCGACTCACCATCGGGGTACGACTGGCCCAGGTCGCGCTGCTTCTGGTCCTACTCGGAGCGTGGCAGCTCGTCGCATCGCAAGGTTGGATCGAGCCAGTTCTGGCCAAAACGCCAGGCGAGGCCTGGGCCTACTTCACCGCAGCGGTGCAGTCGGGCGAGAT
The DNA here is from genome assembly GCF_058793255.1 of Rhodococcus sp. MPR-R1B. NCBI lineage: Bacteria > Bacillati > Actinomycetota > Actinomycetes > Mycobacteriales > Nocardiaceae > Rhodococcus > Rhodococcus sp. MPR-R1B. The sequence continues at coordinate 399,014 of NZ_JBXAFO010000003.1, forward strand.
TTCGTCGAACTTGCGTGCCACGATGACTGCCGTCGTGATCGCGTGGATCCTCGCCAGCGCAGTCGGGGTGGCGGTCGGACTCTCTCTCGGACTGCTTCCGACCCTCGAACGCATCATGAGTCCGTTCCTGGATGCGGCGAATGCCATGCCACGTCTTGCGCTGGCGCCTCTGCTTATCGTCATCTTCGGGATCACGATGACGGCGAAGGTCGCTCTCGCGTTCACACTCGTCTTCTTCATCGTCTGCTCGAGTGCACGAGCCGGTGTGAAGACAGTGGACGACGAATGGCTCCGACTATCCACTGTCCTGAATGCCAGTAAGACACAGGTGTTCTGGCACATCCTCCTCCCCGTCGCAACACCTGGCATTTTTGCCGGTCTTCGGTTGGGGCTGATCTATTCGCTACTTGGCGTTGTCGGTTCGGAACTGATCTCGTCACGGGACGGGCTGGGCCAGCTTGTGTCGATCTACTCGGCCCAGTTCCGGATGGAAGCGGTCTACGCGATCCTCATACTTCTCGCAATCGTCGCAGTCGTCCTCAACCAGGTCATGAACTTCGCCGAGCGCTACCTCCTTCGGTGGCAGCCGCCGGCTCGACGATGACAGGAATCATCATGGATACCAACGTGATTACACCCGCCGTACAACTCGACGGACTGACGATATCCTTCCCCTCACCCGAAGGGTCGACGAAAACTGTGGTCGACAATCTCGACCTCACCATCCCTCGCGGACAGTTCGTGAGCTTGGTCGGCAGGAGCGGTTGCGGAAAGACCACTCTGCTCAACGCGCTCGCTGGATTGGTGGACGCAACAGAAGGGAAGACTGAGGTCCTCGGCACAACACCATTCGACGCTCGTTCTCGGATGGGCTTCATGATGGCCCGAGATGCGCTGTTCCCGTGGCGAACAGCGCAGAAGAACGTGGAGTACGGTCTCGAATTGAGGGGAGTACCCAAGGCGGAGAGACGAACTCAATCAGCGCGCTGGCTTGCGGCCGTTCAAATGTCCGAGGCGTCACGGCTGTGGACTTGGCAACTCTCCCAAGGGATGCGCCAGCGTGTCGCGTTGGCCCGAACGTGGGCACTGGATCCGGACATCTTGTTGATGGACGAACCCTTTGCCGCCCTCGATGCGCAAACCCGAGTCGAAGTACAGCGAGAATTCCTCGAGCTTTGGCAATCTCAGGTAGGCCGGACGGTCATCTTCGTAACCCACGACCTCGGCGAAGCCATCTGTCTCTCCGACCGCGTTCTGCTGCTCGGGGCCGGCCGGGTGATCGACGACGTCAGCATTGACATCGAACGCCCCCGCGAACTCGAAACCCTCACCGCCGAACCTCGATACATCGAAATCTTCAACCGGCTGCGTGGTCAGCTCGACCACTGATGTGCCCAGCCAACTCAGCTTGATTTCTGATGCGCCCAGCCATCAAGGAACAGGAATCCCATGAAACTTCGACCTTTTGTCGGCACAGTCATTGCAGCGGCCCTACTGCTTTCCGCGTGTGGAGGGGGAGGGCGTCCGAACGACGGTAGCGTCGCCATCGGGGTCTACCCTGCGAGTGCTTTGTCCCTGCCTGTCTACGTCGCTGTCCAACAAGGAATGTTCGACAAGGAAGGCCTCCACGTCGAGCTCATCGACGGAAAGAACGGGCCCGAACTCATCAGCGGTCTCATCGGCGGTACAACCGATCTCGCGGTCGGTGCACCCGGAACCGTCGTGCCGGCCATAGAGCAAGGGCAGAGTCTGCGGCCACTGTCCCCCTACGGGTCGATCGATCTTGCCATCGCCGTGACGAAAGACAGCGGCATCACCACCATCGAGGATTTGCCCGGCAAGCGGATCGCCATACCGTCGCGTGGCGGCGCGGCCGAGCAATTCGTCAATCAGCTTCTCGCAGAGAGAAACATCGACGCCTCCACGGTGCAATTCATCGCAGCGGCACCCACCGCGAGTCAGATACCACTCGCACGAAAGGGCGACATAGATGCCGCCGTTCTCACCGCTGCCAGCCAGGCCGTATTCGATGCTCAAGGAATTCCGATGACGGCGATTACAGAAGTAGACCCGGTGGGCTCTGACGGCGTGAGTTCATACGGCCTGGGCACGGTGCTCGTCACGACAGCCACATTCGCTGAATCCGATGCTGCTGCCCCCGTGTGTGCGGCGCTCGAGGCCGCAGCAGGGTGGATAGCCGATCCCGCGAACGAGCAAGCAGGAGCTCAACTTCTCACCGAGCGAATGAATGTTCCTGCTGACAAAGCCAACCAGGTGTGGGCTTCGCAGAAGAGCCTCTGGCCTGTGCAGATTTCGGCCGACCGATGGACCCAGAACGTCAGATGGGTGAACAACCAGACCTCGGGCAAGTCCGACGCAGACGTCCCTTTCGACCCCCTCTGCTGACCAACGCCCCCATACACAATCCAGTTCGTCTACCACGAGAGAGAAGAAACGATGACACAACTCACTGACCAGTCAACACAATCCGAGTCCCAGCACGATCGCCGGCAGCTCACCGAGGCTTGGTCTGCAGTCACCGACAGCCTTGCGACATTCGGTTCGACCGCTGCCGCTACCGGATCGCCGCTGGACAGCGCCGAAGGTGTACGGCACGCACTTCGCCTGTTCGGATACCTCGCCGAGATGAACATCGAGCGCCAAGACGTGCTCCGGCCTGAACTCTTCACCCTGATGTCACCGATGCGAAAGTTCTGGGGAGACGGCATCGACGTCGACTACTGGACTGCGATGATCGACCCCAACGAGACATATCGCATTCACGGTAACCGTGGCACAGTGCCCTACGTCGCCGTCCTCGCCAATCGTGTGGGCGCGTCTGGGACCGACCGGGTCGCCGACAACATCGTCATCGACGACAAGGTGTGTGACGCGGACGGCAACTTCGAGATCTTCGTCGCACAAGAGCTGGAGGGGCGCAGCGGCATTCGGCTGGATGAGCGCTGCTTCGACGTAGTAGTTCGTGTGTATCACAAGACGCGTAACGCGGAGATCGATCCTGTTCTCCACATCGAGCGCCTCGGTCCGCCGCCTGGTGCACGCCCCGATCTCGACACGGCGTGGCTGACCCAGCGCCTCACGAAACTTGCTCGTGGCATGGACGTGAGCCTTCGACGCAGTCTTCAGCTCATCGAAACACTCAGTCAGTCTCCCAACGAGATTCGCGTGACCTCGGAGCAGCGAGGGTGGGGAGACTTCTACGGCACCAGCTCCAACCAATACGTTGCCGGCTGGTGGTCACTGAAAGACGCTACTGCCGTGGATATTACATTCACTCTCCCGGACTGCACCTACTTCGGAGTGATGCTGTACAACCACTGGTTCGAGTCCTTCGAGTACCGCGACCACACCGTCAACCTCAACGACGCACACTTCGAACGCAATGACGATGGAACGGTGACGATCCGAATCGGGGGAGCAGAAGGTGACAGAAACCGACTGAACCCCTGCAACCACACCGAAGGAATTCTGTTGGCGCGCTGCCTGGAGCCCGCTGAGGATGTCACTTCGCCTCATGTGGAGATCATTCGATGACCGACGAAGTAGACCTGCCGTTGGCAGGTGTCCGAGTAGTGGAGATCGGTCAGCTGATCGCAATACCCAGCGCCGGGCAGCAGTTGTCCGACCTCGGTGCGGAGGTCATCAAGCTCGAGCCCCCCGGCGGTGAACCGGCCCGACAAATCGACGCCGACTACGCGCGCGGCATCTTCTACGGGTACAACCGTGGAAAGCGTTCAATCTGCCTCGACCTCAAAGACTCCGCCGATCTGCAGCGAGCTCGGGATCTGATCGCATCGAGCGACATCTTGCTGCACAATCTTCGCCCGGGAACCCTCGATCGATTGGGATTCTCCTCTACCGAACTCCAACGCCTGCGACCGGAAATCATCGCCGTCTCGGTGAGCGGGTACGGGGCGGAAGGCCCGTCCGCCACCCGCGCGGGGCTCGACATCGCTGCGCAAGCAGAGAGCGGACTGATGTCGGTGACGGGTGAGGCGGATAGCCCACCACAACGTGTGGGCGCACCGGTCATAGACCATGCAACGAGCTATGTCGTCGCGCAGGCGGCACTAGCAGCGCTACTTCGACGTGAGCGCACCGGCAAAGGATCGTCCGTCCGAGTCTCCCTGCTGGACGTCGCAATCCACTTGCAGACCGCCAACTGGATCGAGTGGCAGGTATCCGGAAAGCCCATGAGTCGCAAAGGGAACGGACAACCAAGCGTCGCACCGGCGGCAGACGTCTTTCGCGCCGCCGACGGCGAGCTGGTGATCAGCGGATACCAACCGCGCGCATGGATCGAACTGTGCAAGGCGATCGACCTACCCGAGTTGGCCGACGACCCGAGGTTCACCACCAACGCGCTGCGCGTGGAAAACCGTGTTGACCTCGTCGCCACGATCGAGAAGCAGCTGTGCTACCGCAGCGCCGCTGAGGCAGTAGAGCATCTCACTGCGGCCGGAGTGGTTGCCGCAGTTGTGCGTGACTACGACCAGGTAATTTGCGCCGACGATGTGATTGCGAACCGTACCTTCATCCCCGGCACCAACGAACATGGCGAACAGTATTTGACGCCTGCCATGCCCTATCGCGCCGAACCTCCGATGGCACGAACTGAACTTTCACAGGTTCCGGCCTTGAACGAGTGGACAACATCGACGCGCTGAATGCGCCGTTCGGGTCGAAATTGACTTTGCACCAACGTAACTGACAAACAGATAGCCATGCACCATCGAGGAGATGTCCAGTGCTGACCACCGCATTTACCGAGACATTCGGAGTTCGCCACCCAATCGTGCAGGGCGGCATGCAATGGGTGGGGAGAGCAGAACTCGTAGCGGCAGTTGCAAACGCCGGCGCGCTCGGCATGCTCACTGCCCTGACACAGCCGACACCTGACGATCTTGCCCGAGAAATATCCCGAACGCGCGAGCTCACCGATCAACCTTTCGGGGTCAACCTCACAATCCTCCCGACGATCACACCTCCGCCCTACGATGAGTATCGCAACGTGATCATCGACTGCGGAGTGAAAGTCGTCGAGACAGCTGGATCGTCTCCCGCGCCCCATCTGCCGCACTTTCACGGCGCAGGCATCAAGGTTCTCCACAAGTGCACCAGCGTCCGCCACGCGGTCAAAGCCCAAGTCCTCGGCGTCGACGGCATCAGCATCGACGGGTTCGAATGTGCCGGGCATCCAGGGGAAGACGACGTACCGGGTCTCGTCCTCATCGCTGCAGCAGCAGAGCGGATCAGCATTCCCATGATCGCGTCCGGTGGATTTGCCGATGGGCGAGGATTAGTGGCGGCCCTCGCGCTCGGCGCCGACGGCATCAACATGGGTACCCGGTTCATGTGCACCGAGGAGTCTCCGATTCACCGCAACATCAAAGAGGCGATAGTCGCTGCCTCGGAGGTCGACACGGAACTGATTTTCAGGTCACTACGCAATACCGCACGGGTAGCACGCAACAGCATCAGCCGAGAAGTTGTCGAAATTCTCTCCAGTGGTGGCAAATTCGAAGACGTTCGACATCTTGTTGCCGGTGCGCGGGGCAGAGCGGTGTTCGACAGCGGCGACCAGGAGGCTGGCATCTGGACGGCTGGGACTGTGCAAGGATTGATTCACGACATCCCCACAGTGGGTGAATTGGTGGAACGAATTGTCACAGAGGCCGAAGCACTGATTGCCGGACGGCTTACCGGCCTCCTGGACCCGGTCAGCGCCTGACTACGTCCGAACCCGCTGAGCGCTACAGTCGGCCAGTCCTTCGCGCATGACCCCTGCCGTTGCGCTCGTCGACCCGCATGCCGCCGATACCTCGTCCTCGATGCGTCGTGCGGTGACGGTGAGCTCTTCGCGATCGCCTCGCGGCTTGTCATCGCCGTTCGATCGTTTCGGGTGCATCCGGACGATCATTGACGTCAGGACGAGGAAAGGAGGTGTACTCCGAATTGCTTGCGGTCATCAGAGTAACAACCGCAAGGTTTTGATCGGCACCGAACACGATCTACTCGACGTTGTGGCCATGGGGCTACCAAAACATCACCGTCGGCCCACAGCAGCTCCCCCCATTACGTCCCCCGACATTTCTTGGCTTCGACTGCATACAGCAAGGACGAGAGCCCGGCGCGCCCGTCCCGACTGTGCGATCGTCGAAGTCGTCTCACAACCCTTTCAAGGCACCTAGTCCCTATGGCGCTACGATCCCCGCAACAATCTTGCGCTTGACCGAATACTGAAGTCCCACGAGCCCGATAGCGTTCGCGATAGAATCCGATATTTCGCTCGCATCGTCCGGGGCACACCGAAGGGGAATCAAGAGCATGCATGCGGTACCGACCCGGAGGGCGAAATTCGTTGCAGCGGGATTGATCATCGCTGTGGCTACTGCTGGTGCTATCGGTGTATCGAAGATCTTCGCTGCACGCCCATCCTCTGCGAATATCGAAGAGACCATCACGAAAGCGGAACGTGGACGGCACAATCCAGCGTGTGAACCCATCCCGTCGAGGCCCGATGCAGCTACGTTGCGTCGCTCTTCTGACGCGTCGGTTCGTTTGACGAACGTGGTACAGACTGCTGCGCAGCTCTTGCGAGTCAACGGAGCGGCTTGGGGGCCCCAAGTCGCTGTCGGTACTGAGCTATCCATTGATGAAGCTTTCGAGAACGCCGGTTCGATTCCCGGAGATGCGATAGTCGCAGAAGCGGAGTGGCTTCGTCAGGCGCAACGAGATGGACTCTACGACGACGCAGATCGTTCGCTCGATTCGCTTGTCCGGCACATCGAGTCGACAACCATCACGGACGTCGACCTCGCCAGCCATCTGGGGCCGAATTGGCCCGCAGTAATCGATGTCGTCGGGACTGTCGCCGTGATCGGGTTCGAGGAGTACGTGAGCAAGGTGCGCGCGTCACCCCCGATGAGAGCAGCTGACGCGCTCGACCTTCGATCCGCGTTGCGGGAGAACACGGTAGCCCTCGGCCTGGAGGCGGAGTGGGACGGCGCTCAGGAGTTGGTCGCTCTCTACTTTCAAGGATGCACTTCGGCCGCGCTGAGCCGGCGAGAAGCGAACCTTTCGGTCGAGGATTACATCCATGATTGGGACCTGGCGGAGGCTCTGGCACGCGACGCCGTAGCTGCTGCTTTCGCAGCAGATCTCACGAGCAACGAGAACCGTGGACGAGTCGAGATCTTGGCACGAGGTCTTCAGATCATCCAGGCGCCAGACGAATTGGGTCCAAACGACCGGTTGACCCGATCCGTGGATCCGAACGAAAACTTGAATCCGGACGAGGTCGCGCTTCTCGAACTGGAAGATCCATTGATCGAGGGCGAGTGACACGACCAGAGCCTCCGGCGAGTGTGGCGCGGCAAGCAGAAGGGTGGTTGCCGATGTGGCACCGCGCTCTCAGAACCGAAGTGACGCAACATCATCGTGCTCTCCTCTTCGGTGCCCCCTTGCTCACGCAGACAACGCAGCACCTCCTTTCGATACGCACGTAATCGAACCCCGAAAATCATGTCCTCTAGCTGACGGTCCATCCAGTCGAAGAAACAGTTCGCGTCGTGCGGCGGCAGCGGATTTACCGTGGGTATGCCCAGTCTCGAAGCCCCAGCAGAAGCCGAGGGTCTCGACTAACTTTGCCGGACCGACTGCAATGGTCAGCTTCGGCGGAGTGAATCTCGGAAGAAGAAACCTTCGTCCCCGATATGCCAACTCCCTTTGCAGCCGGATCGACCCGCGGCATACCTCGCGATAATTGTTCACCACAGTGCAGCTGTTCTGACCAAGGAAAGGTCGAGGCGCTTCTCCACGGCGAAGTCGATGCATGTCGCGCCGTCGACACCATGCACCTGAGTGCAGGGAAGGGTGCGCACTGGATTCGGCGTCCGTCACCAGAGTGCCAGTGATGGCTACAGCCCCAGTACTCAACCCAGGCGTCATCACGCAGCTGTTCCCGAAATTAGGCAATCGGCGGTTAGGTAATTCGACCTTTTGGGGATCGAATCCACCGTAACCGATTCTCGCCCTCCACTGGAGATGCAACGGCGCGCCGCCGAGAGCCATGAAGATTTCTGAAAAACTGCAGATCAAGTCAGTATTGACGCCCACGGACTAACCTCGCCCTCTGGTTCCGCTGGCCAAAAGACAAACGATTGTGGCGTGCGCCACAAATCTCCTATAGGGTAACCACTGTTAGCCTGCGACGGGGTGCGAGACATTTCCCAGCGCCGGATCCACGCTCTATCCCACTCCTGAACAGACCGAGCGAGAGCTGAGCGCTCTTGACGACGTCGTGGTGGATTGAGGATCAAGAAAGAAAGATGGTATTGCCGTGCAGTCATCACTTGTCTCTCTGCCGTCCATGGAGAGAGTCCGCATTGGCGCTCCGGTCGCGGAGGCCGCGGCCCAGGAAGCAGAGTTGCTCGGGGCGAACCGAGTCTTCGTCGTATGTAGCGGGACGCTCAACTCGCAGACCGACGAGATCGCTCGGGTGATCGAGGCATTGGGTGATCGATTCGTGGGACTGTTCGATGCGGTTCGACCTCATGTACCGCGCGAAGACGTCATTGCTGCCACCCGAGTTGCTGCCGACGCCGATCCGGACATGCTGTTGTGCGTGGGCGGCGGATCGGCGACGGACCTGGCGAAGATCCTTGCAATCACTCTGGAGCACGGAGTTCGCGAGGCATCGCAAATGGACGCCTACCACCTGCAGGTCAATCCCGACACATCGGTGACCGCCCCCACCTTCTCCGCCCCGAAGATCCCGGTAGTGGTGGCGCCCACGACCCTGGCGGGAGGTGAGTTCAACGCGTTGGCCGGGTCGACGGATGAGAAGAGCAACGTCAAAGAGGGTTACTTGCATCCGGCGATGACCCCGAAGGCTGTCATCCTCGATCCTGCACTCACGCTGCACACTCCGGAGTGGCTGTGGCTGTCGACCGGGGTTCGCGCACTGGACCACGCCTTCGAGACCCTGGGCTCGCTCGAATCGAACGGATACTACGACGGGATGGCGATGAATGCCATACGACTGCTCTCCGAAGGACTCGTCCGAGTGAAGGAGAACACCGACGACGTGGATGCGCGTCTGATGTGCCAGGTCGGTGCGTGGTCGTCAATGGTCGCGATCGTCGCAGGCCTCGACATGGGCGTCAGCCATGCCGTCGGGCATGCACTCGGCGGTTCGTTCAACGTCCCACACGGGTACACCTCCTGCGTCATGGCGCCCTTCGCGCTCGAGTACAACCGCGAAGTCAACGAGCATCGCCAGGCGCTGATCAGTGCGTCCTTGGGTGCGCCGCAAACGCCCGCACACGAGTTGGCGGACTCGCTCATTCGGCGGCTCGGCATGCCGAGATCGCTGGGAGAAGTCGGGCTGACCGAAAACGACCTCCCCAGTCTGGCTACGTACACGTTCAAGGACATCTGGTGCGGGACCAACCCGAACCCCATCGCGAATCCGGATGCTTTGGTTCCTTTGTTGCGGCGGGCACTCTGATCGAGCTCGAAAACAAGTGATCCCCCTCCACGTCGGGTGGAGGGGGATCACTTGTTTTCGGGCTGAACGGGCGTAACCGTCAGCTGGGCGTACCGCCGTTACCACTCTGCGTTCCGGGACGGTGACGGAGAATTCCGACGACGATGTAATCCACGTAGGTTGCCACCAGCGCCTCGATATCGTGGTCGTCTCGAAGCCACCAGCTCACGCCGTTCATGAGGTCGAGCACCGCAACAGCCGCACGCTGTGGGTCGGCGATCTCGAACTCTCCGGCGCGGACCCCGGCAGCAATCACATCGCGCACACGCCTCTGGTAGTACTTGCGGTACTCGAGCACCCTCATACGGTGTTCGTCGGTAAGCGCCGAGATCTCTCGTAGGCTTACCAGATGCTCGACCCTGTTCATCGCCAAATACCGCAGATGAACATCGATCAGTGAGGTGAGTCGCTCGACCGGAGTTCCAGTCTCGTCGAGGACAAGTAGATGCTCCTCGACCGGGTCCCGAGTCATCTTGAGCGCGATCGCGTAGAGGATCTCCTCTTTCGAGGTGAAGTGGTTGTAGAGGCTCGCGCCCTTGATTCCCACCGAATCTGCGATGCCACGCATGCCTGCCGAGTGGTAGCCCTGATCCGCGAAGTATTCGGCCGCCGCGGCCAGTATGTCGTCACGTCTGCTTGGAAGCCCTTCAAGCCGTGGTCGACCGGATCCGGGTGTCGCGCTGCTGGCAGGATCGATGTTCAGCGTTTCAGTCCTTTGCATACAGGCGGCGTAGTTCTCTCTTGAGCAGCTTCCCCTGAGGGTCCGTGGGCAGCTCATCCACAATCTTGATCGCCTTTGGAACCTTATAGCCTGCGAGCACGGTCTTGCAGTGGTCTCGCAACTCCTGGCCGGTGAGGTCGCTGCCGTCTATGACGATGACGAAGCCTGTGACCGCCTCGGACCAGTATTCGTCCGGAAGTCCCACGACGGCGGCGCGCGACACCTCGGGGTGGGCTTGTAGTACGCGCTCGACCTCCTGCGAGGACACGTTGTAGCCGCCCGTCTTGATCATGTCCTTGCTGCGATCGAGGAAGAACATGTTGCCCTCCGAATCGCGACGTACGATGTCGCCGGTGTGGACCCAACCACCGTCGAGGACAGCGGCGGTCTTCTCGGGATCCTTGTAGTAACCCAGCATCACCGACGGCGTGCGACAGAGGAGTTCACCTCGCTCTGCTTCATTTCCGTCGGCATCGACCACCTTGACCTCGAGATGGCCTACAGGCTTGCCGATCCAGGTCGGATCCTGATCGGGAATGTCCTCGAGTCGCTTGAACCAGCCGACGGAGCCCAACTGCGTCAACTCGGACTGACCCCAGTAGGTGCCCCACACCGATGCGGGCGCCGCGTGGTGCCATGCGTCCACCGTTCGCGGCGAGACCTGACCTCCGTAGGTCAGGCAGCGCTGGATGGTCCCGACAGTCTCAGGACCGAAGTCAGGATGATCTGCGAGCGAGATGAAGAACGTCGGGGTTTGAGCCAGGACGGTGATCTGCTCCGCTTTGATCATGTGCAAAGCGTCGGCAGGCGCGAGGCTGGCCGGGAGCACGAGCGTCGCTCCCAATAGCAGGAGCGAGGTCAGGGAGCCGATTCCGGCAATAGTGTGGAATGGCATGACGTAGAGCCAGACGTCATCGTCCAGGCATCGCAGTCCCCATGTGTACGCAGGTGCGGTGGAGACCAGGTAGTTGCGATGCGGCAGCATGACGCCCTTCGGAGCCGCCTCGGTTCCACTGGTGTACACGATCATTGCGAGATCGTGCTCGTCGACATCGCAATCCGGCTCTGTCGGCGACGAGGACTCGAGGAGTTGATCGAAGCAGTGGCCGCCGAACTCGTCCGTGCTGTCGAGAACAATGATTTCGGGGCGGGTACCGAGTCCCGCCAGCACTTCTTCCAGTACCGGCAGGAATTCCGCGGCCACGACCACAACCGCGGGCTCGAGGTGCCCGATCTGTTGAGCCACTTCGTTCGGTCCGAAAAGGACATTGATGCCGGAGTACACCGCCCCTATTTTGAGAGCACCGTAGTAGGCGACTATCGACTCCACGCGATTGCGGGCCATCACGGCGACCCGGTCACCGCGGGAAACACCGAGTCCGAGGAACATGTGGGATGCCCGGTTGGCATCCTGATTGAGCGCACCGTAGGTGGTCACGGTGCGTCGACCACCTGGGGCATACGACACGATCGCCGGCTTCGAGTATCGACTCTGCGAGTGGCGGCGTAGCTGGTCGCCCAACGTCGCTCGCCCTAGCGGTGACGACTGGGTCGCTGTGAGGGATCGGACAAGCGGACCTGAACTCCGTCGCACATCAGTGGCATCCGATTCGACACTTGTCGACAGATCCATGGTTCCTCAACTTCCTGAATGCTTACCGCGGTTAGTATGATGTGGCTCATACTGTCATCGGCATCCACGCGGGTCAAGCAGAGTTTCCAAGCAACAATGGGAATATCGAAATCACACTTGGTTGTGTCGCTAACGACTGTTAGCCTGCATGACATGACTATCGTCACTGACCTGGACCGTGACCACCTGCGTTCGGCGGTGTTACGGGGCAACGTTCCGACCATGCTCGCCGTGTTGCTGGAGCTGACCGCCGATGAGCGGTGGGTGGCACCCCGCTATCAACCCACGCGCAGTCGGGGCATGGATGACAACTCCACGGGAGGACTTCCGGAGGACGTTCAGTCCGAAATCCGGAGCGCGTTGATCGACGCAGTGGAACGCTGGTGGACGCTGGACGAGCCGTCCCGGCGGACGCTGGACAGCTCGGAAGTCGAGCGAATCCTCAACTTCACCTGCAGCGAGACCGTGCCGCCGGACTTCGCGCCGATGATGGCGGAGATAGTCAATGGTCCGCAGATCAAGCCTGCCACCGCCAAGTGCGACGAGCGACTCCACGCCATCGTGATCGGAGCCGGCATCGCGGGGATGCTGGCCTCCGTCGAGCTCACCCGCGCTGGAATCCCTCACGTGATCCTGGAGAAGAACGACGACGTCGGCGGATCATGGTGGGAGAACCGCTATCCGGGCGCCGGAGTTGATACACCGAGCCACCTTTACTCGATCTCGTCGTTCCCTCGTAACTGGTCGACCCACTTCGGCAAGCGCGACGAGGTTCAGGGATATCTCGAGGACTTTGCGGAGGCCAACGACATCCGGCGCAATGTCCGCTTCCGCCATGAGGTGACGCGCGCCGAGTTCGAGGAGTCGAAACAGAGTTGGCGTGTGTCCGTCCAGCGACCAGGTGAGGCGCCGGAGACCCTCGAGGCTCCCATCCTGATCAGCGCGGTCGGTCTGCTCAATCGTCCGAAGATCCCGCATCTACCGGGAATCGAGACCTTCCGTGGTCGCCTCTTCCACTCCGCCGAGTGGCCGAACGAGCTCGACGATCCCGAGTCGCTCCGCGGAAAGCGAGTGGGCATCGTCGGTACCGGAGCCAGTGCTATGCAGATCGGCCCGGCCATCGCGGATCGTGTCGGATCGCTGACGATCTTCCAGCGCTCACCACAGTGGATCGCACCGAACGACGACTACTTCACGACCATCGACGACGGCGTCCACTGGCTTATGGACAACATCCCCGGCTATCGCGAGTGGTACCGGGCGCGTCTGTCGTGGATCTTCAACGACAAGGTGTACTCGTCCCTCCAGGTCGACCCCGACTGGCCAGAGCCGAGCGCCTCGATCAATGCGACCAACCATGGTCATCGCAAGTTCTACGAACGCTATCTCCGCGATCAGCTGGGTGATCGAACAGATCTGATCGAGGCATCTCTTCCGGACTATCCGCCCTTTGGTAAGCGAATGCTGCTGGACAATGGCTGGTTCACGATGCTTCGTAAGCCCGACGTCACACTGGTGCCCCACGGAGTCGACGCCCTGACACCTTCTGGACTCGTCGACACGAACGGCGTCGAGCACCAGCTGGACGTCATTGTCATGGCGACGGGTTTCCACAGTGTGCGCGTTCTTTACCCGATGGACATCGTCGGTCGATCCGGCCGGTCCACCGGAGAAATCTGGGGCGAGCACGACGCGCGCGCCTACCTGGGAATCACAGTTCCTGACTTCCCCAATTTCTTCGTCATGACCGGACCGAACACCGGCCTGGGACATGGGGGGAGCTTCATCACGATCCTGGAATGTCAGGTCCGCTACATCATGGATGCCTTGAAGTTGATGCAATCGGAAAACCTCGGCGCGATGGAGTGCCGGGCCGAGGTCAACGATCGATACAACGAGGCCGTCGACCGACAGCACGCACAGATGGTCTGGACCCATCCGGCAATGGAGAACTGGTACCGAAACCCGGACGGTCGCGTCGTGTCGGTCCTTCCGTGGCGGATCAACGACTACTGGGCCATGACCTACCGAGTCGACCCGGCAGATTTTCGTACCGAGCCGGCACGCTCCGAGTCGGTCCCGACTCCGACCGCGCGAGGGTGATCATGCAGGACGAAGCCACCGGCGGAGTGCACGGCGGGCCGCTGTCGGGTATCCGGGTCATTGAAATGGAGGCCATAGGGCCGCTACTGCACGCCGGTCTGATGTTGGCAGATCTTGGCGCCGATGTCGTGCGCATCGTGCGCCCCATCTCGATGGGAGCAGATGACGGAATCGACGATGCGAATGCGGGGATGCTCCGAGGGCGGACCGAACTCACTGCAGATCTGACCAAGACCGAAGATCTCGCCAAGGTGCGCAGGCTGATCGGCCGAGCGGACGTCCTGATGGAGGGCTCTCGGCCCGGCACGATGGAGAAGCTCGGCCTGGGCTCCGAGATCTGCCTGCAGGACAATCCGGGGCTGATCTACGGCCGAATGAGTGGCTGGGGCCAGAAGGGACCGATGGCCCGAGAAGCCGGGCACGACCTGAACTACCTTGCGCTTTCGGGCGCGCTCGAACAGCTCGGACCGGCTTCCGGGCCGCCGTCACCGCCGCTGAACTACGTCGGGAACTTCGGCGGCGGATCGATGTTCCTGCTCGTAGGAGTACTTGCCGCGCTGCACGAAAGAGAACGCACTGGCCGAGGCCAGGTGGTGGATACAGCGATGGTCGACGGCGCCAGTTCGTTGACTGCGCTCGTCCGATCGTGGCAGCATGCCGGCCGCTGGTCAGCCCGTCGTGGAACCAACCTCCTCGACGGATCTGCCCCGTTCTACCGCGCGTACGAGTGCGCAGACCACAGGTACATGGCGGTAGGGGCCCTCGAAGACGTGTACTACGACCGCTTCGTGTTCGGACTCGGATTGGATCCCGCCTCATTGCCGAATCGCTGGGACCAATCGAACTGGGACGACTTGTCCGAACGCTTCGGCAGAACCTTCGCCACACACGATCGCGACGCCTGGGTCGAGGTCTTCGACGGCCTGAACGCTTGTGTCACACCCGTGCTCACACTCCACGAGGCAACACTCCACGACCATGCAATACAGCGGACGGCCTTCGTCGATGCAGGAGGCTTTTCGATGCCCTCCGCCGCACCACGGCTGGACTCGTCACAGGGAGCAGCCCCACCACGGAGAAACGACGAACTGGACGCAACCGTGTCGCGATGGGAGATTGCCTCAGAGCACCACGGGGGCAATTCCACTCGACATCGGTCCACTCGCATGGCTGTTGGTCCACAGACGTGGTGAGCGAGAGAACCGATGGCGCCAGGCGGGCTACGATTTCGGTATGCGCAGGCTGGCTGGATCGTTCGATCGTGACCTCCCCGGGTTGCCGCGTGGCCGCGGCCGACTGGCTGTGGACGAGGTCCAAGACGCGCAACGCGATCGCATTCTGCGTGCGGTGATCTCGTCGACGGCGGAGAAGGGGATCGCCTCGACCACGATCGCCGATGTCGTCGGGCGTGCCAGGGTGTCTCGTCAAGCTTTCTACAAGCAGTTCGAGAGCAAAGAAGCGTGCTTGATCGCGGCGATCGACGCCGGCATCGAGGTGATCGTCTCCAACATCACCTCGACACAAAGCTCGACCGCCAATTTATCTCTACACGAACAGCTTTCGGCTGTCATCGAGAAGTATCTCGAGACGTGTTCGTCCGAACCGGAGTTCGTGCGAGCCTGGGTGGTGGACCTACCTGTGGCCGGCCCGGCCGGGGTGGCGAAGCGCAACGAGTACGTGGAACTGCTCGCCGATGCATTGCTCGTCGGCTACTCGTCCAAGTCTTCAGAAGCCCCGGGGCGTGAAGTGTTTCTCGCGGCGATCGGCGGTTGCAACGAGTTGTTCTACCGCCAGGTGGTTGACGGGTCGAATTCGTACATGAATCTTCACGCCCCGATCATGTCCTTCCTTGAACGGGTACTGGATCTCTCGCCCGACCCTTCGTAGTCCGGTGTTGACAAGCCAAGGGTAGATCGCCATGCTCATTCATAAGTACGCAGCAGTACTTATGAATGAGGAGTGGTCATGCGAATTACGAGTGGACTGACACAGAGTCCGATCGCACCGCCCGGCCGGGTAGCGATCCGTCCGCGGCGAGTCGATTTCGACTGGGAGAAAGCGCCTTTGGTGTGGTTGCCGAACGAGCCGATCGCCTCATACCTCCTCAGCTCGATGAACCTCGTCATCCCGGAGGGCGAACGGATGATGATCCAGGCCTTCGAGCAGGCCCTCCCGGACGTGCACGACGAGAAGCTTCGCGAGGACATGCTCGGTTTCATGGGTCAAGAACTGCTGCACGCAGAGGCGCATGACGAGGTCATGAATCAGGTGTTCACACAGCACGGGATCGACCCGGCCCCGTTCAACCGCCAGATGCAGTATTTCTTCCGTAGAACTTTGGGCGTCGGTGACGACCCCGATCCGCGGGCCATCCGGCAGCGTCTGATCGAGCGTCTCGGGATTTGCGCGTCTTCGGAGCATATGTTCGCGTTCGTGGGCGACTGGGCGTTGAACGCGGACTTGGAGAAATTCGGCGCGGATCCGCAGATGCTTGACCTCTATCGGTGGCATGGGGCCGAAGAGGTCGAGCATCGTGCCGTGGCACACGAGGTCGCCACGTACTTCGGAGTCGGCTACTTTCGCCGCTGTATCTCCATGATCATCACGTGGCCAATCTTTTTGGGGTGGTTGCTCCGTGCTGCGATGTATCTGAGTCGCAACGACCCCAACACGCCGAACATCGGTTATCCACGATTGCTACTGGAATTCGTCCGCGCCGGACGCCGCGGACTGGTGCCTGGTGTATCGAAATGGTTCTGGAGCGGTGTGTCGACGTTCGTGCCGGGATTTCACCCCGACAGTGTGGGGTCCACCGCCCAGGCCCTCGCCTACGTCGCGCAATCGCCAGCGGCCAAGCGGGTCAACACATGACACCCAACGCGCCCGAACTCACACAGCGGTGGCCGGCCCCCCGCGAGATCCCGGTCGACCTACGTCGCGGCAAGCGCCGCGACTCGATTCTGCGCATTCTGGATGTCCTGGTCTCCACGCAGGTCAAGTTGGCGGTCTTGATTCATCGCGACGAGCCACCGGAAAACCGGATCGACAAGTACAAGACAACGCTCACGGTGTCGGAGCGCACGACGGTGGCCACCGACAACGACGTGGTCAGTCTCGAACTGCGAGCACCTGACGGCAGCGACCTCGAACGGTGGTATCCCGGGGCACACCTCGACCTGTACCTGCCCTCGGGACGGATACGTCAGTACTCGCTGTGCGGCGATCCCGCCGATCGACGCTGCTACCGGATCGCGGTACGCCGGATTCCTGATGGTGGCGGCGGATCGAACGAGGTGCACGACGAGTTGCCAGTCGGTACCGTCGTCGGCGTTCGCGGTCCACGCAACGCATTCGGGTTCGTCGAAACCGGGCGAATCGAGCGCGCGAAGCGCGTTCACTTCGTGGCGGGTGGCATCGGCATCACACCGATACTGCCGATGGTCCGCGAGGCGGAGCGCATGGGCCTGGATTGGTCGCTGATGTACGTCGGTCGCGAGCGCCGCACACTACCGTTCCTCGAGGAATTGTCGCCGTTTGGTGATCGGGTCACCATCCGCACCGACGACGAATACGGCCTACCCGCAGCGAACGATCTTCTCCCGCCGAATGTGCGCAGCGGCGACGCGATCTACTGTTGCGGTCCCGTCCCGATGATAGACGCGATCACAGCTAGTGTGCGCAACGAGCCCGGTGTGGAAGTGCACGCCGAACGCTTCTCCGCCGCACCGGTCGTCGATGGACGACCCTTCCGCATCCAACTGGCTCGCACCGGTCAGGTCATCGATGTCGCCGCCGACCAGACCGCACTGGACGCGGTGCTGCGTGTGAACCCGAAAGCCCCCTATTCATGTCGTCAGGGCTTCTGCGGCACCTGCATGGTCCACGTCAGCGACGGCGACGTCGATCATCGTGACAATTCGTTGAGCCCAGCCGAGCGCGCCGCCGGCAAGATGCTCCTGTGCGTTTCGCGGAGCAACAGTCCCTGCCTGACGGTCACCACATGAATCCACCGATGAGAAAACACAATTCTCGACGACCGGAGTACCTGTTGAACGACGATCAACTGACATCGCGGGTGGTGGACCTGCTGATCGCACTGGAGGAAATGGACGCCGATGCCGTGCGCGCACTCGTCGATCCCGACATCGAATGGCGCAACACCGGCCTGCCCAGCGTGCGTGGAAGCAAACGCGTCGAACTGGCGCTCACGATCGTCTCTCGCCTGATCACCAGGTACGAGGTCGTGGAAGTGCTCACGATGACCACCGACCACAACACCGTGTCCTCCCGGCGACGAGAGATCATCCGCATCGGATGGTTCGCCATGCACCTCGACGTAGACGGCCACTACACATTCGCAAACGGCCTGCTTCGCATTTGGGACGACCGCTTCTCCTACCGCCGACTGCTCCGCGGATTGCGATTCGGCCCAACCACCTGAAGTAGCGACGTTTTGTGTCGCATTTTGCCGGGGAGTCCTCACCAGATGCTGAAATCTCCCCCTGCAGCTTCTCGACTGCATCCTCGGTTCAGGAGTTCGGCCGCTGGTGCGGAGAACTCTCGCCGAGTCTACGTTCGCGCATGTGACCAGCTCGTTGTTCCTTTGGACTGCAACGGGATTGGGTACCGATGATGGATGCTCGACAATTGTTCGCCCTCGGCGCGCTCGGTACCGGGATGTTGTCGCTGGCCTTGCAGCTGACCCCGCTGTGTCTCGGCACCGAGGATGCGGAGCAGTACGTCTTTGTTCGCGCCGCCAATGCCACCGCGGTCCTCACCCTTGCTCTGCTGTCCGCCGCATTTGTCTTCTGGCCGCCGGCTGGATGACTTTCCGGGCGCAACATGTTCACGAATGAAGGAGTTTCGGTGAATCCACCCATAAACCACTACCGCCGGCGATCGGTGGAGTCGATCCTCCTCGGCGGAGCCCTTGCAGCACTGCTGCTCTCAGGATGCACGATCAGTTCAGCAGATCCCACTACCGAGAGCAGGCAGTCGTCGAAGATGCCCACCGACTCCGAGCAGATCACCACGGTGATCCGATCTCACCTCGATACCCTCAGTACGACTCGACCGAGGTGCAACGAGAATTGTCGACGGGTCGGGGCATCCAGGGGTCGGTATCGAGCCGGCGGTCGACGGGTGCTCAACTGACGAGTAGTTCCGTAACTTTCTTCGAGAGGGCCCCACTAATGCGTATTGGAGTATCCGGCCCGCACGGGACCGGCAAGAGCACGCTGGTCGACGAGTTGTGTGGCCGCCTCGCGGGGCATATTCGGGTCGATGAACCGTATTTCGTGCTCGAAGAGGAGGGGCGCGAGTTCGAGTTTCCACCCTCGGCTGATGATTACCGTGCGCAGCTTCGTCGTTCACTGCAATTGCTGACTACACCTTCTTCTGGTGTTGTATTCGATCGCACGCCGCTTGTCAACGTCGGATGAAAAGTGATCGGTGATCGTCGGACGAAAATTCACCACCCGGCTTGGATTTAGTCCCTGCTGG